>NZ_SMKQ01000007.1 GCF_004348995.1 Nonomuraea terrae
CCGCCACCCCAGGAACACCGATCCCCGAGATCGCCGGACCCCGTAAGGAGATCATGGCCGAGGCGGGCCGGCTCCTCGGTGCCCGCCGAGGCATCAAGGTCGTCGGCGTCGACGGGGCCGGCATCCCCGACGCCGAGATCGCCGCCAACGGCGGGTTCCTGCCCAGCCCCCATGCCAGGCTCGCCGGACCCACTTTCCAGGAGTGGCTCGAGACCCAGCCCTGAGCTGACCTTGCCCTTGTTCTCGGAACTCCACCACCCGGGGCCCGGAGAACAAGGGCTCCCCCCCGAACCTCACTCTCGGGGACTCAGCGGCTGCCTTTCCGGACGACATCTTCGGAAGGGGGGCTCGCTCATGCCCGTCACCACGATCGACACGACGACCGCACGCGTTCTCGTCGATCCGCAGAACCTCGTCGTCGGCCTCCCCATCACCCCCACCGGCTCGGAGGCGGTGGGGGGTGCGGTCGAACTGGCTGACGCCTTCCACCACCACGGTGCTCCGGTCGTCCTGGCCCGCCTCACGGCCAGGGCGGACGGATCAGATGCCGCGCCCGCGAGCGGCTCGTGCCCGCGTACGTGATCTGCCGCTATGAGGACGTCCGCCAGGTGCTGGCGGATCCGGCCCGGTTCAGCAGCGCCCTGACACCGTTCGCGGGATCCGGGCAGATGAACGCCGACGAGCTGGCCACGATGCGGGCCGGGCAGCTGATCGGGTTCGATCCGCCCGAGCACACGCGGTTGCGCCGGATGCTCACCCCCGAGTTCACGGTACGGCGGATGCGCAGGCTGGAGCCGCGGATCAACGAGATCGTCCAGACGGCTTCGGATGATCTGGAGAGGGCCGGCAAGCCGGCCGATCTGGTGGCGCACTTCGCGCTGCCGGTGCCGTCGCTGATGATCCGCGAGGATCCGGCGCGGGTCGAGCCCGCCGTGGAAGAGCTGTTGCGCTGGCTGTCCGTCGTGCAGTCGCTGCCGCCGCGCACGACCACGACGGATGTGGAGATCGCCGGGCACGCCATCCCCGCGGGATCGCTCGTGATCCGCTCGTTTCCCGCGCCAACCGCGACCCCGGCTTCGTCGACGATCCCGAGACACTCGACGTCACCCGGGGAGCCGCCGGTCACGTCGCCTTCGGCCATGGTGTGCACCACTGCCTCGGGGCGCCGCTGGCGCGGATGGAGATGCGCATCGCCTTCCCCGCACTGCTGCGGCGCTTCCCCGGCGTCGCCCTGGCCGATCCGTACGAGCAGGTGGACTTCCGAGTCTTCAGCCTCGTGTACTGCGTACACACGCTGCGGGTGACCTGGTGAGAACCGAGCCCGACAGCCGTCGGGCTCGGTTCTGGAGGCTCCACCGCGCGTCGCCTCGGCGCACCGCGCTTTCGATACGCCGATGTGACGTCGATCTACGAGACGTGCTCGTCCCAGTTCGGCTCATCCGGATTGCTGGCCGCCGGCAGGCCCAAGGTTGGACCGGCCGAAGGAGGCACCCGCTAACGGGACTTTTCGTTCGGATGCTCGTCATGCCCCAGCACCACGGCAGATGCCGCCTCCAGCCTTCCGGTGGTCAGTCGCTACTGGCCGTTCCGGTCCTTTCGGGCCATTTCGGTTGCTCAGGCGAAATCAGCCGGCGGGCTTGCCGAACCAGCGGGAGAGGTGGTCGTCCAGGTCCTGCTGTTCGTCGCCGATCCAGGCGACGTGGCCGTCGGGGCGTAGCAGGACGCACGGGACATCCAGCACCGCAGTGGGATCCGCGAGGTAGTCGACCTGGTCTGACCAGCCGCCGACCGTCAGGCGTTCGGTGCGGTCCAGCAGCAGGCCGCGGCCGCGATGCAGCAGACCGTAGAGGTGGCCCTGTTTGACGTCGATGTCGCGCAGGCGGCGGCCGAGCAGGTCGGGGCCTTCGCCGAAGTCGTAGCGGATGCCGATCGCGGTGATCTTCTCGATCAGAAGGCGGTTCACCTCGTCGAAGTCCATCAGTTCGGTGAGCAGCCTGCGCACGGCCTGCGGGCCCGGTTCGGGCGACAGCAGCTCCGTCTGGGCGCGGGTGTTGTCCAGCACGTCCTCGGCGACCGGATGACGTTCGGCCTGGTAGGTGTCCAGCAGTGTTTCCGGGGCCCAGCCGCGGACTTGTGCGGCCAGTTTCCAGCCGAGGTTGAAGGCGTCCTGAACGCCCAGGTTGAGGCCCTGTCCGCCGATGGGTGGATGGATGTGTGCCGCATCGCCGGCCAGCAACACCCGCCCGACCCGATAACGTTCGGCCAGCCGGGTGGCGTCCCCGAAGCGGGACATCCAGCGCGGGGAGTGCACGCCGAAATCGGTTCCGGCGATGGCGCGCAACTGTTGTTTGAAATCCTCGAGGGTGGGCGGTTTCGCGCGGTCGCTGACTCCCGCGGCGGGGACTACGACGCTATGGACGCCTTCGCCGAAGGGCTGGAGCCAGAATCGCTGATAGGGCTGGCGGATCTCGCTCACCTTGGCGGCGATCTCCTCCTGCGGCACGCCCACTTCCATCTCGCCCATCAGCGTCTCGGTCCGTGAGGGCTCGCCGGGGAAGCCGACACCGAGCAGTTTACGCACCGTGCTGCGCCCGCCGTCGCAGCCGACGAGGTAGCGCGAACGCAGCTGTTCCCCGTCGGCCAGCTCGACGGTCACACCCTCGTCGTCCTGCTCGAACCCGGCGACCGCGCAACCGCGCCGGACCTGCGCACCCAGTTCGATCGCATGTTCTTCCAGCAGACGTTCGATCACCGGCTGCGGGATGCCCAGCAGATAGGCGTACGCGGAATCCAGGCCCTTGGGCGCGGGTTTGGGGATGGCGGCGAAGAAACCGCCGGCCGGACGCTGTCTTCCGTGCTGGAGAATGCGATCCAGCAGTCCGCGCATGGCCATCAGCTCGAGACTGCGAATATGCAGACCGACTATGCGGACGAACGACGCGGCCTGGGTTCTCTTCTCCAGAACGAGTACCCGCACATCGTGCAGCCGCAGCTCGGCGGCCAGCATCGCACCGGTCGGCCCGCACCCGGCAATGATCACATCGAAGATGAAGGGCGCGCGATCGGCGCCGGAGGCCGGCGACCAGCGAACTCCGGGGACGTCGCCCACCGTGGAGTCACGCTCGACCCTGTCGTTCGACGGCGGCTCGGCGGTGACCTGCTGAGAGTGCATAGGTGTTGCCTTTCGGGAGTGCCTGGTTGGCGAGGCGCTCCCGGCGACACCTACGTCAGTCGCCCGATCGTGACGGGAAGGGGGAGCACCCACATCGATACAGCGTTCATGGGTCTCACCTCCTCGGGCGGTGTCACGGTCGCCTGCAAGCTACAAGCCCGTGCATCAGCCCGTCCAATCCTTTTCCAGCCACGTGATCACGACTCCGAACGGGCCCGTGCGGTCGCGGAGCGAATCCGGCGTGACGGCCCGGCCGCCCCCAAGGCGGACCGGGATCTCCGTAGGCGCCGCCCTGATGAGGTTCACTTGTGGCCGCTACGCGAACTGGTCGTAGGCGAGCTTGACGACCAGCGCGATGACGAATCACCAGTCCCAGGCCGAATGGCGTGAACGGCCCCAGGCTAGAAATCTACAATGTAAAGGGCAGCATCTTGGATAAGCCACACTAGGTCACACTCACAACACATACGAACGGGCTTCGCCCGTACGCCTCCGACAACCCAGAGCCCCACACGCCGTGCCTGGCGGGCTCGGCGCCGTGCGGGAAACGGTGGGCGTCGTCCACGAGGGCTGTATCCCGGGCCCGTGACGGCGCAGAGGTCGGGTAGCCGCGCGCGGGGAGTGGCCATGACGCTCTCCCAGGTGTTCCAGCGCCGGCGATGAAGGCCTTTCCTGTATGGCTTTGTACGCACTCGCCGTGGTGTGTGGATTTCGACGTATAACGAGGTGGCGGCTCCGCTCTAACGTCTGGAACGTCCGAACGAGACGACTCCGCAGCGTTGAGAATGGGAGCTTCGATGAACACCATGCAGAAGATCGGCGACAAGGGCATTTCGTGGCAGCGCGTGGCCGGCCGCGCGGTGATGGGCGTGGCGACCGCGGCTTTGGCCATCGGCGCGATGTCGGTGCCGGCCGGAGCCTCGGCCATCTCCGCCTCCACTGTTTCGACCCTTTCCACTGGTTCCACGGCCTCGGCGAGTCAGGCGAGAAGCTACTACTTCGCCTCCGTGCTCCTGGGCAGGAACGAGGTCCGCGAGAAGGGCAAGAAGGTGAACGACCGGAACGGGCTGGCTGTCGCCAAGTTCCGTATCCAGGGCAACCGCCTGTACTTCCTCGTGCAGTGGAAGAACGTCGCCAGGCCCACCGCGTTCCACATTCACCGCGGCAAGGCGGGCGTGAACGGCCCCGTCGTGATCGACCTGCTGGCCAACGGCAAGACCCGCGGTAACACGAGCGTCGGCTCCGTCGTCGTCAAGGATGGCGGCGTGCTCAACGGGATCAAGGCCAATCCGAAGAACTGGTACGCCAACCTGCACACCAAGCAGTTCGCCGACGGCGCGGTTCGCGGGCAGCTCGTCAAGGGCGGCCGCTGGTAGGGACCGCGAGTTCGGGCGCGTCCATGAGGTCAGGGGTGCTCGCCGGGATGCCGTACGGCATGGGTCCAGGTCCTACGATTCCGTCATGAAAAGCGAAATATTAACGATCGTCGGATATGTGATCGGCATGATGGTCACTCCGGTCGTCGGCGGCTGGGCGAGCACGTGGTTCGGCGGGAGTGCGGTCTTCGTCATGGTGGACTTGTTGTTCGGGCTGGCTCTCCTCGTCGCCCTCGTACGGTTGCCCTTCCGCTTCTTGGCGGCACGGAGGGCCAAGGCGTCCGCCGCGACGCCGGTGTCCTGACGCGCTAGTCGTCGGGGAGGCCGCGTAGTTCCTTGCGGGACGGCACGCCGAGTTTGCGCAGCGCGTTCGCGACGTGGCTTTCCACCGTCCGTCGCGACAGGTACAGGACGTCCGCGATCTCCTGGTTCGTCTTGCCGGTTGCCGCGAGCCGGGCCACCTCGCGCTCCCGTACGGACAACGTCTGCCCGTGGGACGGCCGACCACCCCGCCACGGGTACGGGATCGGCACCCCGTTGCGGCGCATGATCCGGCAGATGCGGGCGATGTCACGATCGGCTCCCAGCTCGCCGTACGCCCGTAGCGAGCCCTCCAACAGCGGTCCGCCGCCGGGTGCGCCGCTCTCGCAACGCCGGCGGCCCAGGCGTTCGCCGGCGAGCGCCTCCTGGTAGCGCAGCCCGGCTTCCCGCAAGGTCGTACGGGCTTCGTCCAGGAGTGCGTCGGCGCGAGCGGCGTCCGGAGGGCCTGCCAGGACGGCGAGGGCGGTCAGCAGTGCCGCGCGTGCGAGCGGCGCGTCGGCCCCGTCGATCCCGGCGCGCAACTCCTCGGCTGCCGCCTTGGCCACCGCCTTGGCCACCGCCTCGGCGTCTGCCTGGTTCGGCCCGCCGCGCGCGTGGAGGGCTTCCACCAGGCACAGTACGCTCTCGGCGCCCCACACCCAGGTGCCCTTGGCGCGGACGAGGGCGAGCGCGGCGGAGGCGTGCGCGACCGCAGCCTCGGTGTCGTCCAGGGTGAGCGCCAGCCGTGACAGCGCCGTACGGGCGGCGACCAGTGGCCAGACCGCTCCCACCTGTCCGGCGACCTCGACCACCTCGTCCAGGCACGCCTGGGCTTCCTCGGCCGGGCCGGTCGCGGTCAGCAGCGCGCCGCGCAGCAGCCGTGAGTCCAGCGACGCGGCGGGGAACGCGGACGTGGCCCGGACGAGGCGGGCGGCGCGGCGGTGGAGGCCGTCCCAGCGTCCGGCGGCGTGCTCGACGGCGGTGCTGACCAGCTCGGCGACCTGCGCGACCCGCAGGTACTCGGCCTGGTCCGCGACCTGGCGGCCTTCGGCGAGCAGCGCCTCGGCGCGGTCGAGCCGGCCGATGTGCAGGGCGGCTTGGGCCCAGTTGAGGCAGGCGCGGGCGTGCTCCCTGGGGTTGGCCCGTAACCGGTTGTCGCGCAGCAGTTCGTCGATCAGTCGCCAGCTGTCCGGGTCGCCCTGCTCGACCAGGAGCGACGCACGGGCGATCCGTACGGAGATGAAGGCGTCGCCGTCGCCGCTGCGGCGGGCGGCCTCCTCCGCCTGGTCGCAGCGGGCGGTGTGCTCGCTGACGTGCCGGTCCGCGACCGTTTCCGGCGCGGCCAGCACGGCGAGCGCGCGCGACAGCAGTTCGGGCCGGGTCGCGAGGTCGTCGATGGCGTTCTCGATCTGCAGGTAGCCCGCCCGGGCCTCGCCGTGCTGGCGCAGCAGGCGGCCGAGTGCGAAGCGCAGCTCCCCGCGTACGGGGGCGGGCAGGGGTTCGGTGGCGAGCAGGCACTGCAGGATGGGGACGGCCTCCTCGTGGGCCAGCCCGTCCACTGCCGTACGGCCGAGTTTGACGGCGAGCCGGACGCGGACGTCGCTCGCCAGTTCCCGGACGTTCAGCGCTTGGAGGAGGAAGCGGGCGGCTGTGGCGTCGTTGCCGTGGGAGAGCGCGGTGTCGGCGGCGGCCTCGGCGTTGGTGACGAAGTCGGCCGTGCGTCCGGCGTGCCGGAAGTGGTGGGCCAGCCGGGCCACGGGGCGGGGGCCTGGGCCGGACTCGAGGGACCGCGCGGTGCGTAGGTGCAGCCAGCGGCGGCCGGGCATGGGGACGGACTCGTACACGATCTGCCTGGCGAGTGCGTGCCGGAACCGGCAGTGGCCGTCTTCCTCGTGCAGCAGCCCGACCGCCTGGGCCTTGGCGAGGGCTCGCGCGACCTCGGGCGGGCTGTGTTGGCTGACCTCCGCCAGGATGCGGTCGTCCGGTGTCATGCCGATGACGGCGGCGGCCGTGAGGATGTCGCGGGCCGGGTCGTCGAGGGACGACAGGCGCTGCAGGACGACGTCGCGCAGCACGGTCGGCACGGCGAGGTCGGCGAGCGCGCCGGGGTGAGCCGGGATCTCGCTCGCGGGCAGGCGTTCGAGCAGTGTGCGCAGCACCTCCTCCACGACGAACGGGATGCCGCCGGTCTTCTCGTAGAGCGGTTCGGCGAACGTGCGGGGGAGGTCGGTCTTGAGGATGGCGCGCGCGAGCTGCTGAACCTCGGGGAGCTTCAGGGGCGCGAGGCTGATGGTGCGCGCGGGTCCGGACGGGGCCCGGGCGAACGCCTCGCGGATCGGCAGCACGCCGGACTCGGTGCGGGCGGTGAGGATCACCGTCAGGTCGCGGGGCATGTGCGCGGCGAGGAAGGCGAGGAAGTCATGGGTGCTGCCGTCGGCCCAGTGCACGTCCTCCAGGACGAGCACCAGCGGGGCGAGGTGGTCGAGCAGCGCGACGGCGGCGCGGAACACCCGGTGTCGCTCGGCTCGTTGGTCGGGCAGCGGGGGAAGGGGTGGGGGCAGGTGCGCGGCGATCTCGGGCAGCAGCGGCGCGAGCGCTCCCATGACGGGGTTCGGCGGCTTGGAGTGTGCCAGTTCGGCTTCGGCGAGGCGGAACGCGTCGAGCAGCGGTGACAGCGGCAGCGGTTCCTGGAGTTGCTCGCACTGGCCCACGATTCGTCGCGTCCGGGTCAGGTCGGGCGTCGCGAGCAGTTCGGCGACCAGGCGGCTTTTGCCAATGCCCGCTTCGCCCTCGACCAGGGCGAGGGAGGGACGGGAGCCGGCGGTCGCGCGCAGGAGGGACAGCTCCGCGCGCCGGCCGACGAGGGCGTCGGAGAGTGAGCCCGTGGGGGCGGGGCCCGGGGGCATGCAACCACCCCCAACCTGAGCTCTTGGTGGCGTATCAGCTCGAACAGGTTACCGGATCTTTGGCTTCCGTTAAGTACCGCCCAAAAATCCGTATGCGGTACGGATGCCGCATACGTGTAGCGCTCCCTAGCCTCAGCGATCGTCCGCGTGACGCGCGGAGACGCACAGAGGGGCGACGATGCATCAGTCCACATCCCCGGCAATCCCCAAACGGCTGGCGGTGACCGCGGCCTTGACGGCGCTGGTGGCGTCAGGGCTCGCCTGGCCCGCACCGGCCGGCGCGACGGCCGGCATGACGGCCGGCGCCGAGGAGCCGAAGACCTATATCGTGCAGATGGCCCCCGAGCCTGTCGCGACCTACGAAGGCGACGTGGCCGGGCTGGCCAGGACCAAGCCCGAGCAGGGCGAGAAGATCTCGCCCCGCTCCGCGAAGGTCCGCGACTACGTCGGCCACCTCAAGGGTCGGCACGACGCCGCGCTGAAGCAGACCGGCGGCAAGAAGATCTATGACTACGTGTACTCCTTCGGCGGGTTCGCCGCCCGCATGACCGCCGCGGAAGCGGCGGAGATGCGCGCGTTACCCGACGTGGTGGCGGTCACCGAGGACAAGAAGGTCTCGGTGGCGACCTCCTCGACACCGTCGTTCCTCGGCCTCGACGCCCGCGGCGGCCTCTGGGACCAGCTCGGCGGCCCGAGCGGCGGCCAGAAGGGCGGTGCCGGCGAGGGCCTCGTCATCGGCGTGATCGACAGCGGCATCTGGCCGACGAGCGAGAGTTTCGCCGACCCGGCCCCGCACGGCAAGCCGTACGCGAAGCTTCGCGACTTCACCGGCACGTGCGACGAGAGCGGCCCGGACAACTCCTGGGACGCCTCCCTGTGCAACGGCAAGATCGTCGCGGCCCGGCACTTCAACGAGGCCTGGGGCGGCGACCAGGGGCTCAAGGAGTTCATGCCGTGGGAGTTCGCGTCGCCGCGTGACTACAACGGCCACGGCACCCACACCGCCTCGACCGCCGGAGGCAACCACGACGTGCGGGTGACCGGCCCCGCGGCGGGCTTCGGCGAGATCAGCGGCATCGCGCCGCGCGCCCGGATCGCCGCGTACAAGGCCCTGTGGTCGGCCGAGGACGCTTCCACGGCCAATGGCTACACCTCCGACCTGGTGGCCGCCATCGACCAGGCGGTCGCCGACGGCGTGGACGTCATCAACTACTCGGTCTCCGGGACGAGCACCGACTTCCTCGACCCGGCCGAGATCGCCTTCCTGGCCGCCGCCGACGCGGGCGTGTTCGTCTCCGCGGCGGGCGGCAACAGCGGTCCGGCCGCGTCCACGGTGGCGCACCCGTCCCCGTGGATCACCACGGTGGCCGCGGGCACGCACAACCGCTCCACGCTGGGTTCGGTGAAGCTGGGGAACGGCGCCACGCTCAGCGGCGCCTCGCTGGCCCCCGCCGCGGCGGGCCCGGCGCCGCTCATCGACGCCTCCGCGGCGGGGCTGCCCGGCGCCGACCCGGCGAAGGCGGCGCAGTGCTGGGCCGCCCGCGACAACGGCGGCACGGCGGTGCTCGACCCGGCCAAGGTCAACGGCAAGATCGTGGTCTGCGACCGTGGCGTGACCCCCCGGGTCAACAAGAGCGTCGCGGTGTCGGAGGCCGGCGGCGTCGGCACCGTCCTCGTCAACATCGCCGAGGAGGAGTCGCTCAACACCGACCTGACCGGCATCCCCACCGTGCACCTGGCGATGAAGGACCGGCAGGCGATCAAGGACTACGCGGCCACCAGCGGCGCCACCGCCACGATCCAGCAGGCCGTCATCACGACCACGACCCCTGCGCCGTACACCGCCGAGTTCTCCTCGCGCGGACCGATCACCGCGGCCGGCGGCGACGTCCTCAAGCCGGATGTCATCGCGCCCGGCCAGGACATTCTCGCGGCGTTCGCCCCTCCGGGCGCGAACGGGCTGGAGTTCAACGTCTCCAGCGGCACCTCGATGGCCGCTCCGCACATCGCCGGCCTCGCCGCGCTGCTGAAGGACCTGCACCCCGGCTGGTCGCCGATGGCGATCAAGTCGGCCCTCATGACCACCGGCACCGACGTCAAGGACGGCCCGGCCACCGAACCGTCGGTGATCTTCAGCCAGGGTGCCGGTCACGCCGCCCCGAACCGGGCCGCCGACCCGGGCCTGGTCTACGACAGCGGAACCGACGACTGGATCGCGTTCCTGTGCGGCACCACGAGGGGTGTGACCCAGGAGGCCTGCGACGAGCTGAAGGGCGAGGGTCACTCGTTCGACGCGAGCGACCTGAACACCCCTTCGGTCGCCGTCGGCCGCTTGCCCGGCACGCAGATGGTGACCCGCAAGGTGACCAACGTCGGCCGTTCGACCGCCACGTACACCGCCTCGATCACCGGCCTGCCCGGGATCAAGGCCGAGGTGTCGCCGGGCAAGCTGAGGCTCAAGAAGGGCGAGACCAAGTCGTTCACCGTCACGTTCACGCGCACCAGCGCGCCGCTGAACGCGTACGCGGGCGGCTACCTCACCTGGAACGAGCACGACAAGCACGCCGTCCGCATCCCGATGGTGGTGCGCCCGGTCCAGGAGAACTGGGCGGCCTCGTACGGCGTCACCGGCGGCTCGGACTCCGGCGAGTTCGTCGTCCTCGACCCCAAGGGGGAGCGGGTTTACGTGACCGGCGTCAGCTACGGCACCTCGCCCGGGCAGCTCAGCCCGTCCATCGCCACGATCGCCTACGACGCGGCGACCGGTGTCGAGGTGTGGCGCAAGAGCTACGTCGGCCCGGCGAAGGCGTACGACGAGCCGTCCGGCCTGCGGATCAGCCCTGACGGCAGCAGGCTTTTCGTCGTCGGCGGCAGCAGCGGCACCGATTCCGGCATCGACGCCGTGACGATCGCGTACGACAGCGCCTCCGGCGAGGAGCTGTGGACGCGCCGGCACACCGAGCAGGGAGCCTTCTCCGACCATGCCGGCGACGCGGCCGTCTCGCCGGACGGCAGGACGGTCTACGTCACCGGCATGACCTCGCCCGGCGAGGGTGACAAGAACGACTACTTCACGGTCGCGTACGACGCCGCCACCGGCGAGCAGTCCTGGTTCGTCCGGTACGACGGCAAGGGGTCGAGCACGGACGACGCGCGCAAGGTCGTTCTGACGCCGGACGGGTCCAAGGTCTTCGTCACCGGTCAGAGCGCGGGGCCGGAGGGCACCGGCCTGACCGACTGGGGCACCGTCGCCTACGACGCCGCCACCGGCGAGCAGTTGTGGGACGCCGGCCACAACGGCGACGACAACGGCCTCGACATCCCCTCCGCCATGGCGGTCACCGCCGACGGCAAGGCGGTCGTCGTGACGGGCGCCGGCAGCAACCCCGGAACGCTGACAGACTTCGAGACGATCGCCTACGACACCGCCACGGGCCGGCAGCTCTGGACGGACCGTTACGACGGCCCGGCGCACGAGAGCGACACCCCGCACGACATCACCGTCGCGCCCGGCGGCACGGTGTACGTCACCGGCAACAGCACCGGCGAGGGCAGCGGGGGCGACTACACCACGATCGCCTACAACCCGGCCACGGGGGAGCGGCTGTGGCTGCAGCGCTTCGACGGCCAGGCGAAGAACGAGGACTACGCCTGGAACGTCCGGGTGACGCCCGACGGCGGCAAGGTCGTCGTCGCCGGCCAGAGCTCGGACGACCAGTCCAAGGGCACCGACTACGTGACCGTCGCCTACGACGCGGTCAGCGGCGAACCGGTCTGGACGGGGCGTTACGACGGTGAGGTCGCCGCGGCCGACGCCGCGCGCGGCCTGGCCGTCGACGCCACCGCGAAGGACGGTGTCCGGGTGTTCGTGACCGGCTCCAGCGGCACGGGCGGCACCCCGCCCAACGCCACGGAGGTGGACATGGTCACCGTCGCCTACTTCAAGCCCTGGTCCTGACCGAGGGTGTGACGGAACCCCGCGCGAGTAAGCTCGCGCGGGGTTTCGCGTCTCGCGCGGGATTGCGCTGACTCAGCGTGCTCGGTCCGTACGACTTGCCGACCACACGTGCTCCGCCACCGCGAGCAGGACGATGACGGCGACGACGATGACGAGATGGACGCCGTAGGGCAGCGGGAGGATGGAGGGGTTGCCGGCCCGCCGGCCCAGCGCCGGCACGGTCGGGAGGGTGGCCGCGGCAAGTGTTCCCGCCAGGATCAGGGTGGTCCGTACGGGCCGGGGCCAGCGGCTGGTGAACCTCGCGGCGACGGTCTTGATGATCATTGGCGTGTTTCCGCTCGAAGGGGACGACGTACGGACCAGCCGATCAGCACGGCCAGTGCGGCCGCGGCGTAGAAAGCGGTCGCGGGGCTGTCGGTGGCTGCCGGTCCGGTGGCGTAGGCGATGGCGCCTGCCAGGGCCGCGCCCAGCCATTCCCACCGCCCGTCCATGGCGGCCAGCGCGACGACCAGGAGCGCGTACCATGAGTATCCGGGTGTGAACAGCAGCAGGAGCGAGCCGCTGACCAGCAGCGCACCTTGCCAGGGCCGCTCCGCGTCGCCGTACCGCAGGACGGCCAGGACGACCAGGGCCAGCAGCAGGGCTGCGGAACAGGGGGCCCAGGAGTCCGGCATGAGCAAGCGCAGGACGGCGTAGCGGTTGCCGCCGCCGACGTAGCGTTCCTCCTGCAGGTAGCCCGGCAGGTAGCCCGCCACCGACGCCTTCGACAACAGCACGTACGGCAGATAGGACAGCGTGACCACGAGTGTGGCGGGCACGACGATGCCGAGCAGGCGCCGCCACGCCACCCCGTTCGCCAGCACGCCTGACAAGGCGCCGGGCAGCGCCGTGGCGGGCAGCAGCTTGGCCGCGACGGCGGCCCCGAGTAACGCGCCGCGAGAGCGAACCGCGCCGAAGGCCAGCACCACCAGCAGCACGCCGAGCATGTCGACGTGCGCGTTGTTCACGGCCTCGACCGGTACGGCCGGGCACCACGCCCAGTACGCCGCCCGCCGCGCGCCCGCGAGCCGCGACAGCGCCAGCAGCGTGAGAACGGCCATCGCCCAGCCGCCGAGCTGCAGTGCTTTGTGCCGGGAGCCCTCCGGTGACAGCCAGTGGACCAGCAGGAAGTAGCCCTGCGCGAGCGGAGGGTAGATCGTGGGCACGGTGGGACGGTTGATCCTGGTGCAGCCACCGCCGGGCAGCGGCCACAGGACGGGGCCCCCGCAGTCGGCAGGGAAGAGCCAGTCGTCGCGCAGTCCGGCGAGCGCCGGGTCGGCGGGTGGATGGTCGTAGGGCGAGATGCCCGCTGCCTGCACCCGGCCGTCCCAGGCGTACCGGAAGGAGTCGGTGCTGCTGCTCGGGGGCGTCACCAGCCCGATTGTCGCCAGCACGATGCCGCCGACGACGACCAGGGGGCCCAGGCGCCGTTCCGGCACTCTCCGGGCCCACCACACAGCGGTCGCGAACAGCGCCCAGGCCAGCAGGTACCAGCCCAGCACGGGCGGTCCCGCCACCATCCTGGTCACGACGGCCGCCAGCGCGACAAGCATCGTCCCGGCAACGAACAGGTCCCGTCTCACAGTGCGCAGCCAACCACTCCGGGCCCGGTTCGTGGCCGTCACGGCGTCCGCCGTTCGCCGTCGGTAAGAACCCTTACGAACCGAGAACGTCGCCACGGCCCGCGAGTGGGCGGATGCCGTCGGATCGCTCGTGACGAGTGGGCCCTGGCGCCTCGAATCCGGTCGGGGCAGAACGTCTGGTGATTCTCTTTCTGCGGGGGTGTCGAATGGCGTCGAGCCCGTTCGTAGTCAAGGTGAGAGGCCGGCGACGGGCCGGTCGCCACTCACCGGAGGTCCACGATGTCCGTCGTCACCGTCGCTCCCGCGCAGCCGCTGATCACCGGTGGGGCGCGCCTGGAGCGGGAGGCCCGAGATGAGAGGACAAGGGGCGTGCACACCAGGGACCAGGAGAGCGTGAGCGCCACCCTGACCGTCGCCGCGCCCGCCGCGAGGGTGTTCGCGGTGCTGGCGGACCCGACGGCCCATGCCGCGATCGATGGCACCGGCTGGGTTCAGGAAGCTGTCGACCGGGCGCCGCTGACCGAGGCGGGGCAGATTTTCCGGATGGGCATGTATCACGCCGACCATCCGGACCATGACTACCAGGTGGTCAACAAGGTCGAGGTGCTCGACCCGCCGCGCGCCATCGGCTGGCTGACGGGGGAGGAGAAGGGCGACGGTCACCTGGAGTTCGGCGGCTGGCTGTGGCGTTACGACCTCGCGCCGCTGGGTCCGTCCGAGACTGGGGTCACGCTCACCTACGACTGGTCGGCGGTGCCGCAGGCCATCCGGGAGTACATCCAGTTCCCGCCGTTCGGCCCCGAGCATCTCACCAACTCCCTGCACCACCTCGCCGAGCTTGTCGCGGCCGCAGGCCGGTGATATGCGCGGACAGCTCACCGCTGCCGAGGCCGCCGAGCGGCAGGCGGCGCATCCGGGGCGGCCGGACTCCAGGAGTCCGACGGCGATGAGTTCCGCCGTGGTGTCTCGTCTGTATCGACACACCCGATCAACCCGCAATCGAGGAGAGCATCATGCCCGCTACCTACACCTTCGACGTCTTTTCCAGCCTTGACGGCTTCGGCGCCGCCGGCGGCGACTGGACCGGTTACTGGGGCAAGCAAGGCCCCGACCTCCTGAACCACCGCCTCGCCCTGTACGGCGAGGAGCAGCAGATGGTCTTCGGGGCCAACACGTATCGGGCGTTCGCGCGGATGCTGGCCTCGAGCACCGAGGAGTCCGAGGTGCGTGACCCATGGGTCACCCGGATGAGGAGCCTGCCGGCAACGGTGGTGTCGACCACGCTGGAAGGACCCCTCGACTGGCCGGACGCGACCGTCGTGAGCGGTGACGCCGTCGATGTCGTCGCGCGGCTCAAGGAGAAGTCCGAGGTGCCGTTGCGCTCGCACGGCAGCCTGTCGATGAACCGGGCGCTGATGGCCGCCGGCCTGGTCGACCGCGTCCAGGTGACGCTCTTCCCGGTGATCACCGGTCAGACCGGACTGGACCCGATCTTCCGGGGTGCGGCCGACTTCGACCTCGAGCTGATCGAGAGCCGGACGCTCGACGGCAACATCCAGGAGCTCATCTACCGGCCCACTCTGCACGTCTGAGTCCGTCCACGCACCCCCACCCCGTCACGTTGCCGCCGACCGACATGCCGACCGCTCTCCTGGCCGCTGGTCACGCGGCTTGCTGATCACCTCCCGATTCGCCGGGTCGACGTGGTGATGCCGAGAGTTCGCGGATGCGGTCGGATCGCTCGCGACGAGCAGGCCGTACTCGCCTCGGACGGGGCGAGTACGGCCGAGCGGGGGACCTCGCCGAGCGCGGAAGGCCTTGGGCGGGTGCGGAGGCGGTGATGGCGTAGAACCCGGTCAAGGAGTGCACCTCCAACACTGATGGTCGATCGATTTGATGTGTATCACCCTGTTCGGCCTCCCTAGTGTTGACCTCATGACGACCGTGACACCGTTCTTCTTCGTCGACGTCTTCGCTGAGCGCCCGCTGACCGGTAACCCGCTGGCGCTGGTGCCGGACGCGGACGGACTGACTTCGGACCAGATGCGCGACATCGCCCGCGAGTTCAACCAATCCGAGACCACCTTCCTGCTGCAGCCCACCCAACCGGGGGCCGCATGGCGGCTGCGGTCGTTCACTCCGATCGGCGCCGAAGTCGACGGTGCCGGGCACAACGCACTCGGCGCCTGGCTGTGGCTCGCCGACCAGGGACTGACTGGAGACGAACCGTCACGGACACTGATGCAGGAGATCGGCGGGGACGTGCTGCCGGTCGAGGTCGTCCGCCAGGCCGGAAGGGGCGTCCGGATTGTGATGGAACAGTCCTCACCCGTGTTCGGGCCCGTAGTGGAAGACGCACATCGCCTCGCTGCCGCACTCGGACTCAGGCCCGAACACCTTTCCACCGATCAGCCGGCGCAGGTCGTCTCCACGGGAGTCGCCCACTTGCTCGTCCCGCTGGCCGATCGCCGGGCCGTCGACGTCACCGCCGCCGATACGCGGGCCTTGGCTGCGATCCTGGCCGAGGTGGGCGCCGAAGGCTGCTACGTCTACACCAGCGCACCCGGGGAGCCCCAGGCGGACGCCTACAGCCGGTTCTTCAATCCCACCGTGGGCATCGTCGAGGATCCGGCCACCGGCACGGCCGCGGGTCCGCTCGCCGCCCTGCTCGCCCGTACCCAACGGATCGACGGGGGTCTGGTCGTCATCGAGCAAGGCCACAAGCTCGGGCGGCCCAGCCGGATCCAGGTCGAGGTCGACGGCGACCGCGTACGGATCTCCGGGTCCGGGATCATCACCGCTCGCGGAGAGCTCAGGCTCGTATGAAGCCCCGAGAACCACGATGGCCGTCGACAGCCGCCCTTGTCGCGGGCCAGAATCGGGTGGCGCATCCACGCAGCGGCCGGAGGAGGTGTTCTTGATCTGCCCCGCGTCGCTCCCGCCGGGGCCGTGCTGCCGCCGTCGAGCGCGTTGAGCACCGCGGTGTAGGCCCTCTCCGCTCCCGAACGTGTCCCCAGCCGCCCGGTAGGTGCGTGACCCCTATTGAGCGGGGCCGAGGCTGTGGCGGAGACATTCGAGGTCGGCGAACGGGGACCGGCAAAGCGGGGCGGGATCTTCGCTCCTGCCTGCCACTCAGTCGAGGCAGAACTCGTTGCCCTCAACGTCCTGCATGACCAGGCAGGACTCGTTCACCTCATCGGCGGGCAGGAGCCGCACGCGCTGCGCGCCGAGCGGGATCAGCCGCGCGCATTCGGCCTCAAGGGCCGCCAGGCGTTCCTCGCCCACCAGCCCGGTGCCGACCCGCACGTCAAGGTGCAGCCGATTCTTGACGACCTTGCCTTCGGGAACGCGCTGGAAGTACAGCCGCGGCCCCGCGCCCGAGGGATCGCTGCATACGAACCATGAATCCCGCTGCTCAGGCGGCAGCGTGCGATTGAAGTCGTCCCAACTGGCGAACCCCTCCGGTGGCGGTGGTGCGACGTACCCCAGCACCTCGCACCAGAAACGACCGACGTGCTCAGGTGATGCGCAGTCGAAGGTGACTTGAATCTGCCTGACTGATGCTCCCACGGACCAATCGTCCCATAAGTTGCCATACGTCCCGAATCGCCACTCGGAACGTCGGGCAGACCATACGATCGCCAGGGTCGATCACGGCGACCGTTCTTGATCGCGCACGACGTTGTTCCCCCCAGGGTGTCGGGACTGCACCGTTTGTCGACATGCGCTGCGCGCGTCCCATGAAGTCGTTGGAGGCAGGAAGGCCGATCGGCAGGCGGCGGCTGCTGGCCTTCCTCGCCAAGGACCGCCCACGGATGGCGCAGGCTGAGTGGTGCGGCAGGTGGGTGCTCGGGAAAGGCGGGCATCCGGGCTTGGTGCGCACCTGTTCGTCGGCGCCGTGTGAGTGATCGCTCCTATCGGTCTGTGGTCGTCGAAGACCGAGCGTTACAGGGCTCAGGCGATGGCCGTAGCGAGCTCATCGCCTGGTCGACCGTTTGTTCGGGCCAATCTCCGATCTCCTACCGGATCCTGCCCAGCCACGCCTCCAGGGTGAGCATCTCCGGGTACCGCTCGCGGAGCGCGGCGATATTGGCCTGGTACCCCTTCCCGTTCAACCAGTCGAACATGTTCGCCATCTCCTCCGCCTCGGCCCGCAGTTCCTCGATCGGCTGCCGCTCGAAGCGGGTCGGAATGCCGTCGGCCTTGGTGAACACCTCGGCGATCTGCCGCATGCTCAGCTCGTCGCCGGCGATCTCTATCTTCTTGCCGATGAACTCGGCCGGCTTGTCGAACGCGTCCGCGGCGATCCGGCCGATGTCGACGAGCGCGATCATCTGCAGCGAGGTGTCGGCGTCCAGCGCGATCGAACCAACCCGCTCGCCGTTCTCCGCCTCCGGCACCATGTACAGCCAGTTCTCCATGAAGAACACCGGCCGCAGCACGGTCGCGGGCACGCCGATGGCATCGATGTGCGCCTCGATCTCCGCCTTGGTCTCGAAGTGCGCGACGCCGGACTTGCGCCCGGCGGCGCCGACGGAGCTGTAGACCAGGTGCGTGACGCCCGCGGCTTCGGCCGCGTCGGCGACGTTCCTGCCCTGCCGCACCTCGATCGCGGGGTTCGGGTCGGTCAAGTCGACGGGCTGCACGCTGAAGACGCCGTGCACGCCCCGCGCTGCCGCGCGCAGCGACTCGGGGCCGTCGAGGTCACCGGTGACCAGTTCCGCGCCGAGCGCCTTGAGCTCCTTGGCTCCCTGCTTGTCCGGGTCACGGACGAGGGCGCGCACCGCCCAGCCGTCGTCGAGCAGCCTGCGGGCAACGGCGCCGCCCTGGCCGCCAGTCGCGCCCGTGACCAGGACGGTCCTCTTGTTCGACACTGCGAGTTCCTTTCGTGGATGTCATGGTGAAGCCGGTTCCGGCGGAAGCCGGCGGGGGGTGGGGGCATGCTTGAGCCGATCAGGGGCAGCCCCGCGAGCGGTCGGACGCAGGCGGGTCACGCGGAGTGAGCCGGATGACGCACCAGCCCGGTGACCTCGTGGCTGCGCGACAGTGCCTCAACCACTCGGCTGCCCACGTTTCCGACCGCGGTGACACGCGTCGTTCTCAGCTCCCTCGGACACCTCGCCGTTCCAGCGCCCACAGCACGAACATCCCGCAGGCCAGCACGCCCCCCAGGACGCTCACTGCCGTCCAGCCGCCACGCACCCACGCCACCGCGGCCAGTGCCGAGCCTGCGGCACCGCCGGCGAAGAAGGCCGTCATCAGCGCGGAGTTCAGCCGGTTGCGGACCTCCGGGCGTAGTGCGTAGATGACGTTCTGGTTGCTGTTGAGCACGGCCTGGTGCGCCATGTTGAGGACGATCACCCCGCCGAGGAGCCACCCAAGCGAGCTCTCGCCCGCGCCGATCAGCAGCCAGGACGCGGCAAGCGCGGCGCTGCCGATCCCGGTGACCCGTTGCACGTAGCCGCGGTCGGCCAGCCGGCCGGCCACCGTCGTTGCCACCGTGCCCACCGCACCCACCAGCCCGAGCAGCCCGATCGCCCCCTCGGACCAGCCGTACTCCGGGCCGGCGAGCAGGAAGGTCACGGACGTCCACAGCACGTTGAACGATGCGAGCGACAGGGCGGCGATGCCGGCCCGCCACCGCAACACGGGCTCATGGCGGAACAGCGCGATCGTTGAGCGCAACAGCGCCGGGTACGACAGCCCGATCGGGGTGTGCAGGGGCGGTAGAAAGCGCCACAGCAGCACTGTCACTCCGGCGATGAGGATCGCGCTCACCCAGTAGACCGTCCGCCAGCCACCGAGTTCGGCGAGCCCTCCCGCGACCGTACGGGACAACAACGCGCCCAGCATCAGCCCGCTCGTCACCGTGCCGATCACTCGGCCACGCTGCGCCGGTGCCGCGAGCGTAGCGGCGTACGGCACCACGACCTGGGCCGCCACCGAGGTCAATGCGGTGAGCACGGTTCCGGCCAGCAGCAGTGCTCCGTTGGGCGCGGTCGCCGAGACCAGCAGGAACACCGCGGTGGCCGCGTACAGCATGACAGCGAGCCTGCGGCGTTCCACCAGGTCACCGAGCGGCACGAGCAGGATGAGCCCCAGCCCGTAACCGACTTGCGCGGCCGTCACGATCATTCCGGCCATCGTGGTGCTGAGCTGTAGTTCCCGGCCGAGCAGGTCCAGCAGTGGCTGGGCAAAGTAGTTGTTCGCCACCGAAAGCCCCGTCGCCGCGGACATCAGGAGCAGCAGCCCGCGGCTCAGCGGCGCGCCACCGTCTGGTGCCTCGGCGGCCTTGTGGTGTGTCGTGAGGCGCGGAGCGCCTGATCCGGCCGCGTTCGTCATGCCCCTAGCCTCGGCCATCGACGATCAATGAGTCCAATGCATGTTTGTCACGCCAGCGATCGTGATTCAAGATGAATACGTGGAGCTACAGCAGATGCGCTATGTGGTCGCCGTGGCGGAGACGGCGAACTTCACCCGTGCCGCCGAACGTTGCCGGGTCGTCCAGTCCGCACTGAGCCACCAGATCGCCCGGTTGGAACGAGAACTCGGTGCCCGGCTCTTCGACCGCACCAGCCGCCGGGTCAGACTCACCCCCGCCGGCGAAGCGTTCCTGCCCGCTGCCCGGCAGGCTCTCGACGCCGCCGAACGGGCGCGTGCCGAGGTGGCGGCGGCCTCGGGGGAGCTTCGCGGCCGGCTCGCCATCGGCACCATCCCCACCGTCACGGCGGTCGACCTGCCGGGCGCGCTGAAAAGCTTTCACGTGCGCCATCCGCAGGTGCGGATCACTCTGCGCGTGGGTTCGAGCGACGAACTGGCCGAACAGGTACGGCAGAGCACGCTGGACATCGCGTTCCTCGGGCTGCCGCCGGACGTACAGCCGAAGGGCGTCCGAGGGCGCGCCCTGGCGCAGGGTGAGCTGGTCGCGGTGGTGGCGCCCGGCCACCCGCTGGCTGACGCGGCCGACGTGGATCTGCGCCGGCTGTCGAGCGAGGTGTTCGTGGACTTTCCCGCCGGTACGGCCGCGCGCGCTCAGTCGGACGAGGCGTTCGCCGCTGCCGGCGTCAGCCGTGAGGTCGCCTTCGAGATAACGAACGCGGACCTCCTGGCGCGGCTGGTCCGGCTGGGTCTGGGCATCGGCATGATGCCCGCCGCCTTCGCACCCGAACTCCGCGATGTGCACGTCGTCGAGCTCCGTGATCCACCCACCCGGGTGGAGCACCTGATCTGGAGCCGCCTGCGCACCTCACCGGCCGCCGCCGCGTTCCTGGACGTTTTGCACATCCCGGCAGACCAGATACGCGAGAGGCGGAATACGGAAGGTACGGATCCGCGACAGGTCCCGCCCCAGGGATCACCAGAATCCGATTAGTCCGAATCACAGAGCGCTGCCAACGCTCGTGATCACACGGATTCGCTCGGGCTGACGACGAACCAGGCCACGCACCAGCATGCCTTCCGGATCGTGGGCGACGAAGATGCCCAGCGCGCCGTGGTGCCAGCGCGCCGACGCGATCTCACCCCTCACCTAGCCCGTCCGCTGCCGATGGTCGGCGCGGGGCACGATGGCGGCATCATCGAGGGGGTGCCTGCGCCGGATGGCCGGCACCGTGGATTTCCTGTGCCGGGAGGAGACTGATCCGTACCTCGTCCTCGACGGATACCCGGCAATATGCTCTATTTCGGTGCGTGGAAGCCGCCGATCTTCTGCTCGAGCAGTTCGGCCAGCCGCAGCGGGGTGCGGTCCTCGAACATCGGACCGATGAGCTGCACTCCCACCGGCAGACCCTCGGGGGACCGACCCGCTGGTACGGCGGTGGCGGGCAGGCCGGGCATGGTGGCCAGGCCGGCCCAGACGAGCTGGTCGAAGTACGGGTACTCGACGCCGTCGATGTCGATGCGCCGTTCCAACGGATTGGGGTCGTGGTCGTGCGGGAACGCGGGCGTCGGCGTGATCGGGCACACCACGGCGTCGAACTCGGCGAACAGCTGCCGCCAGCCGTGGCGGTGGACCTCGCGGCGGTTGTTCGCCTCAATCCAGTCGCGGTGGCTGAACAGCATGGCGCGCAGCCGCACGGCGTCAAGACTCTGGTCGTCCGCGCTCAGTCCGGCGGCGCGGGTCCGCAGCTGCTCGTGCGGTTCGATGGGAAAACGCGCAACGGAGCCCGAAATCAGCAACTGCATGTAGAGCGTCGCGGCTTCGGTCAGATCGGGCAGCAGCGGACTGTGCCGTCCGACGCGGGCGCCGCCGTCGAGGAGCGCGGCGGCCACCCGGTTCACGCCCGCCCGCACGGCGGACCCGGTCGGAATGAGCGGATGCTCGTCGAGGACCAAGACCCGGAAATCGCAGAGCCGCTCGTGGCGGGCGGGCGGCAGTGCCGAACGGTGCGCCACCCCGAGCGTCAGCGGGTCCGGTCCGGCCATGACGTCGAGCAGGAGCGTGAGGTCGCGGGCGGTGCGCGCCATCGGACCGACGACGGCGAGGTCGAGGTCGACCGGCAATGCCGGCTCGGACGGCGGGACCATACCGCGGTTGGCCGCCAGTCCGAGCGTCGGCTTGTGCGCGTAGACGCCGCAGAAATGCGCGGGGGTGCGCAGCGAGCCGGCGATGTCGGAGCCGATGGACAGCGCGCCGAACCCGGACGCCAGGGCCGCCGCCGACCCGCCGGAGGATCCGCCCGGCGTGCGACCGTGATCCCACGGGTTGTTGGTGGTGCCGTAGATCTCGTTGAAGCTCTGGATATCTTGCAGCCCCAACGGCACATTGGTCTTGCCGAGCACCACCGCGCCCGCGGCCTTGAGTCGCGACACCTGTACCGCGTCCTCAGCCGGCACATATTTCCGGTGCGGCGGCATGCCCCAGGTCGTCGGCAGCCCGGCGATGTTGTACGACTCCTTGACCGTCACCGGAATGCCGAGCAGCGGCCGGTCCTCACCACGCGCGCGGGCCTGGTCGGCACCGCGCGCGGCGGCCCGCGCACGGTCGAAGTCCGGCACGCAAATAGCGTTGATCACCTTGTCGTCCCGCTCGATACGGGCGATCGCCTCGTCGGTCAGTTCCACCGAGCTCACTTCACCGGCACGCAATGCAGCTGCGAGGTCTTCGGCCGCCCGAAAATTCCATTCCATGGAGTTGACTTTAACGGCCTGTCGCAAACGCTTGTCCCCACACGCGTCGCCCGCATTCGCCGGAAAAGCCGAAACGGTCACGTTCACTGGCCGAAGTTGCGCACTCGTTTTGCCGTCCAAAACGGTCCACCCCAGGTCAGCGGGGTCGGCGGCAGGTCGACTCCACTGGCAAGGGCATGGAATGCCGCTTCGCGCAACGAGATAGACATCTCAATTCTCATCATGTATCTCTCCGGCCACTGACTATTTGCTCGACTGCTGGCCATAGCGTGCGGGGATTGTCCAGTAAAAGGGGTAACTCATTTTAGATCGGTTCTATCGAGATGGCTGAGGGTCAGCGGCCTTCGAAGCGGGCGCGGCCGGCTCATGCACCCGGACGCGCCGCGTCGGCCATCACCGCGGACCGAAGCTCGCGCCGGGGGCGGCTCAGGGCGTCATTCCCAGCTCGCGCAACTGCGCGGGGAGGGGCTCGTGCGGGAGTCCCTTCGCTGCCTCGCCAAGGTGGGCGGGGGCAATGCTCGCCGAGTCGTCGGCCGATCTCCTCGAACTCGGACCGCCATGCTCCAGCAGTATGGGTCCATCATCGCCCCGCAACGCCCTTCGCCTCCCTTAGAGATCGATCTTCACCGGCAAAGCATCCTCGGCGGGATGCTGATCCTGAGCTGTGACTCATGTCTCCCCTTGAGGGCCGATGAGCTTCCGGGTGGTCCTGTGTCAACACCTTCGGACAAGGAAGGAAATGACCATGCTGAACTTCCCGCAGGGTGACGTGCGATTGCTGGAAACGGACATCGCGCAGCGCCTGCTGCACTCGACGATTCCCGCACGTCTCGCGTACGTGGCGACCGACGGGACACCTAGAGTGATGTCGACCTGGTACGTCTGGGTGGACGAGGAACTCGTCATGGCGACGTACGTCAAGTGCCCCCCCATGGGGATCACCCGCCCGGCCCGGCGGCTGCGTGCCCTGCGTGCCAACCCCGACGTCGCGATCACCATCGACACCGAGCCCCAGCCCCCGGACGTGCTCCTGTTGCGCGGTCGCGTCTCCATCACCGAAGTCGACGGCATGGTGCCCGAGCAGGCTCAGGCGGCGCACCGTTTCCTGGGAGAGGAAGGCGGGGCCGGCTACGTCGCCCAAGCCGATCACCCCGAAACGAGGATGGCCCGCATCGCCCTCCGCCCCACTTGGGTAGGCGTCCTCAACTACCAGGCCCGCCTCCCCGGCATCATGGGCGCCTGACTGCGGCAGGAGGGAGTTCATCGTGCTGCCCCGGCCTACGCCTCCGCTTGGATGATCTACTCCTCCAAGCGGAGGCGTAGACCGGGGCAGAAGAAGGCCGCTACTCAAGATGAAAATGCTCAGTACTGTACGCCTCCGGCGAGATCGACACGGATACCTGTAGCGAGGCCCGCGAACGCCTTGCCGCCCACCGCCCGAGGCCCCGGTGAGCGGACTTCGTGGCCGCCGGCTGCCGCTGATCGTGCTGGTCGCCTCGATCGCCGCGCTCATCGCCTCTGTTGTGTGGGTCGCGGGCGCCGGCTTCCCGTGGCGGCCCGGTCCAGGGGTGATGGGTGTGAAATCGGGCGAAGGACCGGTGCGCACCTTGCCTGATGCCGACCGCGCCGCGAGCCGCTTCGCCGACAGGTGGCGCACGCCTTCATCGAGGCTCCCGTACGGGAGTGGATCACCCATTTGATCTACTTCTCAAACAGACTCCAGAGCGGCCGGTCCCGCGCATCCGGACGGCAAGGCGCCATTGACCGGTTTGCCGGAAAAGTTTACTTTGATGGCCTGGAAAGCGCTTTCTGATCAGATTCTCCCCCGAGAGCCCCCCATCCATCGGGAGCGCCATGAGACGCCCTGTCCGGAAATCCCCCTCCGTGTTCACCGCCGTCCTGCTCGTCCTCGCCCTCGTGCTGGGGCAGGTGACGCCCGCCCAGGCCGCGGCCGCGCGGTTCCGCGTGCTGGTCTTCTCCAAGGTCACGAACTTCCACCACGACTCGATCCCCGCCGGCATCGCCGCGATCGAGAAGCTCGGGGCCGACCACGACTTCGAGGTCGAAGCCACCGACGACGCGGGCGCCTTCACCGGCGACAACCTCGCTCGCTTCCAGGCCATCGTGTTCAACAACACCAACTCCACCCCGGAGTCGGGCGACCTGCTGAACGCCGACCAGCGCGCCGCGCTGCAGAAGTTCGTGCGCGATGGCGGCGGCTGGGTCGGGCTGCACGCCGCGTCGGCCAGTGAGCGCGACTGGCCATGGTACGAGGGTCTGGTCGGCGCGATCTTCGACCAGCACCCGGCGATCCAGGTCGGCCGGGTCAAGGTGCTCGACCATGCCCACCCTTCGACCAAGGACCTGCCGGACCTCTGGGAACGCACCGAGGAGTGGTACAACTGGCGGGCCAACCCCACAGGAAAGGTCCACACGCTCACCCAGATCAAGGTGCGTGACGGGATCAACGGCCTGGACGAGGGCGTCGACCACCCGAGTTCGTGGTGCCAGAACTACGAAGGCGGCCGTTCGTGGTACACCGCCCTGGGCCACGCATCCGACGCGTACTCCGAGCCGGCGTTCCTGAAGCACCTGCTCGGCGGCATCGAGTGGGCCGCGGGGGCGGCGCCCGGCGACTGCTCGGCGACCGAGACCGGCAACTTCCAGCGGGTGCCGCTCGTGACCGAGGACCTCGCCGACCCGTTCGAGCTCGCGGTCGCGCCGGACCGGCGGGTCTTCTACGCCCAGCGCACCGGCGAGCTGAAGGTGATCGACCAGGACTCCCTGCGGGTCACCACCGCGCTGGACTTCGACTACTCCCCGGAGATGACCAGTCAGTCGGACGGCCTGCTCGGGCTGGCCCTGGACCCGAAGTTCGCGGAGAACAACTGGCTGTACCTCCTGCATTCCGACAAGGTGGAGAACCGGCTCAACCTCTCCCGGTTCACCGTGTCCGGGAACACGGTGGACCCCGCGACGCAGAAGGTGCTGCTGACCATTCCGACGTGGCGCGGTGAAGGCCGGGCCAACGTCCACATGGCCGGTTCGCTCACCTTCGACACCAAGGGGAACCTCTACGCGGCGACCGGTGACAACACCGACCCCTTCGCCTCCGACGGCTTCGCCCCGATCGACGAACGCGAAGGACGCCGCGCCTGGGACGCCCAGGGCACCGCCGGCAACACCAACGACCTGCGCGGCAAGATCCTTCGCATCACCCCGCAGGACGACGGCACCTACGACATCCCCGAAGGCAACCTCTTCGCGCCCGGCACCGACAGGACCCGGCCCGAGATCTACGCGATGGGCATGCGCAATCCGTTCCGGATCACCACCGATCCGCTCAGCGGCGCGCTGCTCGTCGCCGACTACGGCCCGGACGCGCGCCAGGCCGCTCCGAACCGGGGCCCCGAGGGCACGGTCGAGTTCAACCGCATCACCAAGGCCGGCAACTTCGGCTGGCCCTACTGCATCGGGAACAACACGCCGTTCAACGACTACGACTTCGCAACGGGGACCTCCGGCGCGACGTTCGACTGCGCGGCCCCGGTCAACGACTCGCCCAACAACACGGGGCTGCGCGAGCTGCCGCCCGTACAGCCCGCGCTCGTGTGGTACGCCTACTCCGCCTCGGCGGAGTTCCCCGAGGTCGGCACCGGGGGCGGCGGCCCGATGAGCGGTCCGGTGTACGACTACGACCCGGACAACCCGAGCAAGACCAAGTTCCCCGAGTACTTCGAGGGCAAGTGGTTCGCCTACGAACTCACCCGCAGGTGGTTCAAGACCCTGTCCATCCAGCGTGAGGATCAGACCTTCACCGACCCGCGCTTCGCCCCCGCGCGCGCGGGCGACCTGCAGTCGATCAACACGATCTTCCCCGACATGTCGTGGATCCAGCCGTTCGAAGCCGACTTCGGGCCGGACGGCTCCCTCTACGTCATCGACTTCGGCGAGGGCAGCGGCACCGGGCGCGGCGGCAGCAACGAAGGCGCGGGCATCTACCGGATCGACTACGTGGCGGGCGGCCGTCCGCCGGTCGCGAAGCTCTCCGCCACCCCGGACTCGGGTCCCGCGCCGCTGACGGTGACGTTCTCCAGCGAAGGCTCGGAGTCGCCCGAGGACGTGCCCCTCACGTACGCGTGGGACTTCGACGGCGACGGCACCACCGACTCCACGGAGGCCGAACCGACCCACACCTACACCGCGAAGGGCCGCTTCACCGCCCGGCTGACCGTCGAAGGCCCGGAGGGCCTCACCGGCGTCGCCGTGCACGACATCACGGTCGGCAACAGCCGGCCCGAGGTGCGGATCCAGGCGCCGCCGGACGGCGGCATGTTCGACTTCGGCGACACCATCACGTTCACGGTCAAGGTCAAGGACGCCGAGGACGGGCGCGTCGACTGCGGCCGGGTGGTCGTGCAGTCGCAGCTCGGCCACGACAGCCACCTGCATCCGCTGGACAACTACACCGGCTGCGAGGGCGAGATCGTGACCGACCCGGGCGAGAGCCACGGCCCGGGACAGAACCTCTATTACGCGATCAGCGCGCAGTACGAGGACGAGGGAGCCGCGGAGGCGCCGAGCCTCGTCGGATCAGCGTCGCTGACGCTGCGGCCGAAGTTCCGGGAGGCCGAGCACTTCACCACGACCGGCGGCGCGAGCGACGGCGTCCAGATCGCCGACCGTGCGGACGCCTCGGCGGGTAAGCGGCTCACCGAGATCGAGCACGGCGACTGGATCACCTTCGACCCCGTCCACCTCAAGGGGATCGACTCGGTGACCCTCGGCGTGGCCTCGGGAGGGCTCGGCGGGGACGTCGAACTCCGGGCCGGCTCACCCGACGGGCCGCTGCTCGGCAAGGCGACGGTGCCGAACACCGGTGGCTGGGGCAACGTGATCTCGCCGACGATCGACCTCACCGACACGGATCTTGCAGCAGGGGAGACCGTACGCCTCTACGCGGTGTTCACCAACCCCGGCTGGTCGTCGGCCCAGCCCGACCTGCTCGCCCTCGACTGGCTGCACTTCAACGGCAAGGGCGTCGAGAAGCGCCCTGGCGGGGAGGTGGCCGTGACGGCCGCTCCGGCCGACGGCCCGGCTCCGCTGGCCGTGTCCCTCCAGGGCCAGGCGAAGTTGCCGAGCGGAAGGACCGCCGTGAGCTGGCACTGGAACTTCGGCGACAACACCGCGGCGGACGGTGCCGCCACCGCCTCCCACACCTATGCCAGGAAGGGGACCTACACCGCGCATCTGACCGTCACCGACGACAAGGGTGACACGACGACCGGCTCGGTCGAGATCACGGTCGGCTGAAACGCCCGGCGAGGACGGTGGCCGGGAGCGACGACCCGGCCACCCCGCCCTCACCCGCTCACGACTTCTCACACGCTCACACAGGAGTTGAAGCCATGAACGACCCGACTCGAATCGGCTGGCCCGGGAGCGGCATCAGCCGGCGTTCGTTTCTCGGCGGCGCGCTGGGCGCCACAGCGGCGGTCACCGTGGTCGGCGGCGCGGCGGCGCCGGCTCGTGCCGACGACCTCGCCGGTGCGGAACACGCCAAGCGGCGTATCCCGCCGAGCGGTATCGGCATGCACCTGTACACCATGCGAGGACCGCTCGCGCAGGATTTCGAGGGCACGCTCGAGCAACTGGCCGCCATCGGTTACGCCACCGTCGGGGTCAGCGGACGCCACGGATACGACGCCGCCCAGATCCGCGGCATGCTCGACAGGACCGGCCTCAAGGCGGTGCTCGAGCACGTCGGCTACGACGCCATCACGAGCGGGCGCTGGGAGCAGGCCATCGACGACGTACGCACGCTCGGGGGCAAGTGGATCGTCATCCCGAGCCTGCCGTCATCGATGCACAACCCGGCCGGATACCGGGAGGCCGCACGGCGGTTCAACGAGGCAGGGCTGACCGCCCGCAGCGCCGGGCTCAAGCTGCTCTTCCACAACCACGAACCCGACCACAGGGTCGTGGAGGGAGAGTTGCTCTACGACATCCTGGTGAGCGAGACCGATCCGGCGCTCGTCGGCTTCGAGTTCGACCTCTACTGGGCGGCCAAGGGCGGCGGTGATCCGGCGAGCTACTTCCGGGAGCACCCGCGCCGCTTCCCCGCCCTGCATGTCAAGGACATGGCACCCAACGGCGACTTCGCCGACGTGGGTTCCGGCGTCCTCGACTTCGCGGGGATGTTCCGATACGCGCGCAGGGGCGGCGTCAAGCAGTGGCTGGTCGAGCACGACGCACCGGCCGACCCGTTCCTGACCGCCCGCAACAGCTACGCCCATCTGGCCGCCCTGCGGTACTGACGCCCGGGTCGTGGCGTGCCGGAAGCCTGGCACGCCACGAGCCGGTCACTGGGGGCGGGCCGCCAGGACGTCGACGGCGAGTTCGCGCACGACCGTCTCGTCGACCTCGACGCCGAGCCCCGGGCCGTCGGGCACGTGGGCGATGCCGTCCTCGATCCGGACGGTGGGGCCGGCGTACGGGGACTCGATGAACTGCCGGCCGTTGAGGTCGACCGGCGTGTCGATCCCGAAGGCGGCGAACAGGTGGAGCGACGCGGCCAGCCCCAGGTCCGAGTCGGTGAGGCCGGAGCCCATGAGCTGCACCCCGCTGTCCTCGGCGAGCGCGCACAGTCGCCGCGACAGGGTCAGACCGCCGCTCCGCTGCACCTTGGCGATCGCGATGTCCACGGCCTCGAGGCGGACGAACGTGGCCAGGTCACTCGGGTGGCGCAGGCTCTCGTCGAGCGCCACGGGAACGGGGGAGGAGTCGCGCAGCCGGCGCAGCCCGGCCACGTCGTTGGCGGGCAGCGGCTGCTCCAGCGCGGTGACGCCGAGCGGCTCCAGCCGGCGGGCCACCCGCAGCGCGGCCGGCGCCGTATAGCCCTGGTTGGCGTCGACCCACAGCGGCGCGCCGGGCGCGTGCTCGCGTACCGCGGCGGCGACGGCGACGTCGGTGTCCTCGTCGTGCAGCCCGATCTTCACCTTGAACGCACGGTAGCCCTGCTCGCGGCCCTCGGCGACGCAGTCGCCCACCTCGGCCGGCGACTGGCCGGAGACGATCCAGCCCAGTTCGACCGTCTCGGTGCGGCGCCGGCCCCACAGCACCCCGAGCGGCACGCCCGCGGCCCGGCCCAGCAGGTCGTGCAGCGCCGTGTCGACCGCGCTCTTCGCCAGGGGCGCGCCGATCGTGAAGCCGCGGTTGATCGCACGGTCGAAGGCGGCGTCGACGCCGTCGAGATCCCACGCGGGCATGCCCAGCACCGCGGGGGCGAGATAACGGTCGATGGTGGTGACGATCGACTCGGCCGTCTCGTACGTCCACGCGGGGATCGGCGTCGCCTCGCCCCAACCGTGCACGCCGTCGGCGCTGACCTTCACCAGCACGCGGACGCTGGGCCGGCCCGCCACCGTGACCGCGCCGCCCGAGACGCCGAACGAACGGCGGGTGGGCAGCGCGACGGCGAAGGTCTCGACCCGGTCGATGGTCAGGTCGGTCAGCCGGCTCATACGGTGCTCCAAACTCTCGGGAATCAGGGTGGGGCGGTGCTGGCGCGCAGCACCACCTCGCCGCCGAAACGCGCGACGCGCGAGCGCCGGTGCGGCGGTTCCCGCAGCGCGAGGGCCATGACCGCCTCGCCCATCTCGGCGAGGGGCAGCGCCACGGTCGTGAGCGGGGGGCTGAGGTCGCGCACGATGGGGATGTCGTCGAAGCCGGCGAGCGACACGTCCTCGGGGACGCGCAGCCCGTGGTCGCGCAGGGCCGCGAGGGCGCCGATCGCCATCACGTCGGTGATGGCGAAGACACAGGTCGCCCGGAGCCCCCGCTGGAGCAGGCCGGAGCACGCGTCATACCCGCCGTCCCGGGTGAAGGCCCCCTCGACGATCTGGTCGGGGGCGAGGTCGACGCCCGCCCGCGCCAGGGCGTCGCGGAAGCCGCCAAGCCGGTCCGACACGGTGGTGAGCGCCCGCGGCCCGGTCAGCACGGCGAAGTCGCGGTGCCCGAGGTCGAGCAGGGCGCGGGCGAGCGCCGCCCCGCCCGCGCGGTTCTCCGGCAGCACCGTGTCGACCCGCAGGGTGCGATGCCGGCTCACGACCGCCACCCGGCCGCCGCCGCGCAGGTACGGGTCCAGTTCGGCGCTCATCGCGCGCTCCCACGCCCGGTCCTGGAAACCGGAGCTGATCAGCAGGATCGCGCGGGCCTGCTGGGCCCGGAGCGTGGAGACGTAGGCGATCTCGCGGGAGGGGTCACGGAAGGTGCTGGCCAGCATCATCAGCAGTCCCCGCTCGGAGGCGGCCCGCATGACGCCGCTGGCGATCGCCGCGAAGTAGGGGTCGCTGACGTCGTGGCAGATGACCCCGACGACCTGGCTCGAGGCGCTGGCGAGCGCCTGCGCGTGGGCGTTCGGGATATAGCCCAGCAGGTCCGCGGCGGCCAGCACCCGCTCCCTCAGCTCGTCGCGGACCCTGGTGGTCCCGTTGAGCACGCGCGAGGCCGTCGCGGGGGAGACGCCGGCGTAGCGGGCGACGACCTCGAGAGTCACGTGGGCCGGTGCTGCGCGCTCGCTCACCATGTACCCCCGATCAAGGCAGTGGCACGCTTCGAGACAACGGTGCGGCTATTGACCTCATTCGATGTGATCTTTACGTTATCAGAAAGCGCTTTCAGAAACCGCTTTCCAGCCGCCCCCGGTGGCGAAGGGACGGTTTTCCGACGGCAGAGGAGGTCATCGTGGAGCACGGCAGGACACCTACGGTGCCGGCGGCCTCCGCGGCCACGGTCGCCGGCGTGGCCGAACGAGCCCGGCCGGGCATCGCCGACCGCGCCCTCGAAACGCTCGCGCGGTCGTGGCGGCCGCTCGCGCTGCTCGTGGCCTGTTTCGCCGTCTGGTGGGTGGTCTCGGCGGCTCGCCTGGTGGAGCCGTATCTCGTGCCGTCACCGGGCTCGACCCTGCAGGTGATGCGGGACAAGGCCGGTTACATCTGGCACCACGGCTGGGTGACCACCTACGAGACGCTCCTGGGATTCGCGATCGCCGTCGCCGTCGGCGTCCTCGCCGCGGTGATCATGGTGTACTCGTCCACCGTCGAGAAGACCCTCTACCCGGTGCTGCTGTTCGCTCAGGTGGTCCCCAAGATCGCGATCGCTCCGCTGTTCATCGTCTGGCTGGGCTTCGGCATCGCGCCGAAGATCGTGGTGGCCGTGCTGATCGCCTTCTTCCCTGTGGTCATCTCGATGGTCACCGGCCTGAAGTCGGTCGACCCCGAAATGGTGCAGCTGTCGGCGACCATGGGCGCCGGGCCGCTGCAGACCTTCGTGAAGATCCGCTTCCCGGCGTCACTGCCGCACCTGTTCTCCGGCCTGAAGGTGGCGGTCACGCTGGCCGTCACCGGAGCCGTCGTCGGCGAGTTCGTCGGCGCGAACGAGGGTCTCGGATTCGTGATCCTGCAGGCGAACGGCAACCTCGACACCCCGATGCTGTTCGCCGGGCTGATCGTCATGTCGCTCATCGGCGTGGTCCTCTTCCTGCTCGTGGAGATCGCCGAAAAGCTCCTGCTCCCGTGGCACGCCAGCCGCCGGGGCGACGCCGTCACCACCACCTACTGACCACCGCCTCCTACCCCGACCGAGGAGCGCCCCACCATGAAACTCCGCACCCTCGCCGCCGGCCTCGTTCCCCTGCTCGTGCTCACCGCGGCATGCGGCGGAGGAGGCTCCGAGAAGACCACGAGCGCGTCGGGCAAGGAGCTCGACCGCGTCACGCTGACGCTCAACTGGTACCCGTACGGAGAACACGCGCCCTTCTACTACGGGAAGGAACAGGGCATCTACGAAAAGCACGGCATCGACCTGCAGATCCAGGCGGGTCAGGGCTCGCAGAAGACCGTGCAGGCCACCGGTGCGGGCCAGACCGACTTCGGCTGGGCCGACACTCCGGCCCTGCTCGCCGGCGTGGGCCAGGGCATCCCCGTCAAGAGCCTCGGGGTCTTCCTGCAGATCACACCGGCGTCCGTGCAGTTCTTCACGGAGAAGAACATCAAGACCCCGGCGGACCTCAAGGGCAAGCTGATCGCCGGCACCGCGGGCGACGCGCTCTCGAAGACCTTCCCGGCGTTCCTGCAGAAGAACGGGATGAAGGAGACCGACGTCCGGGTCCAGAACACCGACCCCGCCGGCAAGATCGCCGCGGTGATGTCCGGCCAGGTCGACGCGCTGCTCGGGTATGCCAGCGACCAGGGTCCGACCATGCAGGACAAGGCCGGCAAGCCGGTGTCGTACCTGCGCTTCTCCGAGCTCGGCCTGAACTTCTACTCCAACGGTCTCATCGCCGGCGAGCGCGTGTTGCAGAGCGATCCCGACCTGGCCAAGCGGATGGTGACGGCGACCAGTGAGGCATGGGCGGCGGCGGAGCGGAGCCCACAGCAGGCGGTCGACAGCATGCAGGGCGCCTCGGAGCAGTTGCCGCCGGCGAAGGTGCTCACCGACCAGTTCAACACCACGCTGACGCTCCTGCGCACCGATGCCACCCAGGGCAAGGCGCCCGGCGTCAACACCGAGGCCGACTGGCAGGAGACCATCGACGTCTTCGCCCAGGCGGGCGTGATCCCCGACCCCAAGCCGCCCGCGGACTACTGGGACGCCGGCGCGGCGATGAAGGGCTGACGATGACCGAGGAGGTAGAGCAGACCGTCGCCCTTGCCGAAGGCGGCGGGGACGCGGCCGCGGTGGACGTCGACGACGTGGCCGTCCGCTTCCGTACCAGGAAGAAGGACGTGCTGGCGCTGCGGCAGATCTCGCTGAGCGTCGCGACGGGCGAGTTCGTGGCGATCGTCGGGCCCTCCGGCTGCGGTAAGTCGACCCTGCTCAAGCTCGTGGCCGGGCTGCTCAAGCCCTCGTCCGGCGCCGTACGGCTGCACGGCGACGCGGTCACCGGCCCGCGCCGCGACATCGGCTATGTCTTCCAGCGCGCCGCGCTGCTGGAATGGCGCAGCGCCCGGCGCAATATTTTGCTCCAGGCGGAGATGCGGCATATGCCGGGTGCGGCGGCGCGCAAGCGCGCGGACGAGCTCATCGACATGACCGGCCTGCGCGGCTTCGAGGACGCCTACCCCCACGAGCTGTCGGGTGGCATGCAGCAGCGCGTGGCGCTGTGCCGCGCGCTGCTGCACCGGCCTCCGGTCCTGCTCATGGACGAGCCCTTCGGAGCGCTCGACGCGCTGACCCGCGAGCAGATGAACATCGAGCTGAACCGGATCTGGCGCGAGACCGGCACGACCGTGCTGCTGGTCACCCACTCGATCGCCGAGGCCGTCTACCTGGCGAACCGGGTGGTCGTGATGAGCGCCCGGCCCGGCACCGTCACCGAGATCATCGACGTCGCGCTGCCTGCCGAACGGGACTACGCCGAGACCATGGGGCTGGAGGAGTTCTCCAGCGCCACGACGCGGATCCGCCGCCTGCTCGGCGCCGCGCCAGGCGCCGAGTGACCAGACCCGGGACGACCCCGGCCATGGGCACACCACCGCGGACATGGCGCGACTCGGCCGGCGCCTGGCTCGGCCTCGGCGCTGCCCCCGGCGCGCTCGTGCTCGGGGCGCAGATCGGCGGGCGGCACGACGGGCACCTGCCGGTGCAGGTGCTCGCGGCCGGCGGGATGGTGATGGCCCTGCTGCTCGCCGTGCAGGGACGGCTGGGGCTGCGCGCGCCGCTCGGCGAGGACGCGACGCTGTCGGAGCTCACCCCGCGCTACCTGCCGCGCACGGCCGACCACGGCGTTACCGCGCTGCTCGCGATGGCGATGATCGGCTGGTTCGGCTTCAACGTCGGGCTCGGCGGCGGAGCGGTGGCCGCCTTGCTCGGGCTGCCTGACCCCCTGGGTGTCCTGCTGCTGGGCGTACCGGTCACGAGCATCCTGCTGGTCGGCGCCGGCCGGTGGAACGCGGTGGCGGTAACGGCCACGATCAGCGCGATCGCGCTGATCGCCATCGTGGCCGTCCGGCTGCCGCCGCCGGAGCCCGTGCTCACGACCGGATACGAGGGCGGCGGCCGGTTCGCGGCGGATGTGGCCGTCTACCTCGGGTATGTGGCGGTGTTCGCTGTACGGGCACCGGACTTCACCGTCGGCCTCGGCCGGCGGCGCGATCTCGCATGGTGTGTGGTCCTGCTGGTCGGTGCGGCGCTCGCCGCAAGCGTGGTGGGCGCCGGGCTCGCGGCGGCCAGCGGCTCCACCGACGTCGTCGCCGTGCTCGCCGGCCCGGACGGGCTGCCCGCCGCCAACCTGTTCGTGGCGGCTTCCGTGGTGGCGCCCACGCTGACGACGATGCACTCAGGTGCGCTCGCCGTCCGCAGATTCGGCCGGGTATCGCACCGGTGCGCGATCCTCGCGATCGCGCTGCCCGGTCTGGCGCTGGCGTTGCTGCGTGTGGACCGGCTGATGGTCGCCTGGCTCTCGCTGCTGGCCGCGGTGCTGCCCGCCCTCATCGTGCCGTTCGCGGCCGAGGCCGCCCGGCGGCGCCGTGGCCGCGCGCCGCGCCAGGTGCCCACGTGGACCTGGGCGCCCGCCTCGGCTCTCGCGCTCGGTCTGACCGTCGCCGCGAGCCCGGTGGCGGCGGTCGCCGGCGTGGGCGCGGCGGCCGCAGCGACCGCCGCCCACATGTTTTCGGTGTGGCGGGCGGGCTCGGCCGGGAGGAGGCGGGATACCGGCATCGGATCTTGATCAGTTCCGGGGGCGTGATCGACAAGCAGCCGGGGCGCCGTATCGAGCCGGGGGAGGACTTAATGGATCAAGGTTGCACACGCCGGCGTTTCGTCATCGGAGCCGGGCTGACGGCGGCCGCGCTGGCCGGCCAGTACGACAGGGCCGGCGCCGCAGACGGCCCCTCGACCGCCGCCGGCGGCGCACCGGGCGTGGGTGCGCCGGCGCCGTACAAGGCGCTCCGCTCCTACTGTCCGTTATCCCGGGGCCGCCAGGAGGTGCACGAGGCCGACGAGAAGGGATGGATGCTGCAACACCGAAAGACGCGCCCCCGGATGGGGACGCCTGGCCGGATCAGGTCCCCGTGGGGCCGCGACGGCGGGTATCGGAGATGCAGACCAAGCTTCACCGTTGGGCGGCGGCCGATCCTGGCCACAGGTTCGACGACTTGTTCAACCCCGTGTGCGACCCGGCGCTCAGGTTGGAGAGGCCTCAACGCCGATTCCCCCCAGCGCCTACGCTACTGACCTGCGCCATCCAGCTGGAAGGCTCAGCGATCCGCCGCGGGATCGCTCGCCAGGAGCGTCACCTTCCACCGCTCCGGACCGAAGAGATATGAGCCGCGACGTCACCATCGGCCTAGAGTTCAAACACGACATCGACTTCGTGGAAATCCTCGATCGGCTCGCCCGGGCGGGTTGGGAATTGCTCCGCGAAGAAGACGCCATCTGGTATATGACCGGCTACGACCGGAAGCACCTGCCGTAGGACGGTCTGGCCAAGGCGAAGCGCGACATGCGCACCTCCTATGAGGCCGGGGAGGCGGTAGGCATGACCAGCACGCTGCCCGACGGGGAGACCTGCGCGAACGTGCTGTTCCACGAGGAAAGGGCGTCGGTCTCCGTGATCCCCCTGCTGGAATACCGCACCATCGCCCGCATGCCGGAGTTCGATGATCTCGGCTGGTATCTCGAGAGGTTCCTGGCGCCATGCAGAGATCTGCTCATCGTACGAACGGAAGCAGGCGACCATCGGTGACGATGCCGGACGGGCCGGCCCACGAAGAAGACTGACCGCGGCGCTTGATCAGCTCGGCCAGATGGGGCCATGGTGTGATGAGGCAGCGAACCGGAGGCGTCGTCTTATCCCGCCCGCCCCCTACCGCTACTGACCTGCATCATCAGGTTGGAAAAGGCTCAATAATCCACGGGACACTCCCTAGGACGGGCGGGCCGCCAGGACCGCGGCGGCCGCGCGGAGAACCAGGTCGGGGAGGGGCTCGCCGGTCGCGCCCGCGCGCAGGGCCTGGCCGGCGACCGCGATGACGGCGCCGATCAGCGCGCCGGTCAGGATGTCGGCGCCGGTCCCGTCGAGGTCGTCAGGGTAGGCGGCGACCAGCGCCGCGCTCCACTCCGCCTGCAGGGCGGCGATCTCCAGCAGGGCGCGGGCGCGCAGCACGGGCACCGAGGCGATCAGGCGGGCGCGGACGGGCACCAGGTCTCCGCCTGGCGTCACGCTCCACGCCGGCGACTCCAGCGCCTGACCGACGGCCCGCAGCAGCACCTCGGCGGGCGGCTCTCCCGGGGCGCGCTCTTCCAGGGCCCGCGCCAGCACGCCGGCGTTGACCAGGCGGTCGGCGAAGACCACCTCCTCCTTGCTCGGGAAGTAGTTGAAGAACGTCGCCGGCGAGAGCTCGGCCGCGGCGGCGATTTCCGCCACCGTGGTCGCGTCATACCCCTGCGCGTCGAACAGCCGCAGCGCCGCCTCGGCCAGCGCGCGGCGCGTGCGTTGTTTGCGCTGCTCCCGCAGCCCCACCACCATGGACCGATCTTATATGAACAATAAGTTTAGACAATCTCTAAGTTTGCGGGTTACGGTGTGGGCCTATGAAGAACCTCGCAGGAGCCACGGCGTTCATCACCGGCGCGGCCCAGGGTATCGGGCTCGGCATCGCCCGCGCCCTGGCGCGCAAGGGCTCGAAACTGGCCCTGACCGACATCGACGACACCGCGCTGGCCTTGGCCGCCGCCGAGCTGTCCGCGCTCACCGAGGTTGCGACCTTCCGCCTTGACGTGCGCGACCGCGCCGGCTACACCCGGGCCGCCGACGCTGCGGAGGAGCGGCTGGGGCCGGTCTCGGTGGTGTGCAACAACGCCGGCGTCGCCTTCTCGGAGCGATTGGCCGACCTGGCGTACGAGCTGTGGGATCTCGCCCTCGGCATCAACCTGGGCGGCGTCGTCAACGGCGTCCAGACGTTCCTGCCGCGCATGCTCGACCGGGGCGCGCCCGGTCACATCGTCAACACAGCCTCTGCCGCGGGCCTGATCGGGGCCGGGGTCGGGCCGATGTACACCGCGTCCAAGTTCGCCGTGGTCGGCCTGTCGGAGTCGCTGAGGGCGCAGCTCGAAGCGGGCGGCCACCCGATCGGCGTCACGGCCCTGTGCCCCGGCGGCGTCACCACCAACGTGGCGCGGACGGGGCGGGACCTGGTGGCCGCCCAACCGGGTACGGGGCCCGCACTCGAACGGACTCGGGCCCGCGCCGACGAATTGGCCCCCGCGATCGAGGCTACGTTGAGCAGGTACGGCGTCGCCCCGGACGCCGTGGGCGAGCTTGTCGTCGAGGCCATCAAAGCCGACCGGCCGTACGTCCTCACCGACCGCGCCGGCCTCGGCCTCATCACCGCGCGGACCGAGGCCATCCTGGCCGCCATGCCGGCCACCGACCCGGCCGCCGAGGGCTTCACCGGGTTCGGTTCCTAAGGTCGGGTCGCCCGCGGGTGGAGGATGTCAAATGCCAGTGATCGTCCACTGGTTGTCGGTGCTGTGTTCGGTGTCCGCTTGGCCAGGGTGGAGCCGGCGGTGCTGCTGCCCATGCCGTCCAGTGAGGTGTCGGTGCTCCGGTTAGTGATCTAGTGGCGGCTGTTGCCCGTGCCGTTGAGGCGCCACTGCTGGTTGTCGCGGCCGTTCCACGCTGCCTGCCGGGCATTGGTGCCGTTGGCGGAGTCGCCTCAGCCGTCAATCACCAGGCCGTTGCCACCAGCACGCGTGCTGGTGGCGCCGACAGCGGTCAGCCCGATAGGTGCTGGACCGTATGCCTTCCAGGAGGACATCACCGGCGGAGCACAGCGACGCGTTGGCCACGGGAACACTCCGCTCTGGCGGAGGCGAACAGGCCGGCGGGCACTTTGGTCATGCCGGTGCCCTCCTGCACCATGCCGCGTGCGCCGAGGTCGACTTGAGCAGGTATACGGCACCGCCGCACCGGGAAGTTTGTCAGGCCGGGTCGGGTGCGTCGTCGGGGAGCACGGCGAACAACAAGCGTGCCGGGGGCTGGACGATGCGGGTGATGTGGCCTCCCTTGATGTCCGCGGCGAAGGCGGTGTCGCCGGGGCCGAGCCGCCGCGTCTGCCCGCTGGTGTCCTCGGCCTCGATCACTCCGCGCAAGACGACGACGAACTGGCGGGCAGGCGCCGGATGCGCCGGAATGGTGATGTCGGCGAGAAGATCGATGAACTGCAGCGAGACCACTTCGGTAGGGGTGGTGGACAGCATGGGCGGCACACCGGGACCCAGGTCGGTCTCGTGTTGTTCAAGTGTCACCGAGCTCAATCTGCTGCCGCCATCGCCGTCGTTCTCCATCGCGGGAAGGTGCAAGGTCATTTCTCGTGCTCCTGTTCTTCGGCGGGCCGGGGTTGTGCTTCACGTGCCAGGGTGTGCTTCAGAAGTGGCGAGGCGCGGGAGCCATCAAGGCGACGGCTTGCCCTGGCGGGGTGCGCGAGCCGCCAGGGCGACGGCTTCGCCCCAGACGGGAGACGGAAGCCGTCAAGGTCGGGGCTTCGTCGCGCGTCAGGCGACAGGCGCTTTGAGGGCGGACACCGACCGAGAGAATCGCATGGCGCCGTCTTCCAGCGATCCGTGGCGCATCAGCAGCACATCCCGCAGGTAGTTCTGATGCAGCCGCCACGGTGCCGCGGGCCCCTGCTTGGGTAACGCGTCGATGCCGCGCGTGACGTATCCGGACTTGAGGCCTATGAATGGTTCGGTCGGCGGCACGGACGTGATCGGCGCGCAGAATCGGTAGCCCCGCTTGTCCATGTGATTGAGCAGCCGGCAGACGTAACCGGAAACGAGGTCGGCTTTGAGCGTCCAGGACGCGTTGGTGTAGCCGATGGTGAACGCGAAGTTCGGGACACCGGAGAGCATCATGCCCTTGTAGGTCGTCGTCGCGCCGATCTCGACGGCCGCGCCGTCGACACTCAGCGTCATCCCGCCGGCGAACATCAGGTTCAGGCCGGTGGCCGTGATGACGACGTCGGCCGGTAGCTCCCTTCCGGACGCGAGCTGGATCCCGTTCTCGGTGAACGTGTCGACTCTGTCGGTCACGATCGACGCGCTCCCCTCGTGCAGGGCCTTGAACAGATCGCCGTCCGGCACGACGCACAGCCGCTGGTCCCACGGGTCGTAGCGCGGCCCGAAGTGGAGGTCTGCGTCGTAGCCCAGCGGCAACTGACCACGGACGCGCTTGAGCAGCAACCGCTTCACCAGCCGGGGCCGTCGCCGGCTCAACTGATAGAACAGCAGGCCCGTCAGCACGTTCTTCCACCGCACGATCGATGCGGCGGCCTTTGCGGGTAACATGCCGAGCAGCACGTCGGCGACCGGGTCCGTGGACGGCGCCGACACGACGTAGCCCGGTGAGCGCTGCACCATCGTGACGTGCTCGGCCGCGTGCGCCATCGCGGGAACAAGCGTCACGGCCGTGGCGCCGCTGCCGATGATCACGACGCGCCTGCCTGTGTAGTCGAGATCCTGCGGCCAGTGCTGGGGATGCACGACGGGTCCGGTGAAACGCCCGGCGCCCGGGAACTCGGGTGCGAAACCCTGGTCGTAGCGGTAGTAGCCGGTGTTGGCGAAGAGAAATCCGCAGGTCAGCCGTACGGTCTCGCCGGTGTCGAGGCGTTCGGCCTGGACCGTCCAGCATGCCTTGGCCGTAGACCATTCGGCCCGGGTGACGCGGTGGTGGAACCGGATCTTGCCGGCGACGCCGTGCTCTCGCGCGGTGCGCCACACGTATTCGCGGATCGACGCGCCGTCGGCGATGCCCTTGGCCTTGGGCCAAGGGCTGAACCGGTAACCCAGGGTGAACATGTCGGAGTCGGAGCGGATGCCGGGGTAGCGGAACAGGTCCCACGTGCCGCCGATTGCCGCGCGGGCTTCGAGAATGGCGTACGTCCTGCCTGGGCGCTTCTTTTGCAGATGGCAGGCGGCGCCGATGCCGGACAGGCCCGCCCCCACGATCAGCACGTCAACGTGTTCGAGTGTCATGGCTCTCGCCCTTCAGCCGCCGGTGGCCGCGTGTACGGCACTGAAAGTATCGACGCCATGTCGATTGTGTCAACATTGTGTCGAGTACGTCGACTATATGTCGATAGCCTGCTGCCGGGTCCGCTAGGGTGAGGCGCATGACGCTCGACAGCACCGCGAAGCCGCGCGCGAGCCGTGGTCGCCGGCCTTCCCGGCCCACGGGCGACGATCGAGAGCTGGCCATCCTGTCCACTGCGGAGAAGCTGCTCGAGCAGCACGCGCTGAGCGAGATCTCGATCGACGACCTCGCGCGCGGCGCGGGGATCTCCCGCCCGACCTTTTACTTCTATTTCCGGTCCAAGGACTCGGTGCTGCTCACCCTGCTCGACCGCGTCATCCAGAAGTTGGACCAGGCCGTGGTCGGCCCGAGCGAGCGGCTCAGCGAAGATCCGGTGCGCTACTGGCGTGAGTGCCTCGAAGCGACCTACACGACCTTCAGCGCGCACCGCGCGGTGCTGACCGCCACCGTTCAGGTTCAGCACACCAACGCCGAGATCCATCGCTGGCGTGCCGACCGGGCGGAGAGGTGGGTCACCCGCATCTCGCAGGCCATCGAGGCCGAGCGCGCCCGCGGTGCCGCACCACCCGGGCCACGAGCCCGCGATCTCGCCATCGCACTCAACCTGATGAACGACCGGGTGCTCTACTCCACCTTCACCGGCGACGAGCCCGCGGTGCCCGAGTCCGACGTGATCGACGTCCTGCTCAACATCTGGCTCACCACCATCTACCAGACCACCCAGCCCATAGCCGGCTGACCTCCCCGCGCACGGGCAGGTTGGCACCGGCAGCGGAACCAGCCGTCTCCGGTAGCGGAACCCTCGCAGCGGACCGCATCGAGCCGCTGCGCCGGAGTTCGCCGCGGCCAGGTACGCCGCGTTCTCCATCATGATGACCGCGGCGCGGCTGGCGGCCAGGTTCGGAGGTGCCGCTGGTGCGCTGCTGCGGGCTGCTGGCGGCCCTGGGGTTGGCGCTGCTCGGCGGGCATCAGGGGGCGGGTTCCTGTCCGGAGCCGTCTGATGACGGGCGATGACGTGGAGGGTGTGGACGACTGTGGTGCGTCGTAGGTCGAAGAGGTTCTTGCGGGTGTCTGGCGGCGGGCGCGGCGGTGTTGCCAACAACCGATGTGGGCCGGCCGGCCAGCCATGGTGCTCGCCACAGCTCCACACGCGTCCGGGAGTCGGCGAAGAGCGCACCTTCCTCAGCTGATGTTGATCACGACCTTGCCGCGGCTGTGCCCGCTGCCGACGTCGCGCTGTGCCTCCGCGGCGTCGTCGAGGGTGTATTCCGCTCTGATGTGCACGGAGATCTGGCCCTTCTCGTGGTAGGAGAGCATCTCGGTGAGACCTTCGGCGCTGCGGACACCGGTCCAGTCGCGGATGCCGAGGGCAGCGATCTCGTCGGAGAAGACCATGGTCACCACGCGTTCCGGGTCGTGGGCGACTTCGAGTGCCGCGCGGAGCCCGTCGACCTCGGAACCAAGAGCGGCGTCGACGCCGTTCGGGGCGATGGCGCGAAGCCGTTCCACGAGCCCGGGCCCGTAGGCAACCGGGACCGCACCAAGGGATCGCAGGTAGTCATGGTTGGCCTGGCTGGCGGTGCCGATCACGGTGCTCGCCCCCATCGCCTTCGCGAGTTGGACCGCCATCGTCCCCAGCCCGCCGGACGCGCCGTTGATCAGGACGACATCGCCGTTGGTCACGCGCATCTGATTGAGGGCGTTGCGGGCACCCTGTGCGGCCCCGGAAAACCCGCCGGCGATCTGCCACGGCATGTCGGCCGGCTTCGGCGCGACCTGGTCGTACGGTACCGCGATCCATTCCGCGTAGCCGCCGAGCGTGCTGAAGCCGAGGACGGCGTCGCCGACCGAAAATCCCGTGACGCCCGCACCGACCCGGTCGATCGTGCCGGCGAACTCGTTACCCGGCACGATCGGGAAGTCGCCCACGAGCGTGCGGGGGAAGCGTCCTTCGCGGACGCCGCAGTCGAAGGGCTGGACCCCGGCCACCTTGATCTGGACACGTACCTGCCCTGCTTGAGCATCGGGCTCGTCCAGCTCGACGGTGCGCAGCACCTCTGGGGGTCCGAACGAGGACAAGGCGGCGGCTTTCACGGGTGTCTCCTTCTGTCGACCTTCACTCGGATTGCTGGGCGCCGCCTGCGGGAGGCACCCATCTCATGGCGAACAGCTCGTATCCAGGCGGCTGACCGGGCACCGGCCCCGCGGGAACGGCCCTGAGGCCGTCGAGCGCGATGGCGATGACGCGTTCTCTTGCGTTCCTGGCCGCGTCGTACAGTTCGGTCCGTCCCTGCCGTTGCAGTTGTTCCTGAAGCGGGGACTTGGAGAGTTGCTCGATGAGCAGCTCGAGATCGACCGGGGTCACTCCGGCGCGGAGCACTTTGGCCTGGTGTGCGCGCTCGACGAGCCGGGCCACTGCGCGGTCGCCCTGCTCGGCCAGGTCGGTCATCTCGTCGGTGGGCTCGAAGGTGCCGGCCACCGGCGCCAGCGAACCGGGGCCCGAGCGGATCGACGCCATCGCGTAGTGCATCAGGCCCTCCCACGGATCGTCCATGGCCAGGCCCTCCGTCGCCGCGTCGAGGTATTCCCGCAGCGCGATCAGGCAAAGCCGCTGGAACAGCTCCTGCTTCGTGCGGTAGCGCCGATACAGCGACCCCACCCCAACCCCGGCCCGGGCCGCGATCGACGCCACCGACGCGTGCACGCCGTCCACCGCCAGCACCTCGCGGGCTGCTCGCAGCAACGCTCGGTCGTTTCGGGCGACCTCCTCGCTGCGCCATGAACGCGAACTCGTCATGGCGGCAGTCTACACAGTTGCGGAGTGATTCGCTCCGCAATTATCGTACGATGCGGAGCGAAACGCTCCGCAACAAAGGAGGCGGCATGTCCCCCAGCACATCCGACATCGGTGACATCGATCCGGCACCCAGGCACGCCCGACTCCCACGGCCGCTCCGGCCATTCCGGACGGGCCAGTACCGGCTGCTGGCCACCGCGCTCGGTCTGAGCCTGGCCGGCAGCGGCATGTGGGCGGTCGCGGTGGTGTGGCAGGTGATCGCGATCGGCGGGGGTCCGTCCGAACTCTCCCTGATCGGCACCGCGGGCGGCGTCGGACTGGTCGCGACCGCCCTGCTGGGAGGCGTCGTCGCCGACCGCGCGTCCCGGCGGCGCATAATCCTGCTCGCCCAGTCCGCCAAGGCGATGGCCGCCGGCTCGGTGGTCGTCACCGCCACCATGGACCTGCTCACCCCCGGACAGCTCATCGTGGTCGCCGTGGTGCTCGGGATCGCGGACGGATTCTTCTACCCCGCCTACTCCGCGCTCGTCCCCGCTGTCGTCCCACAAGACGATCTGCTCACGGCCAATGGGATCGAAGGCATGCTGAGGCCGACGCTGATGCAGGCGGCCGGGCCGGGCGCCGCCAGCACACTCATCAGCGCCTTCGCGCCGAGCATGGCGTTCGCCGGCATCGCCGGCGTGCATCTCCTGGCCGCCACGTGCGCCGCTATCATGCGCGAACCCGAGGCGCGCGACCGTACGGCGCGGCCGGGCAGCCCTGTCCGGTCGGTAGTGAGCGACCTGCGGGCCGGGTTCGCCTACCTGCTCACGACGCCGTGGCTGGTCGGCACGCTGGCGTTCGCCGTCACGCTCGTCCTGGTCACCATCGGACCGATCCAGGTCCTGCTGCCGTTCACGATCCGCGACCAGGGAGTTGGCGGGCCTCAGGCGTACGCGCTGGCCCTCGCCTGCTACGGCCTCGGCGGGGTGATCGGCTCGCTCACGATGTCGGCGCTGACCCTTCCCCGGCGCTACCTGTCCGTGATGCTCCTGACCTGGGGTGGAGGCTGTCTTCCGCTCGCCGTCCTCGGGGCGGCCGACCAACTGTGGGCTGTGATCGCCGCGCTTTTCCTGTGCGGCGCCCTTACGTCCGGCGCGGGCGTCATCTGGGGAACACTGCTGCAACGTCGCGTCCCGCCCGCCATGCTCGGCCGGGTCTCCAGCCTCGACTTCTTCGTCTCGCTCAGCGCGGCTCCCCTGTCCATGGCGCTGGTCGGCCCGGCGGCAGCCGCCTGGGGTAGCCGGCCTGTCTTTCTCGTGGCAGCCGTCGCCCCGCTGACGGTCGCCGTACTGGCCATCGCTCTCGCCCGCCTCCGGCGTGACGAGATCGACCACCCTCTCACCCGCGCGCGATGAGCAGGATCATGTACGGGCATCAAGGCCGGCGGGCGCTGTGCCGTCGCGAAGCGCCTTCAGCGCGCCGCCCCATGCGACGACCTCATCCAGCATGGCGCGGACCGCGCGCTCTTGGTGAGCGGCCGGTTTGAGGACGCTGAAGTTCTCGAAGTCGGTGGCCAGGGACAGGGCGACCTGGGAGTCGGGCGGTGTCACCGCGCGAACTTTCCGATCGTGCTGGTCAGCGACCAGGTGCTGGACGCGCGGGTCCTGCACATCGGCATCCAGAACAGACAGGTCTCCCTCGCGGTAGTGCGTCACCTGCTGAGCGCGGGGAGGCGGCGGCTGGACGCGGATAGACGGGCAGCAAACGCTCGAGGAGCACCTCGACGCCGGGCGGTCGATGCCGGACGCCATCTTCGCCACGAACGACTCGCTCGCCTTCGGCGCGCTGCGGGCACTGCGCTCCCGCGGCGCGCGGGTTCCGGAGGAGGTCGCGGTGGTGGGCTTCGACGATGTCGAGGGGCACGCTTCACGACGCCCTCGCTGACCTCGGTCTCCGCTGACGTGGAGGCGCTGGCTTTTCAACGCCGTCGCGATGCTCCACGAACAGATCACTGGCAAGCCCGGTGGACGCGGGCCGCGCATCACGGTGGATCTCGAGCTGAAGCTGCGAGTCGAGTCAGTGAGGCGGGACCTCGAAGATAGCCCGACGTGTTTGATCACCACGTGTCAGCCCGGAGCGCTGCGTGCTCACGTCCAGCCGTCCATGCGCCAAGCGGGCGCGTGTCCAGGCGTATCCCGTCACGTGTCGAGCAGTTCCGCGTCGTCCGGGTTCAGGGCGGTGCCCAGTTCGAACTCGGCTTCGAAGCTTGCTTCACCGAGTGCCGCGCGTAGCGCCGCGGTGATCCGGCCCACGTCACCGCGTTCGGCAGCCGGCAGCGGCGCGTCCACCGAGGCGCGGGCCGCGGAGGCCACACCGAGCAGGCGTGTGGCCCGCAGAGGGTGACCGGCGAGTGCCCACGCCCCGGCGAGCCCCTCCAAGGCCAGGGCGATCGCCCGAGGATCGCCGGTGTCCCGGGCCGCAACCAGCCCTTCCCGATGCAGCTCCAGTGCCGTCTTCGCGTCCCCGCGCAGTTCCGCGACGAAGCCGAGCTCGGCCAGGATCAGCGCCGCCCCGTACTCCGCGTCGAACTGCCGGTTCCACTCCAGCCACCGGCGCAGATACGACTCCGCCCGGTCGAGCCGGCCCTGCCGGCGCGCCCCCAGGGCGAGCCCGAGCTCGGCGTACTCCTCGGCCGGTTGGTCTCCCTGCTCAATGGCGAGGCGCCTGGCCCGCTCGTGGAATTCCTCGGCCCCGGCGTGGTCGCCGGTCAGCAGGGTGATCCTGCCGAGCTCGGACCAGCGCATCGAGGCGTCGGTCCACAGCCCCAGCTCCTCCGCCATCCGCGCCCCCTCCCGGTGCAGGCGGGCGGCCCGCGGATAGTCGCCCTCGATCTCCGCCAGCCGTCCCAGCACGGCCGTGGCCTGCAGTTGCCCCCACCGGTCACCGGCCTCGTGGAAGAGCTCGAGACTCTCCTCGCCGTCACGCCGGGAACCCTTCAGATCGCCGCAGACGTAGGTCTGCATGCCGCGGGTGCTGAGCCCCGCGGCGAGGCCCCAGCGATCGCCGAGCGCACAGGACTCAGTGAGCATCCGGTTCAGCAGTTCCGTGCCCACCGCGGAGTCGCCGAACCTGGTGACCGCGTAAGCGAGCAGCCAGCCCGCCCTGACCCGCTCATGGGGGTCGCGGATGCCCTCGTACACTTCCAGGACGGCCTGGCTGTGGCGTGCCGGTCCGTCCGGGGCGCCGGACAGCAGGCTCATCCCGGTGTGCCAGGCCACGGTGCCCGACCGGTCCGGTACCCGGCCGGCCGCAGAGTCCGCCTCGCCCTCACCGCCGCCGGAGGAATCGCCGGGCAGGGCGAGGGCTATGGCGAGGTAGCGCTTGGCCTCGCTGAGACGACCGCGCAGGAACCAGTACCAGGCCATCGCGTGGACGAGCCGGCGCATCAGGTGGCCGTCGCCGTCCGCGGCGGCGCTGTCGAGCGCGCTGCGGATATTGGCGCTCTCGGCGTCCAGAAGCCGGAGCCGGCGCTGCTGATCGGCGCCGCGCAGTAATGGATCCGTCCGTTCGGTGAACGCCACGTAGTAGTACGCGTGAGCGCGCCGTACCCGCTCATGCTCGGTTTCCCGCAGCCGCTCCAAGAGGTACGCCGACACCGACTCGAGCAGCCGGTACCGGGTGCCGTCCGCATCGTGGGCGACCAGCACAAGAGAACGGTCGACCAGACGGGTCAGCAGGTCCAGGACCTCGGCGGGCTTCACACCGGCACCGGCGCAGACTGCCTCGGCGGCCTCCAGCGTGCAGCCATCGGAGTGGATGGCGAGCCGGCGCAGCACTGCCTGCTCGGCCGCGGTGAGCAGTTCCCAGCTCCAATCGATCATCGCGCGCAAGGTCTGCTGCCGTGCGGGGACGCCCCGATGACCGCCGGTGAGCAGCCGGAAACGGTCGTCCAGACGCTTGGCCACCTCACGCACCCCGAGGACCCGGACCCGGGTCGACGCCAGCTCCAGGGCCAGCGGAATGCCGTCGAGCCGGCGGCAGACGGAGGCGATCGCACGGGCGTTGTCGTCGGTGAGGGCGAAGCCGGGCGAGGCCGCCGCAGCGCGGTCGACGAACAACCGCACCGCGCTCGACGCGCGCAGTACCGCCTGATCATCCGAGTCCGGGGGCAGATCAAGCGGGGGCACCGGCCAGACCTGCTCGCCCGAGATGCTCAGCGGTTCCTGGCTCGTGGCGAGGATCCGTACGCCCGGGGCGTCCCGCAGCAGCGCCTGGGCCAGGCCGGCGGCGGCCTCGATGACGTGCTCGCAGTTGTCGAGGACCAGCAGCAGGCGTTGGGTGCGGAGCGCGTCGGACAGACGGTCGAGCAGCGTGCGCGGTAACGGGCCGGAGCGGCCAGGGTCGTCCCGGACCCCCAGCGTCGCGGCCACGACCTCGGCCAGTTCGTCACCCGTGGTGGTGGCGCCGGACTCGGTGGAGAAGGTATGGGCGGCCAGCTCCACCAGCCAGACACCGTCCGGGTGGGAACCGGTCAGGCCGGACGCCACCTCTACCGCCAGCCGCGTCTTGCCGACTCCGCCGGGCCCGGTCAACGTCACCAGGCGGCCCGTCGCGACCAGGGCGCGGACCTCTGGCACGGAGTCCGACCGCCCGACCAGGGCGGTGGCCGGGACAGGCAGGTTGGTGTGGCGGCGCGGCGCGGACATGGGTGCCGGGACGGCCCGCAGGGTCGGGTCCTGCCGCAGGATCTCCCGTTGCAGGGCGGCCAGTTCAGGACCCGGCTCAAGGCCCAGTTCCTCCTCCAGGCCGCGGCGCAGATCCTGGTAGCTGTCCAGGGCCTCGCTCGCCCGGCCCGCGCCGTACAGAGCTCGCATATGGGCCGCGCGCAGCCGCTCCCGGAGCGGGTGACGGCGGGTCAGGTCGCCGAGCTCCCCGGCGAGAAGACCGTGCTCGCCCAGTTCGAGGCGGGCCTCGGCCTGTTCCTCCAGGGCCAGCAGGCGCTGCTCCTCCAAGCGCGTGATAGCCGGGCGCGCGAACTCGTCGTCGGCGAAGTCGGCGAAGGCGGGGCCGCGCCACAACGCCAGCGCCGCGGTGAGCAGTTCGGCGCGTTCGCGGGGGTCCGTGGCGGTACGGGCCCGTGTGGTGAGTGCGGTGAACCGACCTGCGTCCATGGCGTCGTCCGCCACGTCGAGGACGTAGCCGAGGGCCCGGTGCACCAGGACGCGCTGGCCCCCGGCACGGCCAAGCACCCGCCGCAGCCGCGACGCCAAGGTCTGCAAGGCAGCCGTGGGATTCGCCGGCGGCGCCTCTCCCCACAGTTCGTCCACGAGCCGATCAGCGGAGACCACCTGCCCCGGGGCCGTCAGCAGAGCAGCGAGCAGTGAGCGCACCTTCGTCTCCGGCACCACCACGGCTTCACCGTCCGCCGACCAGACGGCCAGAGGACCCAACACCCCGAAACGCATGAACTCACCGTACGGCCACGCGGTCATCCTCCGGCGTGTCAGCGCACCGCAAGCAGACCGACAGAAAACCGCGAGCCCAGGCCCGCACTCTGTGTGGTGCACCGGTCGGAGCCGGCGCACCACACACCTTGTAGGAGTCGATGATGAGCAAGTTCGCAGGCAAGAAGGCCGTCGTCACGGGCGCTACCCACGGAATGGGCCTGGCTATCGTCGAAGCGCTCTTGGACGGCGGGGCCGAGGTCGTCCTCACGGGCCGCAATGAGACGAACATCGAGCAAGCGCGTACCGAGCTGAAGCCGCACTCCGCGCACGTCGTACGCTCTGACGCGGGGAACATGGCCGACATCCGAGCCCTCGCCGGCACCGTGCGGGACAGGCTCGGCCGGATCGACTACCTGTTCGTCAACCACGGCATCGCCGAGGTTCAGACGCTTGAGGAGGTCACCGAGGACTCCTGGGACCGACACTTCGCCGTGAACGCGAAGGGCGCCTTCTTCACGGTGCAGAGCCTGTCGCCGCTGATCAACGAGGGCGGGGCGATCGTCTTCACCACCGTCGCCAACGATCTGATCTTCACCGGCCTGAGCGCCTATCCGGCTCCAAAGAGGCGGTACGGGCGATCTCCCACGTCCTCGCGGCCGAGTTCCTGCCTCGCAAGATCCGCGTCAACGCCGTGGCCCCCGGCTACATCAAGACCCCGACCATGGGTGTCGCGGGGCTGACCGAGGAAGAACGCCGCGAGTTCGAACGGCAGGGCAGCGAGACCACTCCGCTCAAGCGCAACGGCACCGTCGAGGAGGTCGCCGCGGCCGCGCTCTTCCTGGCCGCCGACGCGACCTTCACCACCAACGTCGAGTTCCCTGTCGACGGAGGGTTCGCCCAGGGCCTCAGCAGCGCGCACTGAGGCAGGCCCCGCTTCCACCGCTGCCCCGCCCATGTGCGGGGCAGCGGCCCATGAACGAAGAACCGAAAGGTCAGATCCATGACGTCGATTAGTGCCGTCGGCAGCAAGGCATCAGGGCGTGAGCTCGCGGTCGATGCGGGGTTCGCCCAGGGCATCACGGCGGGAGACCAGTGATGTGGGACGACGCCGCTGACAGCCCCGACCGCTCGGTCGCCGAACATGTCCGCCGCTACCTGGCCACGGACGGCCGTGACGGTTACCTGGAAGGAGGGGTGACCAACCTTGTCCTCACCGTCAAGGGCAGGAAGTCGGGCCGGTGTCTGCGCACGGGGCTGTTCTTCGAGGAGGACGACGGCCGCTACATCCTGGTCGCGTCCGGCTCGGCCGTCACGCAGACGCATCCCGCGTGGTATCTCAACATCGTGGCCAACCCGGAGGTCGGCGTGCAGATCCTCGGCGAGCCCTTCACCGCCCGCGCGCGTACCGCTGAAGGGCCGGAACGGGAGCGGCTCTGGCGCATGATGACCGAGCTCGCGCCGGTCTACCACACCTACGAGGCCAGGAGCCGCAGGCAGATCCCCGTGGTCGTCCTGGAGCACATCTGACCAAGGCAGGCGGATCCGGTCATCCGGCGACAGTGAGCACGATCTTTCCGGTGGTGCGGTTGGTCTCGCCGAGCTCATGTGCCTTGGCCGCCTGCTCGAACGGCAGGACGGTGCCGACCTCCGCGCTGAGATGTTTGGCGAGTTGCACGGCCAGATGGCCGACCCCGCCGCCCGCGGCATGGATCAACACGCGCTGGCCCGAGCGCACGTTCGCGGTGTCGTACAGGACCTGTCACGCGGTGAGCGCCGAGAGCGGCAATGCGGCTGCGTGCACGTGGTCGAGGCCGGCCGGCTTACTGGTGAAGTGCCGCGACGGGGCGGTCACGTACTCCGCGTAGCCGCCCGCCTTGTGGGGGAGCGCGGCATGCCGAAGACCTCGTCACCAGGCCGGAAGTGCGACGCGTGTGACCTGAACCTGGACCAGCCTGAGCCGGTCGATCTCATGCGATTGCGGCCTCACCAGGTGACCGGGAGTTCTTCAACGCCGTAGACGACGGCGTCCGGTTTGAACGGCACCTCCTCGACCGGTACGGCGAGCCGCAGGGCAGGGATGCGGCGGAACAGTGTGTCGAAGACGATCTGCAGCTCCATCCGGGCCAGGTGCTGGCCGAGGCATTGGTGCGGGCCGAAGCCGAAGGCGAGGTGGTGGCGGGCCCCGCGCTCGACATCCAGTTCGGCCGGATTGTCGAACACTGCGGGGTCCCAGTTGGCCGACAGGCTGGAGACGATGACGCCCTCGCCGGCCGTGATTCTCGCCCCGCCGATCTGCACGTCCTCGGTGGCCACCCGGGCGGCGACCGTGTCGGTGATGGTGAAGTAACGCAGCAGTTCCTCCACGGCCATGGGCGTCCTGCTCGGGTCGGCCGTGATCAGGGCCAGTTGTTCCGGGTGGGAGAGTAGCCCGATCACGCCGAGGGAGATCATGTTCGCGGTGGTCTCGTGTCCGGCGGTCAGCAGGAGGAAGGCCAGGCTCACCAGGCCCGCGTGGTCGAGGGTGCCGTTCTGGCGTTGCCAGGCGATCTGCCGGCTGACCAGGTCGTCGCCGGGTTCTGACTCCTTGCGGGTGATCAGATCATCGATGTAGGCGCGGAGCTCGGCGAAGGCTCTTTGGCGGTCCTGCGGCGACGAGGTCCGCCGCACCGCCACGGCGGTGCGGCCTTGGAAGAAGTCGTGGTCGGTGTAGGGCGCGCCGAGCAGTTCGCTGATCACCAATGACGGCACCGGCAGGGACAGCGTCCGCACCAGGTCGACAGGGCGCTGCTCGGTGGCGAGCAGGTCGTCGATGAAGTGGTCGACGATGTCCTGGATGCGCGGGCGCAGCGCGGCCAGCCGCTTCGCGGTGAACTCGCTGATCACTGGACGCCGGGTCGCGGCGTGTTCCGCGCCGTCCATGCCGATCATCAATGGTGGTTGGCTGCGGACCTGCCGCAGGGTCGTCGCATCGACGTTCAGGATCGGGAAGCCGTCCTTGCGCCGGTCGGAGGAGAAGCGCCGATCGGCGAGTACGGCACGGCTTTCCTCATGCCCGGACACCCACCACACCTCGGTGCCGCCGGTCAGGTGGACCTTGCTGATCGGCGCCCGCTCGCGCAGCCGCTCGTACTCGGCGGGCGGGGCGAACGGGCAGCCACGCTCGACCGGCAGTTCCTGTCCGGCGAGTTCGCCGGCAACGCTCTTCGTCATGAAGGACCTCCCAGTAACAGATCTGGCTGAGTCGTTCCGGTCGTTCAAGCTCGGCGTTCGCCAGCCGCCTTCGTGGGGGACGAAGACGGCTGCGAGAAGTGTCACCTCGGGCTTTTGCGGGGTCGCCGGCAAAAGCCCGAGGCACCGCTCACCAGGCGACGGGGCCAAGGCGATCGAGGAAGATCCCGGTCGGTCCGTCGGCGTCGATCGTCGCGAGCTTGACGATCGGGTCGGTGCCCTCGGTGACGGTCAGCTGGCCGGTGTGATTGTTCATGTCGGTGGCGGTGAACTTGTGGTTGGCGACTTCTCCGGGAGTCATCATGTTGAATTTGATGTTCGGGAGTGCCTGGGCGTACCGGACGGTGATCATGTTCAGCGCCGTTTTCGACGAGCTGTAGGCGAGCTCGTGGATTCTCGAGGCGGGCTGGTCCGGATCCGTCACGACCGCGAAGGTGCCGACGGCGCTGGACACCATCACGACCCGCGGATTGTCCGCCGCCTGCAGCAGGGGAAGGAACGCGTGCGTGACCCTGATCGGTCCGTACACGTTGGTGTCGTAGACGGAATGAATCTCCTCAGCCGTCGCGTCCGCGGGCGCGATGGCCCGCCCTGACGCGCCGGCGTTGTTGATCAGTACATCCAGCCGGTCGGTGTGCTTGCGGACGAGCCGCTGGGCGTTGGCCACCGACTCGTCTGATGTCACGTCCAGGGGGACCATGACCACGTTCGCGCCGTTGTCAGTCAGCTTGTCGGCAGCCGCCCGTCCTCGCCCTTCGTCGCGCGAGCCGAGAAAGATCGTCCATCCGAGCTCCCCGAGCCTCCGGGCCGCTTCGAAGCCGAGTCCTTTGTTGCCTCCGGTGATCAGCACCGAGGTCTGTTCCGAGTTCGCCATGCCCTCTTCGACGAAATACCCCGATCGGCTGTGACTCGGTGTGAGCGACCTCACAGTCGAGACCATGTGGACCGGTCGCTGGACGAGGTGTCAGCTCATGGCCCGGCGGAAGAACTCTTCGGCGCTGGTCGCGGCCTGACGCCGAGGTAGCGGTGGTTGTGGAGCGGGTCGAGCTTGCCCTTCCCGGTGGACATGACCAAGGTGTACTGCAGAAGGAGGTAGGCGAACGGGTCCGGGGTTGAGGAACCCAGGAACAGCCGTTGGCGGTAGGGTCGGGAGCTGGCGCGGTGGCGATCATGGTGGACGTAGGGCCTGGGGCCTGTCTTCCGCCGGTTTCCCGGTCGGCTGTGCTCTCCCCAGTGACCGTGGTCGCGATCGTTCCGTTTCCAGCTCCCGCCGCATCGAACCGTGCATGCCGTTCTCCAGCACACGGCTCACCGACGCCGTTCACCGCCGGTATTCAGCTTCTCCCGCCAGGGCTTGCCTGCCCTGGGCGAGACGACGATTGCAGTCAGCTTGATCAGGCCGCACTGGTCCGGCGAGCTGTAGGCGACCACGTTGATGCCGAAGCGTCGTCCGCGTTTGTGTCGCTTCCCGATGAAGATCGCCAGCCGTTGGATCGCGTAGTGCCTGACCTTGCCGACGCGGATCGTGGAGTGTCCGTACGTGAAGTACATCGCCCATCCGCAGCCGCGCGCTTGGGGCGGAACCCGAAGCTGCACGGCAGGAAGCCCACCTCGAAGACCGGCTCAAGCACGATTTTCAAAGCGGCCTGCACGACCCGATCCCGAACTGCGGAGATCGAGCGTGTGTTGCAGGGCACGCACCTTATCCAAGGGAGTCTTCAGCAGGGCGGCGGGACTAGGGTCGCGGCCTCTGTGATGCCCAGGCTGTGGAGCCACGATTGATCGGGGCTCTCAAGCCGCCCCTTCACGGACACGAGGTAGCGGGCGGCGTCCGCACCGTCCACCAGTCGATGGTCGTAGGTCAGGGACAGATAGGCCATCGAGCGGATCGCGATCAGCTCGTCGCCGTCATCGCCGTGCAGAACCACAGGCCGACGCGTCACGGAACCGAGGCCGAGGATCGCCGACTGGGGCGCGTTGAGGATGGGCGTGTCGAACAGCGCCCCCCGGCTACCGGTATTGGTGATGGTGAAGGAGCCGCCCGCGAGGTCGTCGGCGGTCGCCGAACCGTCCCGGGATCGGGCCGCGAGGTGAGCGATGTGACGGGCGAGCGCCCCGACGGTGAGGTCCTCGGCGCCTCGGATGACCGGGACGACCAGTCCGTCATCGGTGTCCACGGCGATCCCGAGGTCCACCCGGCGAAGGTAGGTGACCGTTCCGGCGGCGAGGTCCAGCTCCGCGTTGATCACCGGGTGATCGGCGAGGGCACGTACGGCTGCCTCGGCCACGAACGGGAACACGGACAGGGAGACGCCGTATCTGCTGCGGAACCCGTGCTTCGCCGCCTCGCGGATCTTGACGACGTGTGTGAGGTCAACCTCGATCACTGTGGTCAGTTGAGCCGACTCCTGGAGCGACCGGTGCATGCGTTCGGCGATGACCTTGCGCCGCCGGGAGAGCCGCTCGACCCGGCCACGTGCGTTGGACGCCCCGGCGTGTGGAGTTCCCGGAAGGGGCGGGCGGCTGCTGACCGCGCCAGGATGTGACTGCGCCGGGATGGACGCCCGCTCGGCCGCTTCGCGCACGTCGGCGACGGTGGCCCGTCCGTGCGGTCCCGATCGCCGTACCACCGTGAGGTCGACGCCGTGTTCGCGGGCGAGCCGGCGCACCCGGGGACTGTCCCGGTGCCGATGAGGGCGCGCCGCCGGCGTCGCGACCCCGTGGGGACGCGGTGCGGAGCCTGGCCCGCTGAGAGCCGTGACCGGCGGTGACCCGGGGTCCTCGGCGGCGGCGATGTCTGCGAGGAGCGCGAGGACGGTGCCGACGGGTACGGTCATGCCCTCGGGCACCAGGATCCGCCGGAGTACCCCGTCCGCCGGGGCGACCACCTCCGTGTCGACCTTGTCGGTGGACACCTCGAGCAGCGGATCGTCCGCGGCGACCGGCGCACCCTCCGTGCACAGCCAGCGCGTCACGGTGCCCTCGGCGACCGTCTCGCCGAGCTGCGGCATGGTGATGTCGATGTCGCTCACGCCTGCATCGCCTTCTCGATCTCGGCCACGATCCGGTCCACCGACGGGATGACGAGGTCCTCCAGCGAGTCGGCGGAGGGCAGCGGGACATGCGGTGTGGTGATCCGCACGATCGGTCCGTCGAGGTCCCAGAAGGCCTCGTCCCCGACGATCGACGCGACCTCGGCGCCCCAGCCCAGTGCCCGGGGGTTCTCCTCGACGGTGAACAGCCGGCCGGTACGGGCGACCGATTCCAGGATCGTCCGGGCGTCCAGCGGGATGAGCGAGCGCACGTCGATGACTTCGCAGCTGATGCCCCGGCCGGCGAGCCGCTCGGCGGCCTCCATGGCCCGGGGCACCATCAGCCCGAGTGCGGCGATGGTGGCGTGGTCGCCCCGGCGGCGGATCTTGGCCGTGCCCAGCACGTCCTCGACGGTGCCGTCGGGGACGTCGCCCTTGCTGGCGTAGAGCCCCTTGTGCTCGAAGAACAGCACCGGGTCGTCGCTGCGCACCGCGGCGGCCATCAGCCCCACGACGTCCTCGGGGCACGACGGGGTGACGACCTTGAGCCCCGGCACCGCCATGGCCCAGTTCTCGATCGACTGGGAGTGCTGGGCGCCGAAGCGGAGTCCTCCGCCGTTGCCGCTCTTCACCACCAGCGGGATCGTGACCTGCCCGTTGGTCATGTAGCGGGTCTTCGCCATCTGGTTGACGACGATGTCCCAGCAGACGGCGAAGAAGTCGGAGAACATGATCTCCGCGATCGGCCGCAGACCGGTCATCGCGGCGCCCATGGCGGCGCCGAGGATGGCCTGCTCGGAGATCGGGGTGTCGATGACGCGGCGCGGCCCGAACTGCTCCAGGAGCCCGACGGTGGTCTTGAACACGCCTCCCGCCCCGGCGATGTCCTCCCCGATGAGGACCACGCGCTCGTCCCGTCTCATCTCCTGCGCGATTCCGCGGGCCACCGCCTCGCGGTAGGTCAGTTGCGCCACGAACTTCCTCCATCCGCCCACACGTCGGTGTACGCCGATGCCGGAACCGGCATCGGACCGTTCTTGGCCGCCTCGGTCGCCGCGTCGACGGCTCGGCCGACCTGTCTCTCGATCTCGTCCAGCTCCGCGGACGGGACGCCGAGCCGTTCCAGCCGGCCGCGATAGATCTTCAACGGGTCGTAAGCCAGCCAGGCCTCCAGCTCGCCCGGAGGCTTGTACTTGCCCGGGTCGGCCCGGGAGTGGCCGCCGTGGCGGTAGGTCAGCGCCTCGATCAGGACCGGGCCGCGGCCGGAACGGGCGTGTTCCAGCGTGTCGCGCGCGGCCAGATAGCAGGCGTCGGCGTCGTTGCCGTCCACGACCACCGGTTCGAGACCGTAGGCACCCGCCCGGTCGGCGGCCGGGCGGGGCACCGCGGTGATGTCGGAGATGGCGGTGTACTCCATGTACAGGTTGTTCTCGCAGACGAACACCACCGGCAGGGCGAAGACCGCCGCGTAGTTGAGCGCCTCGTGGAAGGCGCCGATGTTGGTGGTGCCGTCGCCGAAGAAGCAGACCGCGACCTGGCCGCTCCCGCGGTACTGCGCGGACCACGCCGCCCCGTTGGCGATGGTGAGGTGCGCACCGATGATCGCGTACGAGCCCATCACCCCGTGCTCGACGCTGGTGAGGTGCATGGATCCGCCCTTGCCGCCGAGCAGCCCGTTGGCGCGGCCCAGCAACTCGGCCAAGACGCCTTCCATCGCCACTCCGCGGGCCAGGGTGTGCGCGTGGCCCCGGTACGTCGCGAACGTGTAGTCGTCCTCGCGCATCGCCGTGCCGAACCCGGCGGCCACCGCCTCCATGCCCAGCGAGAGATGGGTGGTGCCCTTGACCAGGTTCTGCATGAACATGTCGTAGGCGCGCTTCTCGAACTGGCGTAGCTCGTGCAGGCGCCGGTACATCAGCAGCCGGACGTCCCGGTCGATGGGCGCGGCGTCGTGGGTTGTCTGGCTGTCCGGCGGCAGCACGATAGCGTGCCCACCGTACTGGTGCCGTTCGAGGGGCAGCGTCATGCCCGGCCTCCCGGCGTGTTCAGGTGCGACTGCGACTCCCGCGTGGTGGGCAGCATCCCGCCGGTCGTGTAGTACGGCCGGCCGGCGACGAGCAGGTCCTCGGCGGGGAACTTCGTGATCACCTCGCACCCGTCGGCGGTCACGACGATCTCCTCCTCGATGCGGGCCGCCGACCAGCCGTCCTTGGCGGGCCAGTACGTCTCCAGGGCGAAGACCATGCCCTCCTCCAGGGTCTCGGGATGTTCCAGGGACACGAGCCGGCTGAAGATCGGCTTTTCCCAGATGGACAGTCCGACGCCGTGGCCGTACTGGAGGCCGAACGCGGCCTCCTCGCCGGCGAAGCCGAACTCCTGCGCGGTGGGCCACACCGAGACGATGTCGGCGGTGGTGGCACCGGGCTTCACCAGGGCGATCGCCTGGTCGATGTACTCGCGGCAGATCTTGTAGGCGTCCCGCTGGGCGGGTGAGGCGCTGCCGACCGCGAAGGTCCGGTAGTAGCAGGTCCGGTAGCCCATATGGCTGTGCAGGATGTCGAAGAACGCGGGGTCTCCGGGCCGGATGAAGCGGTCGGAGTAGACGTGCGGATGCGGCGAGCACCGCTCCCCGCTGATCGCGTTGACGCCCTCGACGAACTCCGACCCCATGTCGTAGAGCACCTTGCTGACCAGTCCCACGGTCTCGTTCTCGCGGACTCCCGGCCGCAGGAACTCGTAGAGCCGGTCGTAGGCGGCGTCGACCATGGAGGCGGCCTGGGTGAGCAGCCCGATCTCGTCCTTGGTCTTGATCCGGCGCGCCTCGAGGAAGACCTGCTGGCCGTCGACGACCTGGATGCCGGCCCGCTGCAGCGCGGCGAGGATCGGCAGCTCGATGACGTCGACGCCGAGCGGCTCGCCGAGCAGCCCGTGCCGGTCCAGCTCAATCCTGATCTTGTTGGCCACGTCCTCGGCGATGCCGGCCTGTGGGTGGAAGGCGCCACGCAGGGTGGAGATGCCGGCTCGGGCGCCGCCCGTTTGCGTGTCCGCGCCGTGGTGCGGGCCGTGGACGGCGTCGGGCGACTCCAGCGCGGCGTGCCCGAGCCACGGGTTGTACAGCTGGTGGTGCCTGGCCGCCGAGCCGAAGTCCCAGATGATCGGTTCGGCGCCCCGGACCAGCAGGGCGAAACGGATCAGCTTGTCGTTGGCCCAGGTGCCGATATGGGTGGCCGTCATGTACCGGATGTTGGGGAAGTCGAACGCGAGCACCGCGCCCAGCGATGAGCGGTCCAGCTCGGCGCGTAGCCGGGCAAGGCGCTCGGTACGCAGCCGGTCGAGGTCCAGCCGCTGTTCCCAGTCGACGGCGTTCATTCCGTAAGTGGCGATTCCCACGTTATTTCCTTTCGGTTGCGCGGCCGGGAGCACCTTTTCCTGCCGCGGCGGAGTGGCCGGCGCGACCGGCCGTGCCCGAGTGGCCGGCGCGACCGGCCGTGCCCGAGTGGCCGGCCCGGCCGGCCGTGGCCGCGAACCAGGCCGCCATCGCGGCCATGTCCCTGGTGCCGAAGCCGTCGTCGAGCGCGTGCTCATGGAGCTCGAAAGCACGCCGTACCACGGACTCCTGGAGGCCCGCGTCGTCGCCGGCGGTGACCGCGAGGCCGAGATCCTTGGTGGCGGTGCCCAGATCGAAGGCGACCTGGGTGCCGGCCGGGTCGGTGAAGGCGGGCCTCTTGTAGTCGAGGAAGCGGTTCCACAGCACGCCGGCGGCGAGGACGTCGAAGAAGGAGTCGGCGGAGACACCGGAGGCGCGGGCGGTGACCAGGCACTCGGACAGGGCGGTGCTGAACGTGTGCAGCAGTGCGTTCACCGCGACCTTGGCTGCTGCGCCGGCCCCGGTGGGCCCCACGTGCACCACGGTGCCGAGTGCCGCCAGCACCGGTCGCGCCGCGTGGATCACGGCCGGGTCGCCGCCGGCCATCAGTCCGAGCCGGCCCTCGCGGGCTACGGCGGTGCTGCCGCTCACCGGACAGTCGAGGAAGCGCATGCCCGCGGCGGCGCACAGTTCTGCGGCCTCGCGTGCCGCGTGCACGCCGATGGTGGAGCAGTCCACGACGATCGTGCCCTCGCGGACGCCGGCCAGGACGCCGTCGTCGCGGGCGAGCGTACGAAGCACCGCCTGGCCGTCCGTCAGCATGGTGATCACGACGTCGGCGTCCTTGCCCGCCAGCGCCGGCGTCGGAGCCACCTCGGCGCCGGTGCGCCCCGCGGTGGCGACGGCGCGTTCCGCCGTCCTGTTCCAGATGGTGACCGGGAAGCCCTGCCGGGTGAGGACGCCGACCATCTCGGCGCCCATCCGGCCGGTGCCGCAGAAGGCGACCCGCAGTAGCCGCTCGCTCATGATGGCCCAGCCTGGGTGTCCACGAGGAGCTTGCCCCGGGCGGCTCCCTCGGCCATCGGGATGAGGGCGTCCTCGACGATCCGATCGAGGGGGACGACGCGCTCGACGAGGAGCGAGGCGAGATCGCGCCGGGCGAGCAGGTCGAGGGCGGCCGGAAGGTTCCGGTCGCACACGTGGGCGACGGTGGTCATGACGTCGATCTCACGGAGGATGAGGTCGGCCGCCGCGAACGAGACCGCCCCCTTGGGCAGGCCGACGAGGAGGATCGTGCCGCCGCGCCGGGTCAGCCGCTGCACCAGGGAGAGGCCGTCGCGCACGCCGCTCGCCTCGATGGTGACGTCGGCCAGCGCCGAGCCGGTGAGATCGCGTACCACCTGCAGCGGGTCGCCTGAAGACGCGTTGACCGTCACGTCGGCGCCGAGCCTCGCGGCGGTCTCCAGCCTGCCGTCGTCGATGTCCACGGCGACGATCGCGCCGGCGCGGGCGGCCTGCAGACCGGCGATGATGAATGACCCGATGGCGCCGGCACCGTGCACAACCACCACGTCACCGGGCCGGACCCGGCTACGGTCCAGGGCGTGCAGCCCGACCGCGAGAGGCTGGGCGAGCGCGGCGTTGTCGTCGGACACGTGCGGCGCGATGGGGTGCAGCATCACCTCGGGCACCGTGACCTGCCGGGTGAGCGCACCGTCGGCGGACAGTCCGTAGGTCCAGTACGACCGGCAGAGGTTGGTCTGACCGCGCCGGCACCAGTCACAGCCTCCGCACCAGACACCGGCGCCGGCCGCCACCCTGTCACCGATGGTGAACCGGTCGCTGCCCGGCCCCGTGCTCTCCACGACGCCGATGAACTCGTGGCCGAGTACTACCGGCCCGAGCGCGCCGGAGCCCGGGTGGCGGCTCTTCAGCGGGGTCATGATCGGACCGGCGGCGTACTCGCTGGCGTCGGTGCCGCAGAGCCCGGCGCGGGTGACCCGCAGGCGTACCTCTCCCGGCTCGGGGGCGGGGGCGTCGGGGCGCTCTTCTATGCGGACGTCCCCGGCGGCGTGCAGGACCGCGGCCTTCATGAGCGCGCGCCGTTCTCGATGTGCACCTTGACGTTGCGATCGGTACGGCGTGCGGCGTCGTACGCCTCCGTTGCCCGCTCCAGGGGGAACCTGCTGGTGATCATCGGCGTCAGGTCGAGACCGGACCGGGCGAGGAAACGCAGGGTGTCCTGCCACACGCCGGGCGAGCCGATGGTGCCGCGGATCTGCAACTGCTTCGACTGGATGAGCCCCAGCTTGGCCGTGGCGCTGCGGCCGACGTCGATGCCGATGTTGACCAGGCGGCCGTTGAAGCCGGCGACCTCCAGCGTCGCCGCCATCGCGGCCGGCTGGCCGGATGCCTCCATGACGACGCTCGCGCCCCGCCCGCCGGTGAGGTCGAGGATCTGCTCGGCGAAGCCGGCGGAGGTGGGGTCGAGCACGTCCTCCGCGCCGAGCCGCCGGGCCAGGCTGCCGCGGGCGGCGTCGGGCTCGGCGGCGATGACCCGGGCGCCGAGCGTGGCGGCGACCGCGACGCAGCTCAGGCCGATGGGCCCGGCGCCGAAGACGACGACGGTGTCGCTCGCGTTGACGTTGCCTGCCCGCATGGCGGCGAAGTACGCGCAGCTGAACGGTTCCACGAGCGCTGCCTGGCTGTCGGTGAGCTCGTCGGGCACCTTGTGCAGCCACTCCGGCCGGACCACGAAGTATTCGGCCGCGGCTCCCGAGATGGAGAATCCGAAGTGGTCCATGCCGATCACGCACTCTCCGAGGACCCGGTCGCCGGTGGCGAACCCGGTCACGTTCCGGCCGACCTCGGCGACCTCGCCCGACCACTCGTGGCCGGGGATGATCGGGTACTCGAAGGGGATGATGTAGCGCCCTTCCAACAGCTCGAAGTCCGAGTGGCAGATCCCGACAGACCGCAGTGCGACCAGGATCTCGTCGTCGCCGATCTTCGGTATCTCGATGTCGGCCAGCGTCAGCTTGCCGGCGTCCTGAAACTGAAGGGCCTTCATGACGGCCTCACCTCCGAGGGGATGACTCGTTCCTTGCGCAGCCGGTCGAAGAGGTCGAGGAACGACCGGCTGCTGTCCTGGACCCTGGTGAAGCCGGCCTGCCGGCTCTTGGCCATGTCGGCGTAGGTCTCGACCGTCCGGCCGAGGTCGCTGTCGGTGTGCCACCACGACACCAGGCGGTCGACGTCGGGCTCGACGAGTCGCTCCCGCTCGGCGATCCGCCGCCAGATGACGGCGGCGTCGTCCATCCGGCCGTCGAGCGGTGTCGGGTGCCCCGGATAGGGGGCGGCCTCGACGCCGAGACCGGAGGCCACCACTTTCCACATCTCGCGCCACTGGAACGTGTCGCCGTTGGTGACGTTGAACGCCTCGTTCCGTGCCGCGGGCGTGGTCGCGGCCCAGGCCAGGTGCTCGGCGAGGAGCCGGGCGTCGGTGATGTCGGTGGTGCCCTCGTACTGCTCGGGGGAGCCGGGGAAGACGAACGGGATGCCCGTCTCGCGGGCGATCGTGCCGTAGACGGCGAGCGTGACGCCCATGTTCATGGCGTTGCCGAGCGTGTATCCGATGACGGTGTGCGGGCGGTGCACCGACCAGCCGAACCCGAACCGGTCCGCGGCCTCCCAGAGGATGTCCTCCTGGGTGTAGTAGAAGTTCTCGTGGTCCAGCCGCGGCTGGCTCTCGCGGAACGGCGGCCTGGCCGGGTTCCGCGCGTAGGCCTCGAACGGGCCGAGGTAGTGCTTGAGGCCGGTGACCAGGCAGACGTGCTCCAGCGTCCCGGTACTGCCCGCGGCGTCCAGGACGTTGCGCAACATCGTCCCGTTGACCACGATGTTCTCGGCCTCGGTGTTCCTGCGCGACCAGGTGCAGTAGAAGAGGTGCGTCGCCCGTACCTCCCGGGCCACCCGCAGCACCGAGTCCGGGTCGAGGATGTCGGCGCTCGCGTGCCGCACCCCCTCGCTCTCCATGGCGTTCCTGCGCGACAGTCCGGTGACCGCCCAGCCGGCTCGCGCCAGGTGCTCGGCGGTGTTGCGGCCGGTGAGTCCGGTGGCGCCGATGACCAGCGCTCTGCGCCCGCTCACGGGTGCTCCTTCCCGTCCGGGGTCTGGAACAGCTCGAGGGTGATGCCGTCGGGGTCCTTGAGGTAGACGAACGAGCAGCCTTCGAGCGGCCCGTCCTCGATGAGCAGCGGCGGGGCGAGGCACTCGACGCCCTTGCCCAGCAGGTCCCGGTAGGCGGCCTGCAGGTCGGGGACGTCGATGCACACGTGCGCGGTGCCGACGTCGGCGTTCGACCGGGTGAACGTCTCCTCGCGGTCGTTGTCGTAGCAGAGCAGCTCGATCACGCTGCCGCCGAAGCGGAGGAACGCGAACCGGAGGTACGCGCCGGGCACTCCCAAGGCCTGCGACAGGCCGGGCCCCGACCCGTGGGCGACAAACTCGGGCTTCACCCCGAAGATGCGCTCGTACCAGGCCAGTGACGCCTCCAGGTCGCGCACCGTGATGCCGACGTGGTGCATGTCGCCGAATGAGCTCATGCGGCTTTCCTTTCTCGGGTCACGAACCCGACCGGACGAGGACTTTGAGCTGGTCGCCCTGCGGGTCGACCAGCGTGTCGAAGCCCTTGGCGACGACGTCGCCGAGGGAGATCTGGGCGGTGACGGCCTTGCCGACCGGGTACGCGCCGGAGGCGATCATGCGGATGATCCGCGGCCAGTCGGTCATCCTCCAGCACCAGCTGCCGTAGAGCGTGAGGTCCTTCTCCGACAGCGCCATCGCGTCGAGGGTGGCGGGCCGAGTGTGCAGCCCGGTCTGCACGATCGAGGCCCGCTTCCTGGTCTGCCGCACGCAGGAGGCGAGACCCGGAGTGCTGCCGGAACACTCGACGGCCAGGTCCACGCCGTCGCCGTCGGTCAGCTCCGCCACGAGCACGTCGAGCTCCTCGGTGGCCGGGTCCACCACAGGGCCGATGTCGAGGGAGGCGGCCAGCGCGGAGCGATTCTTGTTGGGCTCGGAGATGATGACCGTCGACGCTCCGACGGCGCGGGCGTACATCGCGGACAGGATGCCGATCGGCCCGGCACCGGTGACCAGCACGATGTCACCGCCGGTGACCCCGGCGCGATCGACACCGTAGGCGGCGACCGCGGCCGGTTCGATGACCGCGCCCTCGACGTCGGACACCTCGTCGGGAAGCTTGGCGACCTGGTACTCCTTGACCAGGGCGTACTCGGCGAGCCCGCCCGTCTCGGCGCTGAGGCCGGTGCAGGCGAACCGTACGCACAGGTGCCCCTGACCGCGGCGGCAGTAGCGGCAGCGCCCGCACACGATGGCCGGCATGATCGAGACCCGGTCGCCGACGGCGACGTCGCGGACGGCGGCGCCCACGGCGGCGACCCTGGCCGAGAACTCGTGCCCCAGAGTCTGCGGCAGCGTGGCGCCGGTCAGCGGGTGCGGTGCGACGGGGGTGACGATCGGCCCCACGGAGTACTCATGCAGGTCAGTCCCGCAGATGCCGCAGTAGGCCACCTCGACGAGCACATCGTCGGGCTCCTTGACCTGCGGCTCGGCGACCTGCTCCACGCGGATGTCATGCTGTCCGTAGTAGCGCGCTGCTCGCACGTTCTGTCCTTTCATCGGCGGCGGGTACGCCGAGTTTTCACGAGGTCAACGGGTGGCGCTCTCGGCCGTGCGGCCGGTGCCGCGCGCCTGGCTGTACACGAGGGCGGCGATCACGATCAGGGCCCCCTGGAAGAGGTACTGCCAGGTCTGTGACAGGCCGAGGAACGTGGTGGCGTTGAGGAGTTGGACGATGAGGCCGGTGCCCAGGACGGTGCCGACGAAGGTACCGCGGCCGCCCAGCAGGCTGGTCCCGCCGAGCACGACCGCGGCGATGCTGTTGAGGGTGTAGCTGACCCCCTGGGCCGGGTCGCCGATGCCGAGCTGAGCCAGCAGGATGAGCGCTCCCAGGAAGGCGAAGAGCGAGACCACGACGTAACCGGCGATGATCGTACGGGTGGAGCGCACGCCGAGCCGGCGGGCGGACTCCTCGTCGGAGCCGACCGCTCGGATGTTGCGCCCCCATCGGGTGGTGCGGAGCAGGAACTCCATACCGAAGGCGAGAACGACCAGCACGATGAAGGCGATGGGGACCGGGCCGATCGTCAGGGTGATGACGTCGGTCACGGCTGTGCTGATCAGCCCACCGGGAGTGTCGCGCAGCAGATAGCTGAATCCCTGCAGCGCGATGTAGGTCGCCAAGGTCGCGGCCACCGGGGTGAACTTGCCGAACCTGATCAAGGACCCGTTCACCAGGCCGGTCGAGGCCGCGAGCGCTGCCATGAGCACCAGTCCGAGCACCAGCATCTGCCCGGAGTGGCCGTCGGTGAAGAAGAACGACCCGACCACCACCAGGAACCCGGACAAAGGGCCGACGGACAGATCGATGCCGCCGGTCATCAGCGCGACCGTCTGGCCGAGCGCGATGAAGCCCAGGGCGCTGACCAGGAGCATCACCGACGTGACGTTGAAGGGCAGCAGGTAGCGGTCGTTCTGGGCGTAGATGTAGGCGCCGAGGAGGAGCATCACCCCGGCCAGGATCAGGACGGGGGTGTAGTCGCCCTCCAGCCGGCGCCGCCATACCGGGCTGAGTCGGCTTCCGGTGGTCCGGTGCTCCTCGGCGCGCTTGTGGGCCGTCGATTCGATCGCGGCCCGGATCATCCGCTCCTCGGTGACCTCGTCCCCGGCCAGCTCTGCCACGACGTGGCCCCGGGACAGCACGATGACCCGGTCGCAGAGCCCCTCCAGCTCCTTGGCGTCGGAGGACGCGACGACGACCGGCACCCCGCTGCCGGAGACCTCGCGCAGGATGCGGTAGATCTCCGCGCGTGCCCCCACGTCGACGCCCTGCGTGGGCTCGTCGGCCAGCAGGATGTCCGGCTTGCCGAGCAGCGACCGGGCCATGACGACCTTCTGCTGGTTACCACCGGACAGGCTGGTGACGGGCGTCTCCAGCGTCGCGGCCTTCACGTTGAGCCCGGCCAGTTCGGCTCCGACGACCGCGACCTCCCTTCGGCGGCTCACGAACCGGCCCGCGCCGAGCCGGTCGAGCGCCGTCAGCGCGGCGTTCTCCCGCACCGACATGGACATCATCAGTCCCTCGTGGTGCCGGTCGGCCGGCATGTACGCCGAGGAGCGGTGCAATCGCCGGCGGTTGACCCGCCTGCCGCCGATGACGATGCCGCCGCTGTGCCATGCTGCGAGACCGGCCAGCGCCCGGAGCAGCTCGCTCTGACCGTTGCCGAGGACCCCGGCGACGCCGATGATCTCACCCTGCCGGGCGGTGAACGAGACGTCGGAGAACCCGTCCCCGGACAACCCTTCGACCGTGAGCACCGGCGGCTCGTCACCGGAGGTGTGCTGCTTCGCGGGGAAGGTGTACTCCAGCCGCCTTCCGACGATCATGGCGAGCAGTTCTTCATCGGTGACGTCGCCGACGACGGCGGTGCCGCTGTGGTGCCCGTCGCGCAGCACGGTGACCCGGTCGGCCAGCTCACGGACCTCTGCCAGCCGGTGCGTGATGTAAACCACGGCGGTGCCCTGCCGAGCCGCCGAGCGTACGAGGTCGAACAGCAGCCCGACGGAGTCGCGGTCGAGGGGGGCGGTGGGCTCGTCGAGGATGAGCAGCCGCGGCTCCACGGCCATCGCCTTGGCCAGTTCCAGCAGATGCTTCTGGGCGATGCTGAGATTGCCCACCCGGTCCTGCAGGTGTGCGGTGCAACCGACCCGGTCGAGAATGCCGCGCATCGCGGCGCGGCGGTCACCGTGGAGGAAGCGTTCCGGCACCGCCACGGCGATGTTCTCCGCGACTGTCATGTCGGGGAGGACCGCGGGGTGCTGGTGCACGATCGCGATGCCCATCCTGGTCGCCAGGCCGGGGGTGAGCTCGTCGACCGTCTCTCCGAGGACCGTGATGGTGCCTCGGTCCGGGATGACGGTGCCGGAGGCGACACCCATGAGGGTGGACTTGCCGGCGCCGTTCTCGCCGAGCAGTGCGTGCACTTCGCCGGGCAGGACCTCGAGGGACACGTCGGTCAGTGCGGCGACCGCGGCGTAGGACTTGGAGATGCCCTGCAGCGCCATCGTCGGCGGTGCCGCGGTCAGCGCCGTCTCCTGAGACTGGTTGATCATCACATCGTCCTTGGGAGGTGCTCGATCTCGATCGTTCCGGTGGCTCCTGGGGTGGCGTCCGGCGCCACTACTTGACGACCGCTGCCTGGTCGGCGCCTGACATCTCGGCGGAGAGGTAGATGTCGTCGGGCAGGTCGCGTTCGCATTGGACCGGCTTGTCCTCCGAGGTGGAGTCCTCGAACACCAGCGACGGGAAGGTGGAAGAGTCGGGGATCTGGCCGCCGGTGGCCCTGGCGACCGCGTGCTGGACGGCCAGCCGCGAGTGGTCGATCTGGGTCGAGACCGTGAACAGCTTGAAGTCGGGGTTCTTGGCCTTGTGCTCTTCCCAGAAGCATGAGAGCACGTTGCCGTCGGACGTGGCGATCGCCGGGATGGAACGTCCGCTCTGCTCGAACACCGGAAGCGCGCCGACCAGGGACGGACCGAAGTCGGAGATGATGACGTCGATCTGCGCGTTCTGAGCGATCGCGGAGGTCAGCACCTTCTGCGTTTCGGCGGGGTCCCAGTTGGTGACCTCGAACGGCTGCTCGCCGATGAACTTGTACCGGCTGTCGGTGCCGAGCACCGAGCGCAGTCCCTCGGCCTCGTCCCGCCCCTGGCTGTTCCCGGGAGGGCCGCTGAGAAAGAGGACATTGCCGCCGTCCGGGAGGATCTTTTTGATCCACTCGCCCCAGTTACGTCCGTCGTTGGCGAACTTGGTGTCCACGAACACGTCGTAGTCCTCGCCGGCCTTGCCACCCGGGGCGACACGGTAGGGCACGGTGACCACACCGGCGTTGTAGGCGCTGCGCAACGCCGGGAGCATGGCCTCGCCCGCGTCCGGGAAGACGACGAGGGCGTTGACGCCTTTGGCGACCATGCCCTGGATGTCGGCGATCGCCTTCTGGGTGTTGCCCTGGCCGTCGGCGTACTCGAAGCTGGTGATGCTCGGACACTTGGCGGCCTCCTCTTTCGCGGAGGCGGTGCTGACCAGCCGCCAGCTGTTGCCACCGAAGCCGTCGGCCAGGCCGAGGGCGGCCTTCTTGCTGCCGCACCATGCGGGGGCGTTGCCGTTGCCACCGGCGACGGTCTCCGATGCGGAGCCGGCATCCGAGGCGCCGCATCCGGCGAGGGCGAGGCCGAGCGCTCCGGCGGCGACGGTGGCGAGGAATCTGGAACGGCGGATGGGACGGTTCATGGACGTGATCCCTTTCTGAGGGGCTTGCCGTTGCGCCCGGCGTGGCGGGCGAGGGCCCGGCGACGCGTGGATCGGTCAGGCCGTGGCGGCCGTTCGCCGCCCGGCGAACCTGCGTCGCACCGCGGCCCAGTCGACGGTGTAGAGAGCGACACCGACGGTGAGGGCGGCTGCCTCGACCAGCGTGCGGATGGCGAAGGAGACGCCGAGGGCGAGGACGAACTGCTCGAGTTGGCTGAGAAAGACGGCCGCGATGGCGGTGGGCACGAGGAAGCCACGGCCTCCGAGGAGCGAGGTGCCGCCGAGGACCACCGCGGCGACGGAGGGCAGCAGGTAGGCGTCGCCCTGGAAGGCGGTGGGCTGGGCGATGATCCCCGCGAGCAGGACGCCGGCCAGCCAGTAGAGGACCTGCGCCCAGATATAGGCGGCGGCGCGATACCGCGTGACCGGCAGGCCGGTGGCGGCCGCGGCCGCGGGGTTGGCGCCGATGGCCTCGAAGCGCCGGCCGCCGACAGTGGTCTTCATGACCATGGCGGCGAGGGCGACCACGACGACTCCGAAGTAGACGGAGTGCGGAATGCCGAAGGTGACACCGCCGGCCACCTCGCGCAGCAACTGGGTGGTACGCCGGGGGGACCCACCGGAGATACCGAGCACCACGGCGTACATCAGGGCGTTGACACCGAGGGTGGCGACGATGGGGTTGAGCCGCCGCCAGCCGATCAGGAGCCCGTTGACGATTCCGAAACCGATGGCGACGGCCAGCCCGAAGACCAGTGCGCCGAGGAGCTTGTCGTCGTCCCCGGCCGGCTGATGGGTGGTGATGACGACCGCGAGGGACACGGCGCCGGGTACCGACAGGTCGATCCCGCCCTGCTGCACCACCAGGGTCTGCCCGACGGCCGCGATGGCGAGGACGGCCGCGAACGGCAGCATTCCGAGGAGCGCGCTGTGGTCGACGCTGGTCGGCGCCAGGACGGCGCCGACGGCGAAGAGCAGGATCACGGCGATGCTGACCGTCAGCAAGCCCCGGGAAAGGCGGAAGCCCGGTCCGGGAGTGATCGCGCTGCGTTCGGATGCCTGGAGGGCCATGCTCACACCTCACAGTCCTACGGGGGCCGAGTGACGGCCGCCACATGTTTCGTAGGAATGTACATTGTGCGCTTACGCTTAACAAGACCCTAACATCGGGTCTTCAGCGCTGGCATTTCGCCATGGTTGTTCACTTATACAGAACACTCCTGGGCAGTGAACCTTGACTGGCCGTCCATGGTCGTTCACTATGACTGATCACGGTCTCGGGCGACGACACGTCCCCGCAAGCTTCCCGCGAAGGGACACCATCATGAAGATCAGCGACCGTCTGGGGCATCTCACCTACTCCACGCTGGTCCATCCCGGCGACACCTGGGCCGAGATGCGGGCGAGCGTCGCCGCCCACGTGCCCGCGGTGAAGAGGCGGGTTTCCCCCGGCTCTGCGATGGGGCTGTCGCTGCGGCTTTCCGGCGCATCGGTGGCGGCTCTGCGGGCGGATCCCGCCGAGCGCGCCGACTTCCTCGGCTTCCTGCGCCAGGAGGAGCTGTACGTCTACACGGTCAACGCGTTCCCGCACGGACCGTTCAAGGGGCGCTCCGTCATGGAGCAGGTGTACGAGCCCGACTGGACGACTCAGGAACGGGCGACCTACACGATGGGCGTCGCCGACGTCCTGGTGGACATCACCGAAGCCGGCGTGGAGCCGTCCATCCAGACCGCTCCACTGGCCTTCCGTCCCCATGTCACCGGTCCGGGATACGTCGCGGCGTTCACCGCCAACCTGCTCCGGGTGGTCGCCCACCTGGCCGTACTGGAGCGGCGGACCGGTCGCCGGGTGAAGCTCGCGCTGGAGCCGGAGCCGTTCTGCTTCCTCGAGACCACCGAGGAGACGGTGCGCTACTTCGAGGAGCAGGTCTTCTCCCGGTCGGGCACCGAGGAGTTCGCGCGGCTGGCCTACGTCCCGATGTCGGAGGCCATCGGCCTGATCCGCAGGCACCTGGGCGTGGTCTTCGACATAGGCCACCAGTCGGTGGAGTTCGAGGACATCCCCGCTGCGCTGGAGTCACTGCTGGCGGCCGGTATCCCGATCTTCAAGCTGCAGCAGGCGGCGGCGCTGTGGATCCCCGAGGTCACCAGTGAGGCGGTGAAGGCGCTGGAGCAGTTCACCGACACGATCTACCTGAGTCAGACCACCGAGCGTCGCGAGGGACGACTGACCCGCTTCCTCAACCTCGGTGACGCCATCGCGTCGTGGAACGCGGACCCGGGCGGCACACGGGAATGGCGGACCCACTTCCACGTGCCCGTCTTCCTCGACGAGGTCGGTGGTTTCGCGACAACCCGGTCGAACATCGAGGCAGCCCTGGCTCTGCACCGGCGCACACCCCTCTCCGATCACCTTGAGATCGAGACCTACACCTGGGACGTACTCCCGGAACACCTCAAGACCGGCGACATCAATGAGTACGTCAGCCGCGAGATCGAATGGGTACGCGACGCACTCGGCGCACGCTGACCACCCCAACGACGACGAGCAAAGGAGGACCGATGTCCGCAAGAGTGCAGGGCAAGAGCATCATCATCACCGGGGCGGGAAGCGGCATGGGGCGGGTCTTCGCCCTGGGGCTGGCCCGTGAAGGAGCGACCGTGGGCGTCCTCGACCTGCGCAAGGACGCCGCCGAGGCGGTGTGCGCAGAACTACGCGATGAAGGGCTGACGGGGATCCCGCTGGCCGCGGACGTGAGCAGGCGCGACCAGGTGATCGCAGCCTTCGACGCTTTCGTCGAGGAGACCGGCCGGCTGGACGTGCTGTTCAACAACGCCGGATTCAACGAGCCGATGCACCTGATGGACGTGACCGAGGAGAACTGGCGCGCCATCATGGACGTCAACGCGATGGGCACGCTCATCGGCATCCAGGAGGGGGCACGCCGGATGATCCCCCACCGGCAGGGAAAGATCGTGAACACCTCCTCCATCGCCGGCCGGCAGGGCTACCCGTCGTTCGCGCCCTACTGCGCGAGCAAGTTCGCCGTCAACGCGCTGACCCAGGCGGCCGCCCGCGCGCTGGCCGAACACGACATCACCTGCAACGCCTTCGCGCCAGGCGTCGTGGACACTCCACTGTGGACTAAGCTCGATCAGGATCTGATGGACATCGGCGACGCCGAGAGGCCAGGTCAGGCGATGGCCGACTTCGCCGCGGGCATCCTCAGAGGCCGGGTCGCCACCGGCGAGGACATCCTGGGAACGGCGTTGTTTCTGGCCTCCGCGGACTCCGACTACCTGACTGGGCAGGTCATCATGGTTGACGGGGGCATGGTGCTGGTCTGAGCCCCACACGAAGAGCCATCGGACCGCCCGCCATCCGTCGCCATGAGCAAGGAGCACTCTTGACTTCTCCCTCTTCACCGCAGACTTCTGACGACGCCACCGCCGTCAACCTCGGGCTCCGGCTGCGGATGGCGCGTCGGAAGTCAGGGTTGTCACTGCGCGAACTGGCGCGCCGGCTCAGTGTCTCGCCGTCCTTTCTGTCCCAGATCGAGAACGGCAAGTCGCAGCCTTCGGTGGCGACGTTGTATTCCATGGCGCAGATGCTCAATGTGTCCGTCGACCATCTCTTCGAAAGCGAGGAGGCACCGATGGAGTACGACAGCGAGATGACCGACGAGGCCCCGGACGCCGCGGCCGAGCCCGACGAGGAACGGGACGCCGTACCCGGCATCTCGCCTCTGCTCCGCCCAGAGGACGCCGAGGAGACTCCGGAGCGCGGTCCAGATGCAGGCTCCGCGCGAGGGCTGTGGGAGGACACCAAGCGCACGGCCCGCCTGTCGGTGACCTCGCCGGGAAACCGGACCCGGCTCGTCATGGACACCGGTGTCATCTGGGAACAGCTGGCCACCAACACCGCGCACCAGCTGGACTTCATCGAGATCATCTACCCGCCGGGCGCCAGCTCGACCAGCGACGAGCGCATGCTGCGCCACAACGGCTTCGAATACGGCTACCTTCTCGAGGGGGAACTCGAGGTGACCTTCGGGTTCGACACGTTCACTCTGTCCGCCGGCCAGTCGCTCGGCCTGAACTCCACCGTCCCTCACCTGTTCCGCAACCGCGGCACAGTCCCGGCCAGGGGCATCTGGTTCGTGCACCACGAGCACGACTGACAGCGCCGCCGAAGAGTCAGTGTCATGCGTGGTGGTCAATGACGATCTCGGGTTGCATGTTAGGCGTACGCGCTGCCGGCGCCTGGACGCTGAGACGCGTTGCCGCGATGGAGCATCAGGCCCCGGCAAGCCGGGCGTTGCCCCGGAGATCCGTACCCGGCCGCTCCTGCTGTTCGAGCACACCCTCCACGGGTTATCTGTTCCAGCGCCTGAGCCCTGAGCGCGAGGTCTGAAAGGAGAGAGGGCTGGAGGTACCGCACTGACCCGGCCGAGTCGGCCATGCTCGGGGGCACTTCAGGTTGGTGCGGAAGAACGTGGTCAGCTTGCCGAAGGGGATGAGGGGTGACGCGGTCATAGAGATCCACGTGGTCAGCGCCGGGAACGATCGCCAGTTCCTTGGCGTCACCGGCCAGCCGGTAGGCCTCTTCGCTGAACTCCCGCTAATGCGCGTTCTCGCCCGTGATGAACAGCATCGGGCGGGGTGAGATCGTCTCGATGTCGGCGAACGGGTGAAAGTTCATGAACTTGACGTTACTCGTGAGCGTCGGGTGCGTCGTGGTGTTCGGGCTGTAGCCCCTGGCAGTGCGGTAGAAGTCGTAGAGCTCCCGCTCGACCGCGGTGGAGTTGTCATTCAGCTGTTCGGGCGTCCCGCTGGTGTATGCGGTCGGGCCGCCCGCGAACTCCACATCGCGCTGCTGGGCTACCTGGTTGAGGATGTCCTTACGCTGCTGGAGGGTGAGCGACTTGCGGAGCCCTGGAGTTGACCCGGTTCGGTGGACACCTGATCTCTGGGGAACCCTGGTTCCCGGAAGGAGTTCACAGTGCCGAACAACTATCCGCCGGAGTTTCGCCGGCAGATGGTGCACTGGTGCGCGCGGGACGGTCGCCGGAGGAGCTCGCCAAAGAGTTCCAGCCCTCCGCGCAGTCGATCCGTGTCTGGGTGCGCCAGGCCGACCTTGATGACGGCCGCCGCCAAGACGGCCTGACCAGCGCCGAGAAAGACGAACTGGCCAGACTGCGCCGCGAGGTCAAGATCGTCCGCGAGGAGAAAGAGATCTTGCGGAAGGCCGCCTTAGATTCAGACGATCAACGCAACGCTGCTAGTGGATGGGTGGATCGTGGCTCGGATGGGTCGGCCGGGAATGTCGGACGCGATGAAAGAAGACTTGTGGCGGCGGTGGCGCGCCGGTGACTCCATCAGCGTGATCTCCCGGGCACTGGGCAAGCCCCCGGGGTCTGTTTTCACGGTGCTGAAGCACCATGGCGGCATCGCGCCGGCCGAGCGGGTGCGCCGACCCCGGCACCTTCAGAGGAGGCCAGGACGTAACACCTTCGCGTCCTCCGGTACGCCGCCGGAGGGTCGGCTCAGGGGGTGAATGCCGCTGCGCCAACGGCTCGACCAGGGCTCCGGCCTGGCACCCACCAGCGTTCCCAGCGCAGAATCTCTTCGCGCGGGATACGGCGGGCGGGCTTGAAGTCGGTGCCGATCGTGTAGGCCAGCGGAATGAACGCCGCCAGCATCACGTCGTCGTGAGGTACGCGCAGCACCTGGGCCAATTCGCGTTCGAGTGGTCCCTGCGGGCGTCCAGACGGTGCCCAGGCCACGCGCGCGGGCGGCCAGCATGAAGCTCCACACGGCGGGCAAGATGGATCCCCAGGCGCCGGCTTGCACGGTCACCGGGGCGCGGTCGGTAAGCCCTTCCACGCCAGGGATGACGAAGGCGGGCACCGGTGAATGTTCTCGGCCAGGTGGCGGAGGCCGTCGAAGACCCGCTCGGTGGAGCCGGGATGATAGGCCATCCGCCAATGATCGCGCTCGCTCAGGGGCTGGCCGTTGGCCAGGGACAGAGCACGCCGGAAGATGTCGGTGCGGACGCATCCGGTGGTGTGGACCGCTCGCCGGGAGGCGGCCTGGCGGCACGGAGGAGAGCGACCGCCGGTGGCGGTGTGGACGATCGAGCAGTTGGCCGCCTTCCTGCGCTTCGCGTGGGAGGACCCGCGGCGCGAGCTGACCGTGGCACACCAGCTGGTGCACACCGATGATGGGCTGGTCCTGTGTGAGCCGAAGAGTGAGGCCAGCCGGCGAACTTTGGCACTCGATCCGGAGAGCGTGCGGTTGCTGTGCCGCCAAGGGCGTGCGCAGCGTCGGCTGTCGGGGGAGCGCTGGTCACCGACCGGCCCGATCTTCACCCTGAGGAGCGGGGCGGTGGTGTAGCCGAGCTATCTCACGCACCGCTTCCACAAGCCGGTGCGTGCCAGCGGGCTGCCGCCGGTCCTGTTGCACGACCTGCGTCAGGGAGCTCCGACGCTGGCGCTGGCGTCAGGCACGGAGTTGAGTGTCGGTGCTGCCGCAGCTGTACCACGACAGCGCGAAGGCGACGGCCCGGCTGGTGCTCAAGGCCGTGCGGGCGACCAACCGGAAGATCGGCAAGGCGCGAGCGGAGGCCTGACTCACATGTGGCTCACCGTTACTCACGATCAGATGACGCGACTACAGATCCGCGTAAAGCCGCAGATGGGCGTGGTAGGGCGGGTGGGACTTGAACCCACGACCCACGGATTATGATCCCCCACCATTTCCTACCGGGAAAGCCTTGATTCGCGACGTAGATCGCTCTTATAGTCGGAATACCGACCCATTCGTACGACTTGCTCGCCCTGTGAGGTCTATCGTCCTGTCTGTGTGGCTTGTTTGAGCGGCTCCCTCTGTCACTGATCGCGCTCTGACGTAGCGCTCGATCCCCACCCCTTCTCGCATGTCCTATCGGGTATGCCTCCTTTCGGAGCCTTCCTCATCGTGAAGAGATTCTCTTTCTCCCTGCAGTTGCTGCTGGGCCTGGTCCTGGGAGTCGCCCTCGGCTTCGCCGCCCGCATCTGGGACGTTGCTTGGCTGGCTACGACCCTCACCGAAGTCGGCGCGATCTTCGTCCAGCTGCTCAAGCTGGCGGTGCCGCCGCTGGTGTTCACCGCCGTTGTGGTCAGCGTCGCCAACCTCCGCAACGTCAACGGCGCGGCCAGACTCGCGAGCAAGACGCTGTTCTGGTTCCTGGCCACCGCGCTGATCGCCGTCATCGTCGGCATCGGCATCGGCCTGATCCTCAACCCCGGCCAGGGCGTCACCCTGAGCACGGCGGGCGCGAAGGCGCCCGAGCACGTCGGATCCTGGGTCGACTTCCTCACCGGCATCATCCCGACGAACATCGTCACGGCGTTCACCGAACTCAACGTCCTCCAGATCGTCTTCCTGGGGATCGTGCTCGGCGCGGCGGCCATCGCGATCGGCGAGAAGGCTGAGCCGTTCCTCAACTTCAGCCGCTCCATCCTCGAACTGGTCCAGAAGGCGCTGTGGTGGGTCATCCGCCTGGCTCCCATCGGGACCGCCGGCCTGATCGGCAAGTCGGTCGCCACGTATGGGTGGGACTTGCTCGCGCCGCTGGCCAAGCTCAGCCTCGGCGTCTACGTCGGCTGCTTCATCGTCCTGCTGGCCGTCTACCCGACGCTGCTCTCGCTGGTCGGCAAGGTCAATCCGATCACGTTCTTCCGCAACGCGTGGCCCGCGATCGAGCTGGCCTTCGTCTCCCGCTCGTCGGTCGGCACGCTGCCGCTGACGCAGAAGGTCACGATCGAGCGTCTGGGAGTCGACCGCGACTACGCTTCCTTCGCCGTGCCGTTCGGTGCGACCACCAAGATGGACGGTTGCGCCTCGATCTACCCGGCGCTGGCGGCGATCTTCGTGGCGCAAGTGTTCGACATCCCGCTGGGCGTCGGCGAGTACCTGCTCATCGCGTTCGTCTCCGTGGTCGGCTCGGCCGCGACGGCCGGTCTGACCGGCGCGATTGTCATGCTCACACTGACTCTGAGCACGCTGGGTCTGCCGCTCGAGGGCGTCGGCCTGCTGCTCGCCATCGACCCGATCCTTGACATGATCCGCACCGCGACCAACGTCGCGGGGCAGATCGTGGTGCCGGTCCTCGTCGCCCGCGGCGAAGGCCGTATCGACGAGGCGGTGCTCAACGCTCCCCCGCAGCCGCTCGACGAGCCTCCGGTGAGCGCGCCGCGCCCTTCCGGCGAACCGGCGATCGCATAACCTTCTCACTCGGATAAGCAGAGGGGACAGCCCACGCAAGGGCCGCCCCTCTGCTCGTGTTCTAGCAGGCGATGCCGGCCAGGCGCGCTGGGAGAGGCATGCGCTGCCCCCCAGCACCCCGCCGACCCTCATCGGACGCCGCTTGGCGCGCTCGCCGGCCGCGCCACCGCACCGGAGGCCCGGCCGCGTACACAGTCCAGCGGCACCGGGTAAACGAGTTCGGCGGCAGCCACGCCCAGCGCGACGCCGTCCAGAAGACCCTGCTGGAGGGCGCCCTGCGGGCCGGCCGCCGCGCCCTGGCGCGGGTGCTGGTGAGCGAGCGGATCAGCGTGCGGCCGTCGAGCCCGTTCAACTGGCTCAAGCACGCCGCCCTCAGCGTGAGTCTCGGGAATCGCGCTGCGGCCGCAACCGCGCACGCCAAGGTGGCCGAGCTTCGCGCCTGAACGAGCATGCCGCGGCCGCTCACCCGTGGGCTCGCACCCTCGGGTCGAGCAACGGGTACAGCAGGTCCACCAGCAGGTTGGCGGCGGCGAAGACCGCCGCGCCGAAGAGCACGATCCCCTGGACCAGCCGCGCCGAAGAGCACGATCCCCTGGACCAGCCGCGCCGAAGAGCACGATCCCCTGGACCAGCGGCAAGTCCTGCGCGCTGACCGCCTGTGCCGACAGCCGGCCCAGGCCCTGGCGGGAGAAGACCGTCTCGGCCACCACCGACCCGGTCAGCAGCCCTCCGACCAGCAGCCCGGCCATGGTCAGAGCGGGCGGCGCGGCGTTGCGCAGCGCGTGCCCCACCACGACGCGCAGCGCCGAGGCGCCCTTCGCTCTGGCGGTGTCGATGTACGGCTCCCGCAGGCTCTCGCGCAGGCTCTGCCCCAGCACGTGCGCCACCACTGCCGCGGCCGGCAGCGCCCGCGTGACCGCGGGCAGCACCACACCGGGCAGGCCCGCGCCGCCCGTGGCAGGGAACCAGCGCCACCTGAAGGAGAACTGCTGCAGCAACAGCAGCCCGATCCAGAACGACGGCACCGCGACCCTAGCGGCGGCAGTGCGGCGACCGCCTGCCACCGCCCGCGTGCGAGCCCCACCGCCAGCGCCAGTGCCACGCCCAGCAGGCCGAGCGCCAGCCCCGCCCCGGCCACCTCGGCGGGCTGGGGCACCGCCGCGCCGATCAGCTCCGTGACCGGCCGCCGGTACTGGATCGACTCCCCGAACTCGCCGCGGACCACCTCGCCCAGCCGGGCCAGGTACTGCACGGCCAGCAGCCGGTCCAGCCCCAGATCGGCGCGCATCGCGGCGAGCTCGGCGGGGCTGAGCCTGGAGCCCGGCCCGGCCAACACGCTCACGGGGTCTGCCGGCAGCCCGAACATCACGAAGAACGTCACCGTGTACGCGGCCCACAACACGAAGACGGCCTGGCCTGCGCGCCTCAGCAGATAGCCGGATCACCACTCGTCCAGCGACCGGCTCGGGAGCTCCTTGCGCAGCACCGGCGCGATGTCGGTGAAGAGCAGCTCCAGCGTCGCCCGGTAGTCCTCTTCGGCCAGAATCTCACCGTCCACGTGGATGTGCATGACCTCGTGCCCAAAGAGGCGGTGCTGCTCGGAGACCTTCTCGATGATCTGCTGCGGGCTGCCGACCAGCACCGAGCTGTTCGCGATCCAGTCCTCGACGGTGTCGTACTTGATCGAGCCCCGGTCGTAGCGCTTGTTGACCTTCAGCCTGGCCTCGAACACCGGCCGGTACTTGGCCGCTGCCGCCTGCGAGTCGCAGTGCCCGAAGTAGCCCGCGGTGCCCGCACCCACCAGTGCCCGTGGCGGGGTCGTGGCCGTAGGCGGCGTACCGCTCGCGGTAGTGGTCGATCAGCGCCGCGAACGGGCCGGGCGTGCGATCCGGCGTGCGCGACGACCGGCTGGTCTATCAGGCGAGCATCTTCCCCACGCTCTGCGCGCTCACCGGCGTGCCAATGCCGTCCACAGTAGAGTTCCCCAGCCTGATCGAATCCGGGGACGACGATCCGGCCTTTCTGGCGTACCGGCACCTGCAGCGCGGGTTGCGGACCCGGAGGTGGTCACTGATCGCGTACGCGCCGGCGCGCCGGATCCAGCTCTTCGACCTGATCGCCGACCCCTGGCAGACCCGGGATCTGGCGGCAGACCCGGCGTATGGCGACACCCTCCGTCGGCTGCTGGCGGCGCTGCGCCGCCGCCAGGGCGAGTTGGACGACCCGAGCGGCGGATGGGTCGACCAGATCGACGAGTCGTGGCACCGGCCGGAGGACTCCGCCGCAGGGCGTACCCAGCGTCGCCGGTTGCAGTAGCCAGAAGGGTGTCGATCAGCGGGCGGCGGTGAGAAGGGCGCGCACGCCGGCGTGCCAGAAGCCGTAAGGGCCGGTCTCGAAGCGAGTTCGGCCCCCTTCTGTGCATCCAGCCCTCTCACATGGTGAGACATTGCTTGACTTCCGCATTACCTACCTGAAATATGGGGAATGTGCCGAATCTGATCCTGACCGCCCGGCGCGTGATCGACTTCATGCTCGTGGACAGCAGCCTCTGTTAGCGCACGGTGATCCCTCTCGCGCATCGCCGCGCTGGAGACGTCTCCGGTCGCCCGAGATCAAGGGCGTCTCATCGTGTTCGGTGGCCGCACGCCGCCGGTTTCAGCCTGTTGCTTCCTCCCACTATTAGGGGCTCGTCATCGTCATGTGGAAATCTCGTCGGCGCGTGCATATCGCGGTCTTGGCCTTGGCCATCCCGCTCCTCGGCCTGACCACCGCCTGCGGCGCATCGTCCGCTGCCGGTGGCGGATCCTCGTCCTCCGGTGGGACGGGAGCGGTGCTCAAGTTGCAGGATCCGGGTAACGCCGGGCCTCTCGCTTACGCCAAACGTGAAGGCATCCTGGAGAAACGGCTCGGCGCTGTCGGCGCGTCCGTCGAGTGGGGCGGCTCCTATGCCTCCTTCACCGCGACCATCGACGCGGTGCGCGCGGGATCGGTGAACGTCCTCGCGGGCGCCATCTCGCCCGCTGTCGGCTACCTGGCCAACAGCCCGAACATCAAGATCTTCTCGGTCACCGACCCGATCACCGATCCGGCGGCGCCGCAGACCGATGGGCTGGTAGTGCGGCCCGACAGTCCGATCAAGTCCGTGAAGGACCTGGTCGGCAAGCAGGTCGCGGTGAACAAGGGTGGCAAGGGCGAGTATCTGCTGCTGCTCGCCCTGGAGCAGGCAGGGGTCCCGGTCGACCAGGTCAAGCGCGTCTATCTCAACCCCGACCAGGGGGCCGCGGCCTATGCGACGGGCAAGGTGGACGCCTGGTGGGCGATCGTCAAGGCCTACCCCGAGGCAGTGTCCAAGGGCGCCCGGGTGATCGTGCACGGACGCGATCTGGATGACAAGGACCTGACCATTCTCGCCGCGCGCAACGAACTGCTCGAACAGCATCCTGAGGCGGTCCACGTCTACCTCCAGGTCTTGCAGGAGTTGACCGAGGAGGCCAGGAAGACGCCGGAGAAGTTCGAGAACGTGTTCCTCGACCAGGGACCGACAGCTGTGAGCGGCGCGCGACTGGCGCACAACATCGCCACGGCCAAGTACGCCAACACCCCTCGCTACGCCACCAAGGACGACGGCGCCAACATCCAGCAGGTCGCCGACCTGTTCCGTAAGTACGGCGTGGTGTCCGCGGCCATCGACCCGGCGAACGTTCTCTTCGACCTGAAGGCGGCAGCGGGGTCACCGTCGCCGGCTTCGTCCGGGTGACGGCCATGACCATGGAGAGAGTGCACAAGTCAGTTGAGACAGAACGGCCCGGCGCCGGCGTCTCCGATCTGGAGACCCCCAGGTATCTCGGCAGCAGGCGTCGCGCTCCGGCGCTGTCGGCCGGCGTGCGTATCGGCGTACCGCTGCTGCTGCTCATCGCCTGGTGGTACGGGTCGAGCAGCGGACGCATCCCACCGGACGTGCTGGCCGCCCCGTCCTCCGTCTTCGGCGCCTTGCGCGAGCTGATCGCGACCGGCCAGCTCACCGACTACCTGCTCGCCTCCGCGCACCGGGCCGGGCTGGGCGTGCTCGTCGGCGCCGGGATCGGCCTGCTTCTCGGGGTCGCCGCCGGGATCGCGGCCCTGGGCGAGGAACTGGTCGATCCGACCATGCAGATGATGCGGGCTGTTCCGTTTCTCGCTCTCGTCCCGCTGTTCATCTCGTGGTTCGGAGTCGGCGAGACGTTCAAGATCGTCTTGATCGCGGTGTCGGCGGCGACCCCGATGTACACCTACACCTACCTCGGCGTCAGGAACGTGGAGCGCAAGGTCGTCGAGGCGGCGCGTGGCTTCGGCCTGCGCGGTCACCGGCTGGCGTTCGGTGTCATCATTCCGAGCGCGCTGCCCAACATCCTGATGGCGCTGCGCATCTGCCTGTCGGTCTCGCTCACCGGACTGATCGCGGCCGAGCAGATCGGAGCAACCGAGGGCATCGGCTACCTGGTCACGCTGGCCCAGCAGTACTTCCGGATCGACTACATGGTGCTCTGCATCCTCATCTACGCCGGCCTCGGGTTGATCTTCGACGGTGCGATCCGGCTGGTGGAGCGCCTGGCCATGCCCTGGCGCCGACACGTGGCCGCCCGATGAGCGAGAGGTCGCGATGACTGAGCCGACGATCGGCAAGCAGCACGTAAGGCGGCGCGGCCAGAAGCCGGGCGGCACCGCATGGCCACACGCCGACGACGACCTCGCCGTACAGATCAGCGGACTGCACAAGGCCTTCGGCGCGAAGACCGTGCTGTCTGGGGTCGACCTGGAGATCCGCAAGGGCGAGTTCTTCGCCCTCCTCGGGCCGAGCGGCACCGGGAAGACCACCCTCCTCCGCATCCTGGCGGGCCTGGACGTCCCCGACGCCGGCACCGTGCTGGCGGCCCGCCGCCGTACGACGGTCTACCAGGAACCCCGGCTCATCCAGGCCAGAAGGGTGCTCGCCAACGTCACCCTCGGACTCCCGGCCGCCGCGCGGGACCCGGGGCGCCGGGCTCTGGCCGAGGTCGGGCTCGACGGGTACGGCGGGGCCTGGCCGGCCACCCTCTCCGGCGGAGAGGCGCAGCGGGTGGCCCTCGCCAGAGCCCTGGTCCGCGAACCGGAGGTGCTCCTGCTCGACGAGCCGTTCGCCGCGCTGGACGCGCTGACCCGGCTCCAGATGCAGGAGCTGGTCGCGGAGCTCTGCGCGCGGCACCGTCCGGCGGTCATCCTCGTCACGCACGACGTGGATGAGGCCGTACGGCTGGCGGACCGGGTCGCCGTGTTGCGGGAAGGGACGCTGGCCGTCGACCAGACGATCGACCTGCCCCATCCCCGGGACCGCAACAGCCCTTCGTTCGTCGATTACCGCCGGCTGTTCCTGAGCCACCTGGGCGTCGTCCCGGCCTCGCGCTAACGCCCGGATGTCGTCCACGGATTCACCTCGCATCGCTTCGACGTAGACGTAGGAGTCTCATGTCATCGATAGACAAGATCTGGTACACCCGCTGCCCCGTCCCCACTGCCAGCGGCCTCGCACACAACCAGGGCTGGCTGGCCGAGGAGTTCCAGGCGGCGGGCCTGGACGTCGGCATCCTTCAGGACGCGGGACCTGAGCTGGCCAAGCACCATTTCGATCACCAGCTTCTGGGGCTGTTCAGGGAGGGCGGCAACGTGCCCGCGCTGGTGGCCCGGTCGGCGGGCGCCCCGACTCGGCTGATCGGACTGACCTGGATCGAGGAGTGGCAGTCCATCCTGGTCCGGGCCGGCTCCGGAATCAGCGGCGCCGGGGACCTGGCCGGTGCGCGGGTCGCGCTGCCCGCGTGGGCCGAGACCCGTGCCAAGAGTTTCCCCCGCGCCATGGCCCTGCATGGGATCAAGGGCGCATTGTCGCAGGGCGGGCTGACCCTGGACGACGTCACGTTCGTGGAGGTGACTGCGCAGTCCAGCCCGTCGGTCGGCCGGGACGCGGGCGCCCGGGCGTTCTCCTGGCCGGGCATCGCCGAGTTGGCCCGCGGCGAGGTGGACGCCGTGTACGCCAAGGGCGCGCGAGCCGCGGAGCAGGCCAAGGAGATCGGTGCTGTCGTCGCCGTCGACCTGGACGCGCACCCCGACCGCCGTACCAGGGTGAACAACGGCACCCCCAGGCCGATCACGGTGCATGAACGGCTCCTGGACGAGCACCCCGATCTGGTCATCGGGTTCCTGACCCAGACGCTGCGCGCGGCCGACTGGGCGCGGGACAACCTCGACCGGGTGCGCGAGATCCTCGCCGGGGAGACACGGTCAGGGGCGGACGCCGTGGCCACCGCCTACCGGGGCGACTTCCACCACTCGCTGCACCCTGACCTGTCGCGGGAGCGGCTGGACCTGCTGCGCATCCAGAAGGACTTCCTGCTGGTGCACGGCTTCCTCGACGCCGACGTGGACCTCGACGCGTGGGTTGCCCGCGAACCGCTCGCCTTGGCCCGCGAGCGTCTCGACACCTCGGCGGCGCAGAGCGGTCAGCAGGGTCTGGTCCAGAGCGACTCCTCGACCGCGGCGCCGGTCCGGCCAGTCGGGGCGGTGGCGTGATGGCGGCGTATCCGGACTTCCTGGTCACGGTGCCGACCCAGGGTGACGGGCGTGACCCACTGCGGCGGGACCGAGGGGAGTGGCAGCCCGGCGCACGCCGTCCCCTGCCCCCGTTCGTCACGGATCTGCGGCCCGGAGCCTCCAGCGCGTTCGACCACCTGGCCCAGGTGGGCCGAGCCGCGGAGATCGCGGCGATCGGCGGTGCGTTCGTGCCGTTCGACTCCGCCGGTGAGGAATCCTTGGTGGTCGCCGCCGGCCTGCTCAGGCAGAGCCGTCACCTGCGTGTCGTGGCCGGGTTCCACCCCGGGATCGCCACACCCGTCTACGCGGCCAAGTTCTCCGCCTCCCTCCAGCGGTTCACCGGCAACCGGCTCGGCTGGCAGCTCGACGTGGATCTCGACCCGGCCGTCGCACGATCGCAGGGGGACTTCCTTCCAGGTGCGGACCGATACGCGCGGGCCGAGGAGTTCCTCACCGTGGCCAAGGGCGTGTGGCACGAGGAGGGCTACACGTACGAGGGTCGCTTCTACCAGGTGCTCGCGGGTGGCTTCCAGTCACCGAACTCGGGCCTGCCGTTCCCCCGCGTCTACCTGACCGGCACCTCGCCGGAGGCGCTGGCACTCTCGGCACGTCACGCCGACGTGCACCTGTTCACCGCGGACCAGGACGTCGAGACCGGCATCGGCGAGCTGGCCGCACAGTCGGCGCAGGAAGGGCGTCCCGTCGAGTACGGCCTGCGGCTTCCCGTCCTGGCACGGGATGACGACGAGGAGGCGTGGGCGGAGGCCCGCCGGTTGTGGGACCTCGCCGGCGGCGTGGGGGAGGGCTTGCCGGACCCGGACCCGCGTACCCGCCTGTGGGGAGGGTTCGGCCGCATCGCCGGTCCCGGCGCGTCCGGCCTGGTCGGCTCGTACGAGACTGTCGCAGCCGGACTCCGCGGCTACCTCGGCCAGGGTGTCACCACCTTCGTCCTGGAATCGCGGCCGCACATCGAGGAGACCTACCGGCTGGGCGAGCGGCTGCTGCCGCTGTTCGCTAAGGAGATCGAGCATGTCCATTGACATCTACTGGCGAATCGGCACCCACGGTGACCAGCAGTCGCTCCGGCGCCGGGTGTCCAGCCGAGGGGAGTGGGCACCGGTGGTGCCGGGCAGCATCACTCCCGGGGTGCGAAACGGCCGCCGCGACGGATACTCCTATGTCGAGCACATGGCCGATGTCGCCAGGGCCTCGGAAAGCTCCGGATTCGTCGGCGGCCTGCTGCCGTCGTTCCCCTTCACCGACGACCCGTGGGCCGCGGCCGCCGTCCTGGCCCGCGAGACCACCAGCTACCGTTTCATGATCGCCTACCAGCCGGGCTTCCTCCATCCGGTCCAGGCGGCCCGGATGTCGGCGAGCCTGCAGCGGGCGACCGGCGGACGGGTCGTCTACAACATCATCTCGGGCGGTGGCGGTCCCGCCCAGCTGTGGTGGGGCGACCGGGTCGACCACGATGACCGATACGCCCGTACCTCCGAGTTCCTCGACGTGCTCAAGGGCGTATGGAGCGGTGGTCCGTTCGACTACCAGGGCCGCTTCTACCAGGTCGAGGGGGCGGGTCTGCCCGAGCCGCTCGCGCGGCAGCCCTTCCCGGAGATCTACTTCTCCGGCTCGTCCAAGGCCGCGATCGAGGCGGCGGGCCGGCACGCTGACTACTACCTGTCGTGGCTGGAGCCCTTCCCCGCGTTGGCGGCCAAGTTCGCCCAGGTTCGCGAGCACAGCACCGCGCTCGGGCGGGCTCCGAAGTTCGCCGTACGCATCGACGTGCTCGCCCGCGAGACCGAGCAGGCGGCATGGGACGAGATCAGGCGCGGTTGGGCACACGTCGACCCGGCCGCGCTGCGCAGCGCGGACGGCGACTCCGTCGGGTGGCTGCGCAGCCAGTCGTTCGTCTCCTGGCCGGTACGCGACCATCGGGAGCTGGAGGTGTCGCCCAACGTCTGGGGCGGCTTCCACCTGCTCCGCGGCGGTCCCGCGTTCGGACTCGTCGGCAGCTACCAGCAGGTCGCCGAGCGGCTCGACGAGCTGATCGGCCTCGGCGTCGACGCCTTCATCCTCGCCGGGGTGCCGCATCTCGAAGAGGCGTACCGCGTCGGCGAAGAGGTGCTTCCGCTGCTCCGCGGCCACGACATCCGCCAGCACTCCCCGCTGCCCCCAGTATCGGTAACGAAAGGATCCATCTGATGAGCGTTCGCGTCGGCTACTTCCCCAACAACAACTCGCTCTGGGTGCTGCGGCACCAGGGCATCCTGGAGCGTACCCTGCCCGATGTGGAGTGGGTGGACCTGCGCAGCCTCCCGCAGGGTGACCGTCCCGCCCCGACCGAGGGGCTCCCCTCCCTGCACGGTGACCGTCTTTTCGACGGCGGCTACGACTTCATCGGCACCGGCTCCACGCCTCCGGTCACCGCACAGGGCAAGGGGCACGACGTCGTGTACGTCGCGACCTCCGGCTCGCGTCATGAGAACGGCCGCCTGGTCGTACACGAAGACTCCCCGATCAGCTCGCTGGCGGATCTCAAGGGCAAGCGGGTCGCGCTCGGACATGGCTCCTGGCAGACCACGCTCCTGCTGTTCGCCCTCGACCGGGCAGGGCTGACGTGGAAGGACATAGAGCCGGTCGACGCGTACGGGAACGCCGCCCAGCTGTTCCTGGACCGCGCAGTGGACGCATGGGTCGGTTCGTACCCGGCCCTCACCCGCGTCGAGCAGGAAGCCGCCACCCGGGACCTCGTCGCCACGGACGGGCTGTTCAGCCATCGCTCGCTCTGGTTCACCCGCCGCGACTTCGCCGAGCAGCACCCCGAAGAGCTCGCCGCCATCGTCGCCGCCCTCCAGGAGTCCGACGCCTGGATCCAGCAGAACTACCGGGCCGCGGCGGAGCTGTTCGCCGCCGACGACGGCGGGGATGTCGACGCCTGGGAACATGCGCTGCGCCACCGTCCGTTCGGGCTGCACCCCGTCAGCGAGGACTTCGTCGCCGAGCAGCAACGCGCGGCAGATCTCTTCCACGCCAGCGGCCTGATCGACCGGAAGATCACCGTAACCGAGGCCGTCCTCCCCGAGATCGCCCGGCTGGTGGAAACGACTCGGGTTCCGTAACACGGAATCGGCGAAGCCACGCACCGGTGGCGTACCAGGCCCCGGTCGAGCCGACGTCCTGTCGCTCAACGAGCGTGTCATCATACGCCCAAGCTTCCGACTTTTCAGTCCCTTCCGTCTGAATTGGGGTATCCGACCTGGTGGCCGCGGCCCGGCACGGGAGCGGTCGTCGATACGGGAGGAACAATGCGAACCGAGGGACAGATGAGCCCTGAGATGCAGCGATGCGTCGACGCATGCATGGAGAGTCACAGCTCCTGCGAGCAGACCATGAGCTACTGCCTGAAGAAGGGTGGTCGTTTTGTCGACATGGCGATGATGGGCGCGCTCATGGACTGTTCCGACATCACCCGCCTGTGCGCGGACATGATGATGCGCCAGTCCCCGATGGCGATGGACATGGCCCGGATGTGTGCCCAGGTGGCTACCAAGTGCGCCGAGGCGTGCATGACCATGACCGACGACGCGACGATGAAGCGCTGTGCCGAGAAGTGCAAGGCCTGCGCCGAGGCGTGCAAGGCCATGGCGGCCATGCCAGCCTGAGCGGCCCGCGCAACCGAGTCCCGGCCGGTGCCTTTCCCGATCATCGCGAAAGGCGCCGGCTGGGACCCCCGGCCGGGTGAGAAGCAGTTTTCCGGGGACGAGCGGGAGCAGGACGTCGTCCCATCGCCAGGTGGCGCTGCCCCGCAGCAGCCAGACGAACTGGTACGACCTGGCCTGGCGCGGGCCGAAGGTCGAGCCCGGCGGATAGTCGCGACCGTGGGGCCGAGGCGGGGCACCAGGTCGACGGAGACCGTCTGCCGGTCGTCACCTGTCACAGTCGCCGCCGTCCCAGTTCTGGCGGATCCGCGGCCGGCGTACCTCCCGCAGGCCCTTGTACGCGTACGGGTCGGTGCCGGCGACGAGGACGACGTCGCGGTGGTCGGCCTGTGCCATGGGCGTCCCCGCCGGCGGAGCGTCCCATGGCAGCAGGGACTCCGCGCTCATGTAGTGCAGGCGGCCAGCAGCTCGTTGTAGGCCATGGCCCGGTAGTACCGCGGGTGCCCGCAGCGGGAAGTCGGTGTCGCGGCTGACGGGGCTGGAAGCCGAGGACAGCAGCGATGGCCAAACCGTGTCGCGGCTCGATCCGAGCTGTACGTACGGGTGGAACGCCTCATGCGTGGCGATTTGGAACAGCGACCGCGCCGGCGGGAGATCTTGCCTGATCGCTGCGGCGAAGGTAGCGACGAGGACCGCGAGACGGCCGTTCCATCGGGTCACCAGGAAGCCCCTGCTCCAGTCGAGGTTCCGTTGGCGCAGCTCCGACACCTTGACCGGCTCGGCCCCGCGCTCCGTGATCTCCGCAGCCTCGGTGCCGTCGGTGACCAGCAGCACCGTCTACAGGAAGTCGGCCTGTGGCCAGATCTCCCGGCACGGGAGCACACCGTGGCCACATCCTCGCTCAGCGTGCCCAGGAGGGAGGCGAACTCAAGCCCCCAGGTGAGACTGGGCCGCGGGGAGGGCGGCCTGACGGGGGGCCGCCGTGACGCATCCCGCCACGACGATCAGCGCCGCGCACGCCGGCAGCAGCCGCCGTGCCGTACCAGCGATTCCCATACGCCCGAGTATCTCCTCAGGGCCTTCGCCGAGGAATCCTGTCGACTGGCCACCCGGCCATGCTTGTTGACGGCTATGACCATCCCCACCACCGGGTGCAGGCCAGCATGATCCGCCGCTACATCGGCTGGCGCAACGGACGACGCGATGGCAGTGGGCCAGACGCCGATGCAGCCGGGCTGCTCTCCTCCACGGTGAGTTCTGCGAGGGTCGGCTGACGCCGCACTCGATCTACGCGGAGGCCTGTCCAGTAGACGGCTCTGTCTCTCATTCAGCTCTATCTCTCTTTCGGCTCTGTCTCTCTTTCGGTGGTGACGGAACGTTAGGCCAAGAGGATGCGGTGGCGGAGCAGCGCGAATCCGGCTCGGCCGTGCATCTGGCGCATGATGCGTTTGGTCTTGGCGTTCACGCCTTCAGTGCCGCCGTTGTGGAAGGGCAGGGTGACGGCGGCGCGCACGGCGTCGCGGTCCTGATCGAGGCCGCGGGCGAAGGAATGCACGTGAGGCAGATCGGCGGCGCGGGTGGTGGCGATCCATGCGTCGAGACGGTCGGCGTTGCCTTCGCGGGGCCGGAGCAGGTCGCCGAAACCGAGCGGGTGCGGAAGAAGGCGTGGATCTGTCTGCGACGGCCGGGCCAGCTGACGGCGGTGTTGGCGATGAAGGCCTTGAGCGCGGCCCGGATGCGTTCCACCGGGTTGTCGTGCGGGCTGTAGCGGGCTCCGAACAGCAGCTCCATGGTGGGATGCTCGGACAGGCAGGCGGTGACGGCTTTGGCATGGTGGATGCTGTCGTTGTCGCAGATCACCACGATCGCCGGCGCATCCGGGACAGCCAGGCGGATCTGCTCTAACAAGGCGATGAAGTCGGCGGCGCAGCGGCGGCCCAGCCGATACACCCACTGGCCGCTGGTCATCTCCAACGCCGAGCACCGTCACCTGCCGGTTCTTGCCCGGAGTGCCGATCTCGGGCCGGCGCGGGCGTAGTGTCCAGGTGGCCCGCACATGTGGCAGCAGGTGGACGTCGGTCTCATCGGTGGCCCACACCACCGCACCGCGTGGTCACTCCCGCAGCCGGGCGGCGATGCCGGCTACGACGCGCCAGCGGTCGGGATCGCCGCGGGCCACCAGCTCGGGGCGTCGCCAGATCGCCACGATGCGCAGCCGCCGGTACAGGGTCGGCGGGCTCAGCTTCGGCCGGCCCAGGTACTGCCACAACTTCGGCACCGTCCATGGCCCGGCCTGCTCCAGCAGCGCCGTGATCCGGGCGAGCAGGCGGGGCCCGCCGATGCGCGGCCGCCCTGAGCGAGGCCGGTCGGCCAAGCCCGCCACACCGTGGTGGCTGAACCGGCCGATCCACCGCCGCACCGTGCTCGCATCGCACTCCAGCAGCTCCGCGATCTGGGCCGGGGACAGCCCGTGCACCGACAGCAGAACCATCACCGCTCGCCGGGCCTGCCGCCACCGGCCGCGCAGTTCCGCGCGCAACATCCGAACCAAGCCAACGATCAGTTCAGTGGATCTATGAGCCCTTTTCATTGCACCGCGCCGGGCAGCGTCGGAGAGCCCCACACCAGCCGGCCTGCCGGATCGGCCAGCAACTGCACGTTCACCCCATGTTGCTTGTGCTTGCCGCTGTAGTACGGCCGCTCGTCGGCGAGACGGTCGATCGGGATGAGGGTGCCGCCCAAGATCGCGTAGGCCAGCCCGGGCCGCGCATGTAGGACGTTGGACTTTGCTCGGGTGCGGCCACCCACCTGGAGATCGGAAGGACCCACGATGAATCTCAACCTGCTGCGCGGCACGGCACGATGGAGTGCCGCCGTGGCCGGCGCGACGGCCGGAGCCGCGGCGCTGCTGCTGCTGGCGACGTCGGCCACCGCGGCCACCGGCCCTCGCCCGCACTCGCGCAAGCCCACGGTGGTGCTGGTGCACGGCGCGTTCGCCGACTCCTCCAGCTGGAACGGGGTGATCGAGCGGCTCCGACGCGAGGGCTACCCGGTGCTGGCGGCGGCGAACCCGCTGCGCGGCCTGGCGGACGACGCCGCCTACGTGCGCAGCGTCCTGGAAAGCGTGGACGGCCCCATCGTGCTGGCCGGTCACTCCTACGGCGGGTCGGTGATCAGTGAGGCGGCCGACGGCAACCCCAACGTCAAGGCCCTGGTCTACGTCTCCAGCTTCCAGCTGGAGGTCGGGGAGAGCACCGCCGAGCTGGCCGACAAGTTCCCGGGCAACGAGCTGGGCGCCGCGCTGCGAGAGGTCCCGCTGCCCGGTGGTACGGGCAAGGACCTTTACATCAAGAACGAGGAATTCCAGCGGGTGTTCGCCGCCGACGTACCGCGCGGCGAGACCCAGCTGATGGCGGCCACGCAGCGACCCATCACCGAGGCCGCTCTGTCGGACAAGGCCACCAAGGCCGCGTGGAAGACCATCGCGTCCTGGCACCTGATCGCCCGGCAGGACCTCGCGGTTCCGCCGGAGTCGATGCGATTCATGGCCAAGCGGGCCAACGCGCACATCGTCGAGGTCAACGCCTCGCACGCCGTCGCGGTTTCCGAACCACGCGCGGTCGCCGACCTGATCGACAAGGCAGGCCGCACGGTCACCAAGTGACCTGTGAACGCGGGGGCCGTCCCGCCGGCCGGTGCGGCGCACGGACCCGGGGTCGAGGAACCGGCGGACAGCCGTTGGCGCTGAGAAGGATCTTGATTGCAGTGAGCTGAGGCTGCTCCTGGCTGTGAAGCTTCCTCAGCTTGTTGCCCGATCCCGGCGTCGGCGTGCGGCGCGGATCTCGGCGTCGGCGATCTTGTCGTCGAGCAGCGCGTACAGCTGGGTGGTTTCAGTTGAAGCGTGGCCGAGGCGGCGGCGGACGGCCTCGATGGAGACGCCGGCGTTGATGAGTTCGGTGGCGTGGGCGTGGCGCAGCTGGTGGATATCGATCTCGACGCCAGCCTGCGCGCAGTAACCCTGCCAGCGGTGGTGGGCGGCGTCGTAGGACAGGGGCCCGCCCCGGCCGTTGATGGAGGCGCGAAACAGCGGCCCGGTGGTGTAGCCGGCGCGGGCCAGGTAGAGCTTGAGCAGGGCGACGTAGCCGCGGTCGTCGAGCAGGACGGTGCGTACGCTGCCGCCCTTGCCGTGGATGCGGACGTGTTCGTCGTCCAGGCGCAGGTCGAGGTCTTCGACGTACAGGCCGCAGACTTCGGAGGCGCGGGCGCCGCCCACATAGGCCGTGTCGAACAGCACCCGGTCGCGCAGCCGGTCCAACGGCAGGTCCTTGCGTGGCCGCCGCGAGCAGATCACCGCCAGCACCTTGGCGACGTCGGCCGCGCTGGCCGGGCGGGGCAGGATCTTGGGCACCTTGACGGTGTCGATGCGGTCCATCGGGTTGGCCTGCAGCAGGTCGTGCCGGACGGCCCACTTGGCGAAAGAGGCGACGGCGGCGCGCTTACGCTTGCGGCTGGCCGGTGACAGGTCGGCGAGCCCGGCCAGGTACGCGCGAACCGGCGCGGCGGTCAGTGCACCAATCTCCTCGCCGTGGTGGGCGGCGAAGGCGATCAGGTCGCCGCGGTAGGCGCGCCGGGTGTGGACGGAGGCGCCGGCGTTGGCCAGGTCGGTGAGGAAGTCGTCGAGATGGCGGGCGAGCGGGTGTGTGCGGCCGAGCTGCTTGGCGATGACCGGATCCACCGTGCCGACCTCCACCATCCGCCGAGTTGCCAGATAACCGGGAAACGAAGCCTCCGTGCCGGACGATGACCGCCCAGCTCACGCTGCGTCGATGATCGCTATCTTGCCAGATAACCGAGGTTATCTAAGAACCCGTCGTCCCATGGCTCGAGCACGGCTCCACGGGCGTTGTCCTGGCTAGTCCAGGTGATGAGGCTCAACGGATCTGATGCGAACGGAGAGACAACCTGATCTCTCGACTCAGCAAACCTGGCGCCGCCGCCTGGATGCGGGGAAGTCACAAGAAGCGTGGGGGTAAAGATCCCCCTATTCTGTAGTTCGTGGGGAATCGAGGGCATTCGGCGTCGGGGAGCGTACGCATCACGCGTGCGAACGCGCGGTTCCAGCAGTGGCAGGCGCTGCTGGGCAACCGGGCCAAGCGGCAGCGGGCCGGGGAGTTCCCGGTCCAGGGAGTGCGCCCGATCAGCCTGGTGGTCGAGTTCGGCTGGCCGGTGCATACGCTGATCTACGACGCCGAGCGTCCGCTGTCGGACTGGGCCGAACAGATGCTGAAGACGGCCGGCGGCGAGCGGGTTGCCATGGCCCCCAACCTGCTGCGCGAGCTGGGCGGCAAAGACGAGGACATACCTGAACTAGTGGCGGTGGCCGGCCTGCCGGACGATGAGCTGTCCCGCATCCAGGTGGGCCCGTCCTTCCTGGGCGTGGTGTTCGACCGGCCGAACAACCCCGGAAACATCGGGACGATGGCGCGCTCACTGGACGCGTTCGACGGCGTGGGCCTGATCGTCACCGGACACGCCGCCGACCCCTACGATCCCCGATCGGTGCGGGCCTCCACCGGGTCGCTGCTGACGCTGCCGGTGGTGCGGTCCCCCTCACACCGGGAAGTGCTGGCATGGGTAGAGCGGCTGCGCGCCCAGGGGCAGCCGCTGACGGTGGTAGGCACCGACGAGAACGGCGCCTGCGACGTCGCCGAACTGGACCTGACCGGCCCCACCCTGCTGGTCATCGGCAACGAGACCACCGGACTGAGCGCGGGATGGCGACAAGCGTGCGACACGATGGCGCGCATCCCGATGGCCGGCTCAGCCAGCTCCCTGAACGCCGCCAGCGCGGCGACCGTGGTGTTGTACGAGGCCGCCCGCCAGCGTCGCAGCCACACCACATGACCTACCGCCACGCGATTGTCCGGACCAGCCATCAGGACCTGGCCAGCGGCGCGGTGCTGCATTCGGCCCCAGGGTTTCCCGCGTTCCCCGTCCGGCTGGCCAGCGAGATCTTCCAGCGCGCGCTGGCTCTGCGCGGCGGCGACCAGCCCGCCGTGCTCTGGGACCCGTGCTGCGGCAGCGGTTACCTGCTGACCGTGCTGGCGTTGCTGCACCGGCGCCAGATCGCCTCGGTACTGGCCTGCGACCTCGCCCCTGAAGCGCGACACCTGGCCGAACGCAATCTCGCCCTGCTGAGCCAGGCCGGTCTGGCAGCTCGCGCCGCCGATCTCGAAGAGCGCGCCGCCCGCTTCGGCAAACCGGCCTACGACTCGGCCGCGCGTGCCGCCTGCCGGCTCGCCGCCGAACTCGACGCCGCCGGAGGGGACGTGCCGCACGCGGTGCGCCAAGCCGACGTGCTCGACCCCGCCCAGCTCCAGCGGACACTCGGCCATCACACACCCGACATCGTGATCACCGACGTCCCCTACGGCGAACAGACCCACTGGCGCGGACCCAGCGCGGCGGCAGGAGTCACCGGCATGGTCGAGGCGCTCACGGCCGTGCTCCCGCACGACAGCGTGATCGCGGTGACGGTGCGGGGCCGCAAGGTTCCCACGGACCGCGGGCCACGCCCCCAGGCATCCTTCAAAATCGGTACCCGAGCCGTCGCGCTGTTCCGAACCTCCGAACGTCTTCGTACTTCCGCACGTGCGTGACAGTCGGAGGACGCCACATTCGTGGTGAGGTCCTTGCCCGCAGGCGTGGGCGATTCGAACAGTCCGCGCTTCAGACGCCGTCCTCATCCACGACAGCGGCACTGGCGGTGCTGGCCCTGGGCAACGCCGCCGTGCCGAGGGGTCGCAGGCCCTTGTCCGGGGCCGAGGAGGCGATCGCGTAGCGGCCCAGGCAGTTGAGGTGGGCGTGGCCCAGCGGGGATAGCCGCGCCACGTCCTCGTCCTTGACCGGCACGCCCTGGGCGCGCAACTGATCCACGATCGCCGACAGATACCGCGAGTTCCACAAGACGACGGCATTGACGACAAGTCCAAGAGCTGCGAGTTGGTCCTCCTGGCCTTCCCGATATGCCTGCCGGATCCGGCCGGCGTTGCTGTGGCAGATCTTGCGGGCCAGGCGGTGCCGGGACTCCTGGACCGACAGCTGCTTGCCCAGGCTGCGGCGGTAGCTGGAATCCATCGGGTCCAGCATGCTGAGCAGGTGCATCGTCTTGTCGATGCGGCCGTACTCGGCGAAGGCCTGCCCCAGTGGCGTCGGAGAGCCTTGGCGGGCGAACATGCGCAGCAGGTCGTAGGCGCGCACCTGGTTGGTCACCAGCGATCCGGCAACGCGGAGCATGTCCGGCCACTGGGTGATCACCTTCTTGGTGTTCAGCTTGTTGCGGGCGATCGCCTCCAGCACCCCATAGTCGCCGGTGCTGCTGTCGGGCAACTCGGCCCGCCAGAACCGCTGATCGCCCAGGTCGGCGAAGCGGGGCGCGAATCGGTAGCCGAGCATGGAGAAGATTCCGAACACCATGTCGCTGTCGCTGGCCTGGTCGGTCGTGACCACCTCGGGTTTCGGCCCGGCGTCCAGGTTGATCAGGCAGTCCAGGATGTACAGGGAATCGCGGGGCGTCCCCGGCACCACCATCTGCCCGATCCCCGCAACTAGATCATTTACTGCGTTAAGCCAGGTGATACCGACTGCCCGAGCTGCTGCTGGAGGTGACGCCACCGGCCCCTCGGCGTGCGTCCACGCCCGGCCATGCAGGAAGGTCCGGAACTGGCGCGCCAGCTGCCGCTCGCTCCAACTGTCGGTGTCATCGAAGGTGTGGTAACCGTAGGCGTCCCGGATCATCCACGCATGCTCGTACGTCGTCTTGGGCCGCTCGGCGTACTTCTTGACCTGCGACGCGTCACCGATCCCCAACTGCTCGGCCAGATAGTCCACCACCGGCCACGGCACCGCCAGCGGATCCTCCAGAAACAACCCCTTGTACCGAACGGTCCCGATCTGGACAGCGACGCCCAGCCGGTGAGAATCGGCCCTCGACTGCGCGATCACATTCCGGTCGAAGCTGTCCAGGAAGAAGAACTTCTCCATGTCTGACAGCGATGGCACCTCGATGAACGAGGCGTAGGTGGCCCTCTGCTCGGCACACAGAAATTCCGCAGGCATAGCCCGCACGGTAGGACCATATCGGTCGCGATCAACTCATAGTGATTAACGCGTTACAAGTGAGGATGTTTCAGCCTTCAGTGCTTCTTGATCGTTCTCACCGCCAACGGCTGTCCGCCGGTTCCTCACCCACGAATCCCACTGACAGCTCGTGGCAAAAGCCCAAGACAACTTCGTGGCAATCCGCACGCACCGAAGACCGTACAGACCCTTGATCGTCGGCTCCTCTTTACTTGCGGGAATTCTGCCTTCTCGCAAGTTGGGTGGGGTTTCCAGGCGCGCAACGGATCCGTATTTCTGATTTTGATTTTCTGGAAAAACAAAAATGGTAGAGTGATGTCGTGACCGTGGAGAGCAGTGTCGTTACGCCCTGCAAGCACTGTGGCGCGCCGATTGAGCAGCGGCGGGGGAGAGGGCGGCCGAAGGCGTACTGTCCGGAGAAGGACTGTCAGGCGGCGGCCAAGCGGGAGCGGGAGTTGCGGCGGGCCACCCCAGGGCTGGAGGGGGCGCTGGCCAGGGCCGAGCAGCTGTACGACCGGATGGAGAGCGGGCTGGCCGCGGCCATCGAGCCGCTCGCCCGTGCGCTGGTCGAGGAGCTGAGCCCGGCAGGGGTCGAGGCCAAGCTGAGCGCGGTGCAGGCCGAGGCGCACACGCGCGTCGCGATCGCCCGTACGGAGCGGGAGCAGGCGTTCGAGCAGGTACGGCTGGCGCGCGAGGCCACCGAGCATGCCCGCCGGCAGACCGCCGAGATGCGGGAACGGCTGGAAGAGGCCCAGAACGAACGGGAGACCGCGCTGGCCGACGCCGAGCGCGCACGCGAGCAGGCGCTGGCCGCGTTGCGCGAGGCGGCGAGCACGGAGCGGCAGGCGTTGCAGACCGCCGAGGAGGCGCAGCGAAAGGCTGAGCTGGCCGAACGGCGGGCCGAGGAGTCGGCTCACGAGGCCGAGATGGCGCGCCAGGCCAGGGATCAGGCGGTTCGGGAGCTGGCCGAGCGGGTGGAGCTGGCCGAACGGAGGGTGGAGGAGGCGCGGGCGCAGGCCGTACGGGCTGAGGAGGACGCCGAGTTGGCGCGGCGGGAGCGTGATCGCGCCCGGGAGGAGACGGCGGCGGCGGTTCGGACGCGTGAGCAGGCCGAACGTGAGGTGGTCGGCGCGGACGCGCGGGCCGGGGCGGCGGCGCAGGAGCGCGACAGAGCCGTGGAGAGGGCGGTGAACGCGGAGCGCGGGGCGGCCGAGGCGGAACGGGATCGTGCTGTGGCGCTGGGGGAGGCCGCGCGGGCGGCGGACGAGGTCCAGCGGCTGAACGGGAAGGTGGCGCAGGTTGAGGCGGAGGCGGCCGCGGCGCTGTCCCGGGAGCGGAAAGTCGTCACGCGGGAGAAGTCGCGCGCCGAAGCTGCCACCAAGGAACGCGATCAGCTGCAGGGGGAGTTGCGGCTCGAGCGCGTACGGCTGGAGGATCTGCGGGCCGAGCTGGAGGCGGCCCGCGCGGAGGCGGCCCAGCTGCGGGAACGCGCGGTCGTGGCGGAGCTACGCCTGCAGGGCGGATGACCTGTGGGGCTCAGGAACTCGAATCACTTGCATCGCAGAGGCGTTCGTTCAGGGCGGCAGGGGCTGAGGGCGCCGAATGGGGTCCCGGTAGCAATGGCGAAAAATCCAACGGATATGGCCCTGACCTGCGGTGACTCGCTCTTTGGGCAGGCCGAAAGGAGGGGTGGCGGTCCATCCGGGTTCGCATCGGACGCGAGTTTCACACATCCGATGCTGAACTCAGGGATGCTCGCGGCGAAGGTTCTTCAGCGAGGTTGAACCCGAGGGCGATGGACGCGCAGGCTGGTTTCGGCTGGGCGCCGACTGGAGGCTCACCACGCTGGCCGTGGGTGGCGTGGCTGCCCGCTGCTCCAGCGAGCCGACTCGTCGCGCGGGCACGGACAGCTCGACCTCAACCCACTCCCAGGGCGCCCCAACTCCACCAGTTCCGGCAGGACGGGCTGACCCCGCATGTCGCGCAACGGCCACCAGCCCGGTTCGGCGAAGTAGTGGTACGTCGGCGTGGGCAGCGCCACAGGCACGCACCCCCTGCTCGACCACCTTGCCGAGCAGTTGCTCCCTAATGCGCCGCTCGATCCCCTCGCGGAAGCGGGTGTCCTCCCACATCTGGCGGAGGTTCCGCTCTGTGTAGGTGATGACGGTGTCATGGGCAGCCAGCGCCGCGGCGACCATCTCCCCGACCAGGGCCGGGTTCAGGTGCACCATGCTGCCCCCGTAAAGGACCTTGGTGGTCGAAGTCGCCCGCCGCGCCGCTCATGCGGGCAGGCTCCTCATCGTGTTCGGCTGCACATTCGCGAGGGGGCCGTGCAGGTTCGTGTGGCCGGGGCCGAACGTCGGCTCGGCACGGCTGTACCGGCCGGCGGCCGGGGAAGACGAGAAGGGGGCCATCCCAAGTACCAGAGAAAGGGGCAGTGTCTGCCCTACCTGAGAGATCGCTGCTCAGTGGGTACGGCGGCGGGGTGCCAGGATCTCGGTGACCTTGGCGATGGCTTCGGCGCCGGGTTGGACGTAGCGCATGGCGGTGCGGGGGTTCTTGTGGCGGGTCTTGCCCATGATGAGCTGCAGCGGGACTTCGGCTTCGCCGAGGTGGGTGGCGGCGCTGTGGCGCAGCTGGTGCAGGTCGAGCCCGGCGTACTTGTCCAGCAGGACGCGGGCGCGGTCGTAGCCGAGGCGGGCGCGGTCGTAGCCGAGGCGGGCGCGGTCGTAGCCGAGGCGGGCGCGGTCGTAGCCGAGGCGGGCGCGGCCGGTGTGCGGGCAGATGTCGGCGGCCGCGGGGCGGCGGGCCGTCCCTCCTAATCACTCTTCGTGGTCGCTGGGGGCGTAGTGAGACCACGGGCTCCCCGTCTCAGCGGCCAGCGCGGTGATGTGAACGTGGTGGTAGCCGAGCATCCGGGCAACGACCGGTGCCGGTGCCTGGAGCGCGAGTTGACGGATAGCGGCGGTGCGCCCGTTGAAGGTCGGGAGCCCCTCCTTGCGCATCCGGTGAGCGAGTGCGCTTGTGCCCATCGGCTGGCCAGCCCGGCGCCCGGGGAAGAGCCAGCGTGCCCCGGGATTGGTCGCGGTGGTCAGGGTTCGGTCGCCGCGCTGCGAAGGCCCGCAGCAAGTCGGCGAACGGCTCGGGGAGAAGAGCTCAGGGTGTCCAGTGCTGGATGACCTGGACTCGGTCGAAGCGGAGGTCTTCCAGGTCGGCTGCCGGGACTGTCCAGTACAGGGATATCCGGTCGAGGTACCCGATCCACTGGGCCAGCAGGACCCAGCCGTCGGTGTCCAGTTCGTCGCGGGCGCGGTTCTTGAAGGCCGCGGCGTACCGGACGGGGTCGCCGAACTCCTGCCCACGGGCACTGGCCCAGCCTCCGAGCTGCAGGTGAGCCCCGGGCCAACCGCCCGGCCACCGGGTGTCGTGCCAGGCTTGGCGCAGCCGTCCTGTGTTCTCGAACCGCGCGGCAAGAGGATCGGTGAACGTGGCCGCGTAATACGTCGGCTCGTGGTCGGGTAGCGTCACCACCGACTGGGGGCGCAGCGGGTCGATCTCACGCAGGCCGACCTCCAGGTCCACGTGGGTCCCGACGCCGGCGCGGAGCGGGACCTCGTCGTTCTCGTAGTCGCTGTATTCGCGTGCGCGGTCGCCGAGCCCGGTGCCCGCCGGGAGGTAGTCCACGGAGCCGAAGCCGTCCTCGTCGCCCATCTCAGGGGTCGCGAAGAAGAGCAGGTGGCCGTCGGCGGGCAGCGGCAGACCGGTCGCGCCTGTGGGGATCGCCGACAGGTCGACCGTCGCGATCAGGTGGTGCTCATCCCGGCGCCGCTCCCGCGTCGCCGAGTACGTGCCGTCCGGACCGGGGCCGGGTCGGCGCTCGTCACCGAACCATCCGGCCTCTGGCTCGTCTCCCGTCGGCGCGAGGACCACCGCCGGGCGAGCGAGTCCCGCCCACCGCTCGACCTCGTCGACGGGCACTCCCGCCACGAGGGCACGCTCGCGGAACATCGCGAGGCGGTCGGTCATCTCGGGCGTCAGCCGGGTCATGCAGGCCTCTCCCTCGTCCGTACGGTCTGATGGGGCATCATCATGCCACTGCTCGGTGACATGCTCGTTAGATGAACACCCGACCATGCGGGCCACCGCCGAGCAGACTGCCCCCTGGCCGACTTCGTCCCCGACGGGATCGTCGACCGGTTGTGCCTGCTCGGCCCGGCGTCCGCGCTCGGTGTCAGTCGTCGATGGCCTGGTAGAGGGTGGTCCAGAAATCGTGGAACAGCCGCGCCGGATCCGGGGTGGACATCCCGACCTGGGTGAGCAGGATTCCGGTGAGCTGGTTGGTCGGGTCGGCGTAGACGGTGGTGCCGGTTCCGCCGTCCCAGCCGAACTGGCCGATGGGCGCGTAGTCGCCGCGGTAGGTGCGCACCGCCATTCCGAAGCCCCAGCCGCCGTGCAACGCCAGCCCGGCCGACAGATGGGCGATGTTCCTGTACATGGTGTCGCGGGCGGCTTGTTGCTCGGGCGTGAGGCAGTTGGTGGTCATCAGCTCGATGGCGGGCCGGGACAAGATCCGCCGATCCTGGTGCATGCCGTTGTTCAGCAGCATCCGGAAGAAGGTGTGGTAGTCGTCGACAGTGGAGACCAGTGCGCAGCCCTGGAATGCCGGAGGCTGGCTGACCCGTCCGCCTGCGGCCTCGTCCCACACGAGGAACTCTCCGGTCTGCGGGTCGGGCCCGTACAGGGGTGGTAGCCGGTCGATCTTGTCGGCGGGCACATGGTAACCGGTGTCGGTCATGCCCAGCGGATCGAGGATGCGTTCGCGCAGGAACGTCCCGAACGACTGGCCGGTGACCCTGGCAACGAGCACGCAGAGCACCTCGTGGCTGAGGTCGTACTGCCACCGCTGTCCGGGCTGGTACGACAGTGGGAGCTCGCCGAGGCGGCGCATCCACTCGTCCGGCTCGGGCGCCGGTCCGGACGCCACGCCGTAGTCGGTCGCCTCGAAAATCGCGGCCCTGATCGGGGAGTCCAGTAGTTCTAAATCCATTCCGAGCCCGAACGTTGAGGTGAGCAGGTCTCGTACGGTGATCGGCCGGTGGGCCGGCACGGTGTCCTCCAGCGGCCCGTCGGGCCGCTTCAGCACCTTCCGGTCGGCGAGTTCGGGCAGCCACTCATCGACCGGGTCGTCCGGCCGCAGCCGGCACTCGTCGAGCAGGACCATCGCCGCGGCCATCGTGACCGGCTTGGACACCGACGCCATCCGAAAGATCGTGTCCCGGCGCATCGGCGCGCCACCGTCATGCCGCATCGTCCCGAGCGCTTCGACGTGCGTCTGGCCTCCCCGGCTGACCAAGGCGACCAGCCCGGGAATCTTTCCGGACTCAACATGGCGTGCCAGCACCTCGCGCAGTCTGCGCAGCCCCGCATCGGAGAAGCCGCTGTTGCTTTGTCCCATCATGAATCTCCTTGTCTCCAGCGTTCGATCTCACGGCGGCCCTCGTGGCTACCAGCCCCTTCGAGGCGGCCATGCGATGAGCGTGCACCCTGCCCTAAGGTCAAGGTCAACCCTGTCGCGATCATGAGCTGATCTGCGGCGATCTCAGGCGTCCCCGGGCCTGGGCCAGCGGTTGGGCCGCGGTCCGGCGCGGGTGGTGGACTGGAACAGCTGCGCGCTACCCTCGCCCTATGATCGCCCGCCACCCGTACCTCAAGGTGAATGCGAAGGTCGCCGGCGACCACGGCTCGATCCCGCGCCCGGACGTTTGGGCCGTCGCCGACGCGGTGTGCGCGACCGCAGCCACCCGCGACCTGGAGGTGCGCTAAGCCGATGGCAGACGGGCTCACGATCGGTCAGGCGGCGGCGTTCGTCGGCGTCACGATCAAGACCGTGCGGCACTATCACCGGCTCGGCCTGGTCGCCGAGCCGGAACGGGACGGGTCGGGCTACCGGCGTTACCGGTCGGCCGACCTGCTGCGGCTGGTCCAGGTCCGGACGCTGGCCGAGGCCGGCGTGCCGCTGGCCGAGATCGGTGACCTGCTCGACTCCGATCCCGAGGAATTCGCCGCGTCCCTGGACGACGTCGAGCGGCGGCTCACCGAACGGATCGAGGACCTGATCGCGCGCCGCGACACGCTGCACCGGCTCGCCCACGGTGACCGGGCCCTGCTACCCGACCGGGCCTGCGCGGTCTTGGACCGACTCGCCGAACTTGGCTTCAGCCCCGACTACGTGGCCGCCCAACGGGAGGCTCTGCTGCTGGCCCGGGCCCTGGTTCCGGAGATCTTCGACAGCTTCGTGACCCGGCTCGAACACTCGCTTGACGATCCCGAACTCGTCGAGCTGACCAAGCGCGGCGTCGATGCGCTGTCCTGGGATCCCGACGACCCGCGGATCGAGGAACTGGCGTCCGCGCTGGCCGACAAGCTTCTGGCCGACCGCGCGCTGCTGGCACCGCCCACCGGGTCTCAGAACCAGTCCGACGCCGCCGCCCGGTACGGGCTGGTCAACCACCACCGGGAAGACCAAGCGCCAGCCATCGCCCGGTTGAACGCGCTGGTCGAGGCGAAACTGCGCGCGGCTGGCATCGACATCCCGCATCAATAACCGGCACCCAGCCACGATCGCCACTGCGGCCAGCCCCAAGGCGCGGTCCAAGCGTTCAACGAACCGCTCGTCAAACGAACGCCCGGACACGACACCCGGTTGGGCTCCTCGACCCGCGGCCCTCCGTTATCGCAGGTCAGACGTTACTTCGTTGGAAATTTCTTCATTGCTACCGAAACCCCGTCCACGGCTGCTCTACGGCGAGAATCTCCGACAAATCGCTTGAGGTTCCACCGGGTGGAAGGTCCAGATTCAAGCTATGAACGACGTGACGGGTCTTTACACGATCGGGCAGCTGGCCCAGCGTACGGGGCTGCAGGCGCGCACGATCCGCTTCTGGTCCGACAGCGGCGTCGTCCCGCCGGTGCGGAGGTCGGAGGGCGGGTACCGGCTCTATGACGCGGAGGCGGTCGCGCGGCTGGACCTGGTCCTGCATTGATCAACGCGCTGGCCCGGCTGTCGGCACGGGAGCGTCAGCAGATCATCGACGATTTCGTTGACCGTGCGTTCGCCGGCGTCGTGGACGAGGACGCCACACTCGTCGCGGGATGGATGCGCGACCTCCCGTCCGATCTCCCGGAAGACCCGACCCCCGAACAGATCAACGCGTGGGTGGAACTGGCCGAGCTGGCGGGCGACGTGAGCTTCCAGCAGACGGTCCGGCGGATGGTTCTCAGCGGCGAGGAGAACAACCGCCTGGAGTATGGCCTCACCCTCCGCCCCTTGGTCCTGGAGCACGCATGCGCCGCTCTGTCGCGTGGAATCGCGCCGGAGTCGGCCGGGGCGAGCCTGATCCTGAAGCGGATCATCCCCGACGATCTTCCCGCAGAGGAGACCGCCGCCCTGATCACGTGGCTGGAAATGGTCGCCGAGCCCCAAGTGGAGCGGTACTGGCAGCTCCTGAGCCTCCTCAAGGGTCAAAAACCATCCCCACCGGCGGTCCCGGCCTTCGAATGGCTGCTGGCCGCACTGCGCGTCGCACGATCGCCGAGCCGGGGGAGAGTGCGTCCTCCCCGGGAGCAGCCGCAGGACGATCCGGCGACCTGAGTCCGGCTCGATCCGTAAGGGGATCAGCCGCGCTCGAAGAGCGGCATCAGCTCGTGCACCTTTTCCAGCGCCTCGTCGGTGTTGTCGGCCACGTACATCAGCTCGATCAGGAAGTGGTCGATGCCGGTCTCCTGCGCGATGGCTTTGACGGCGTTGACGGTCTGACGTGCGGGGATGCCTCGGTCGACGTTCACCCGCAGAACCGTGTCGATCGCGGCCGGGTCGCGGCCGGCCGCGCGTGCCGCCTCGTCGATGGTGGCGCGCTGCGCGAGCAGCAGGTCGGTGTTCACGAAGGTGGGGACGGTCACCAGGGGCAGCCAGCCGTCGCCCCGCCTACCGATGCGCCGCAGCGCGGCCTCGGCGAATCCGCCCAGGTAGAACGGCGGGCGTGGCCGCTGTGCGGGCTTCAGCGGCGAGTGGTGGAGCGGCAGGTCGATCAGTTTGCCGTGGTACTCGGCCGGGTCCTTCGTCCAGAGGATCTCCAGCGCGTCCAGGAGTTCCTCCATGAGGGCGCCGCGCGTGGCGAAGTCGAGCCGGTGGCCTCGTACTCCTCGGGCGACCAGCCGATGCCGAAACCGGGGATCAGGCGGCCGCCGCTGATCAGGTCGATCGAGGTCAGCGACCGGGCCAGCTGCACCGGCGGGTACAACGGCGCGATCAGCACATGGGTGCCGAGTGACGCGTTCGGTGGCGCTAGCCGCCACGCCGAGCACGACGAACGGGTCGGCCGTTGTGTTGTACTCGACCGGGATCGTGGTGCCGATCCCGCGGGTCCCCACTTTCGGATTGACCGCGGCCATGTTGCGGTCGCCCAACCACAGGCTGTCGGCGCCGGCCTTCTCCGCCTCGGCGGCGTAGTACGCGGTCTTGGCGATGTGATGTGCCTGCGTGTGCAGGTGCGGAAGAGAGACCAATCTGCATCACAGCAGTCCTTTCCTTCGATAGGCGCACCGCGCAGCCGCCCGCACCGGTCCCGCTCGTGGTCGTGCGGCACCATCGGTGTCTGACGTGCGGAAATATCAAGAAGAGGTTGTCATGAACGATCGATCATTCAGATGCGGGGTCAGTCTGCTCAATGTCGGCTCTTCCCGATCCGACTGGCGTGCGAAATTCCAGGAAGCCGAGGACCTGGGCTACGACACGCCGCGTCGGCCGGCTCGAAAATTCTCCAGTATCTGGAAAGTTCCATGTGATGTATATTTTACGCATGGAGGAATCGCGCCGCGACCGCAAGAAGCGGCTGACCAGGCAGCGGATCATCGCCGCTGCGATGAGGCTGTTCGCCGAACAGGGGTATGAGCAGACCACGGTGGCGCAGATCGCCGTGGCGGCGGACGTCGACCCCAAGACGTTCTTCAACTACTTCCGCGCCAAGGACGAGGTCGTGTTCGCCGACGCCGAGCACATTTTCGGCCTGCTGCTCGGCGCGCTGGCGGCGCCGCGGCCGCAGGAGGGCCCGGGCGAGCTGCTGGCCAGGGCGGTGCAGGAGTACGCCGCCCGGCGCCGCCCCGAGGTGCCCCGCAAGGAGCCCGAGCAGTTGTCGGCGGGAGTCCGCCTGATGATGACGACGCCGGCGCTGCAAGCCAAGGGGCTGTACCTGATGCTGGACCTGCAGCGCAGGATGGCCGGCGAACTGCTGAAGGCGTTCCCGGACCGGCTGGATCCGATCACCGCCGCCGCGATGACCGGCTCCCTGATCGGCGCCGTCCAGCAGGCGAGCCTGGCGAGCGTCGAGCTCGGCCGGTCACAGGACGAGCTGTGGCGGGCCGCGCGGCACGGCCTCGACGTCGCCGCGCGCGGCCTGCTCTCGGTCCGCGCGGACGCCGCGGAAGAAGACGAACCGGCGCACGCCGCAGAAGGGAGCGACCCGTCATGACGGAGAACGAGCGGAGCCTGGCCCGCGACGCGCGGCGGGCGCTGCGCGAGGGCCCCGAGGGGATCGCGCGGCGGCAACGGGCCCGCCTGGCCGAGGCCGTGGCCTACGCCCGCGCCCACTCACCCTACTACCGCGAGCTGTACCGGGCGCTGCCCCACGGCATCGACGACCCGGCGCGGCTCCCGGTCACCGGCAAGCAGGCGCTCATGGCGCGCTTCGACGACTGGGTCACCGACCCGGACGTGACGCTGGCCAAGGCCCGGCAGTTAGTCGCCGACCCCGCCCTCGTGGGCGAGCGCTTCCAGGGGCGATACCTCGTGGCCACCACGTCCGGCATCAGCGGGCTGCGCGGCATCTTCCTGCAGGACGAACGGAGCCTGGCCGTGGGCAACGCGGTCGGCCAGCGCGCGCGAGCCGGGCTGGGGGTCGGCGACCTCGTGCGCCTCATGCGCGGCGCCGGCCGCACCGCCATCGTCTCCGCGCCGCCCGGCCACTTCTCCACCGTCGCCGGGGCCGCGCGGTTCCGGCGCGACCACCCGCGGCTCGGCTGGATGCTGCGGGAGTTCTCCATCCACAAGCCGCTGCCGGAACTGGCCGCCGAGCTGAACCGGTACAAGCCCAGCTCGCTCGCCGGCTTCTCCAGCATGCTCGGGCTGCTGGCCGGCGAGCAGGAGGCCGGCCGCCTGCACATCCACCCGGGGATGGTCATCGCCGGCGGCGAGGCGCTGACCGCGGAGAACCGCGCCCGGATCGCCTCCGCGTTCCACGCCCAGGTCCGCTCCGCCTACGCCGCCACCGAGTGCGGCTTCCTCGCCTACGGCTGCGCGCACAACTGGCTGCACGTCAACGCCGACTGGGTGGTGCTGGAGCCGGTCGACGCCGACCACCGGCCCGTCCCGCCGGGGCGGCCCTCGCACACCGTCCTGCTGAGCAATCTCGCCAACCGGGTCCAGCCGATCCTCCGCTACGACATGGGCGACAACGTCCTGGTGCGGCCCGACGCCTGCCCGTGCGGCAGCCCGCTGCCCGCCGTCCAGGTGCAGGGCCGCGCGGCGGAGATGCTCGAGTTCCCCGCCGGCGGCGGGCACGTCCGCATCTCCCCCATGGCGTTCGGCACGCTGCTGGACCGCGTCCCCGGCATCGCGCAGTTCCAGGTCGTGCAGAGCGCGCCGGCCACGCTGCGCGTGCGGCTGAGGCAGGCGGACGGCGCCGACCCCGATCACGTGTGGCGGACCGTGCGCGAAGAGATCTCGCGCCTGCTGGCCGAGCACAGGGCCGAGCACGTCGCGCTGGAACGCGCCGAGGAGCCGCCGGAGCAGTCGGTCGGCGGCAAGTTCCGCAGGATCATCCCCCTGGCCCGCTGACCGCGGCGCGGGCGGGCCTCACCCCCGAACCACGCCCACCGTAGCGGCGACCCGACGTACCCGCCCGTAGTCACCAAATCGCAACCCACGCCCCTTCAAGATCACAATTGTGGGTTTGGGCTTACCTTCGCTGCACCCCAAGATCGATTCCTACTTTGGGGCTGGGGTCAGCTTCGGGAGCGGAGGGCCGGTGGCAGCGGTACCCGGTCCTCGCACCGGGCCCGAAGCGGGGGCCGCACAGTTGGCGGCGGCACGTGCGGGCGGGGAGGCGTCCTGACGGCCATACCCCGAGCTTCGCAGCGCCGGGCTCCCCGGCCCGGAAGGAGGTCGGGGCCTGCAAGGAGGGAGTGGGTGTCGGCTCGCTCTTGCCGTCGGCTTGAGCACTGCGGTGATGAAGTGTTCCGTGCGGGGCCCGGACGGTATGACATCTGGGCCCCGCACGGGACGGGGTTGTCAGCGCTTCATGAGGGCGAAGACTCCCCAGCCGAGATACTCACGCGTGGAGCGCGCGTAGCGGGCGGGCTCGGTGGTGAGTTCTTCCCGTACTTCGGGGGCGAATTCGTCGTCCGGGTTCTGGTCGAGCCAGCGGCGCATGGTGAGCCACTGGGCCGCGGCGTAGCGGTCCCAGCTGTCCTGGTCGGCCAGAATCATTTCCACGACGTCGTACCCGAGTTCCTGGAACTGCTCGATCAGTTCCGGGAGTTCCAGGAAGTCGGCGATGGCGGTGGCGTGGCACGCCTTGGCAGTCTCCTCGTCCGGAGGGGTCTGCCGCCAGTACGGCTCGCCGATCAGCATCATTCCTCCGGGGCGGAGGCTGCGCTGGAGCAGCTCGATCGTTCCGGCGACGCCGTTGCCGATCCAGGTGGCGCCGACACAGGCGGCCAGATCGACGGGCTCGTCCGAGACATGGCCGGTTGCGTCACCGTGGAGGAACTCGACCCGGTCGGCGACGCCGAGTTCGGCGGCGCGGGCCCGGGCCTGCTCGGTGAAGAGCGTGCTGATGTCCACCCCGGTGCCCGTGAAGCCCAGGTCACGCGCCCAGGTGCACAGCATCTCGCCCGAGCCGCTGGCCAGGTCGAGCACCCGTGTCCCGGGGGCGAGGCGGAGGGATTCGCCCAGGGCGGCGAACTTGTCCGCGGTCAGCGGGTTGTGGATGCGGTGGTTGCTCTCGCGGATGGTGAAGATGCGGGGAAGGTCCATGACCTGATTCCTTTCCGTCATGCCTTGAAGTGGGGGGACTGCTTGAGGGCGCGCACTTGGCGCGCGATCTGCTTCATCGGCCGCTCCAGCTCGGCGCGCAGCCGCGCGTCGGTGCGGGATGCGGCATAGGTGTTCTCGCGCTGCAGCCGGTGGTAGCTGTCGAGGCGCCGCCGGGTGAGGTAGCCGCCCTCGACGGCGGCCAGCACCGCGCAGCCCGGCTCGGTGGTGTGGGCGCAGTCCGCGAAGCGGCAGTCCCCGGACAGCTCGGTGATCTTCGCCGAGATCAGTCGACGTTCGCGGCCAGCACCGGGGGCTTGGAAGGTGCGCGAGGAGGTGGAGCGGACCACGGCGGTCCGGCGCTCCAGCAGCTCCACCACGGTGGCGGAGGTCGCCGGGCTTGCCGGCCGGACGGCCACCCAGTCGCCGGTGCACGGCGTCAGCCGATCACCGGTGCCCGACGAGGGAAGGACCACCGCGCGGACGGGGCCGGTCTCGGCAATGACGTCGCACAGGCCGCGCTCGGCCCGCACGACACGGCCCGGGACCAGTCCCTCGGCCCGCGACGGGGCGAAGGAGCGCTCACGTTCCGTGTCCCAGCCGTAGTCGGCCAGAGTCAGGACGCGCTCATGAGGAGAGAGAGCAGGTGGGGATGAAGTGGGTTGATGAAACAACGTGGAGACCCTTGAACGGGGGCCCCGCCGGACGACAGGCGTGCCGAGAACACTCCCTAGGAGGGAGGAAGGCAGGCGAAGGTCAGGACGAGGCCCGGGAGGCGAGGATGATCCGGGCACCGCACGCAGCGGGCGTCTCCACGACGGTCATCAACACACCTCCTTAGATCTCCGTGAGCGAACTGGTCATCGCTCGGACAGTCACGCTACCACCCTCCGTGGACGCCGACGCCACGCGAGTGGCACGTTCGAGACGTAGATCACCGACGACATCCGGCGTGCAACAGCAGAAGCGCGCGACGCGCGGCCGTTCAGCTCGGTAGGGCGATAAGGACGGCAGGAAGGTCGCACCCGCACACGGCGCAACTGTTAGAAACGGTCGTTTATGGGAGATGCTGACCGAGCCCTTTCATGCCTCGGGCTCGGCAGGATTTCCGGGCGGCCGCCCGCCCCAAAGATCATTTATAAGCCGGTTGGCCGAGACGGGGTGCTGGGACTATTTCCTCAGAAAACAACGCTAAGGACTTTGCCCAGGTCAGCACAGGTGCGCTGAGCATGGCTCAACGATCTAGGTCTCAGGTTGGGTGTACTTGCCGGTAACCAGCGGTTGATTGTTTAGCTTCGCGGCGTGTGGCCGAGTATCTGTCCGATGAGCAGGTAAGCCGGTATGGCCGGTTTCCGGCGGCGCCGTCGCCAGCTGATCTGGAGCGGTTCTTCTATCTGGACGCCCCGGCGTTGACCAAGGTGGCGGACAAGCGTGGTCCTCACAACCGGCTGGGCTGGGCGGTTCAGTGGGGCACCGTGCGGATGCTCGGCACGTTCCTGCTTGATCCGCGGGATGTTCCGCACGTGGCGGTGTACTACGTGGCCGAGCAGATCGGTGTGGCGGACCCGTCGTGCCTCAAGCTGTATCCGGAGCGGGCCCAGACCCGGTGGGACCATCAGGGCGAGATCCGGGAGCTGCTGGAGTACCGGGAGTTCGCCGAGGCCCAGGACGATCTGCTGACGTTCCTGGGATCGCGGGTGCGCAACTTCCGGGTCTCGCGGCGGAAGTTGTTCGACCGGGCGGTGGTGTGGCTGATCGACAACAAGGTGGTGCTGCCGGGGATCACCGTGCTGGAGCGGCTGGTACGCGATGTGCGCACGGACGAGCTGGACGCCATCAACGTTGTGCTGACCGAGCGGACGCCGGTGGAACTGCGGCGCGAACTGCTGGAGACGCTGGAGGTCCCCGACGGCCGGAGGGTCTCCACGCTGGAGTGGATGCGCACCACGGTGACGGACGTGTCCGGGATAGGGCAGGGCAAGGCGCTGGAGCGGGTTGAGGCGGTGTGGGCGCTGGGCGGCGGCGCGGTACACCCTGGGGGTGGCGCCGGTGAAGCTGGCCGAGCTGGCCGCGTACGGGATGTCGGCGAAGGCTCCGAAGATCAAGCAGTTGGAGGCGATGCGCCGCTCGGCCACGTTGCTGGCGACGGTCCGGCATCTGGAGGGCGCGTCGGTGGACGACGCGCTGCTGCTGTTTGACGTGCTGATGGCGACCAGGCTGCTGTCGCGCGCCGCCCGGGCGGGGCGGGAGCAGAAGCTGCAGTCGCTGCCGAGGCTCCGCAAGGCCGCCGCTGACCTGGCCGCGGCGGTCGCGGTCGTGTATGAGACGCCGCTGGAGGCCGAGAAGGGGCCGACGCGGGCGGCGGATCTGGTCGGCCGGATCGAGCAGGTGATCTCCAAGGAGCGGCTGACCGCGGCGCTGGATCTGATCGCCGAGCTGGTGCCGGGCGAGGATAACGACGACGATCTGGAGTGGCGGGCGGAGTTGATCGCCCGCTTCAAGACGGTCCGGCCGTTCGTCGACTCCCTCGCTCAGGCGATCCCGTGGGGCTGCACCCCGGCTGGGACGCCGATCGTGAAGGCGGTCAAGGACCTGCCCACCTTGCTGGCGCGCGGCAAGTACGCCGGAGTCGAGCACATGCGCGAGCACGACGGCCTGGTGACCGGGTCGTGGCGGCGGCTGGTGTATCACAACCCGAACCTGCCCGACGGCTCGCTCGACCGCGCCGCTTACACCTTCTGCCTGCTGGAGGCCCTGCATGGGGCGCTACGGCGGCGCGATGTGTACGCGATCGGCGCCGACCGATGGGGCGATCCGCGCGGCAAGCTGATCCCGCAGCCGGTATGGCAGGTGCACCGCGACAGCGTCTTGACCGCGCTCGGCCTGGAGATGGACCCGGCCCGCCATCTGCAGGATCTGGCCGAGGACCTGGACGCCGCCTACAAGCAGGTCGCCTCGAACCCGGCCGTCACGGTCAAGGGCGGCCGGTTGAACCTGGAGAAGCTGGAGGCGCTGCCGCTGCCGGACGGCTACCAGGCGGTGCACAACGCGGTGCAGGCGATGCTGCCGCGCATCGACTATCCGGAGCTGCTGCTGGAGGTCAACGGCCACACCGGGTACTTCGAGGTGATGCCGCACCTGTCGGGGTCGGAGGCGCGGCGCCCCGATCTGGACATCAGCCAGGCCGGCGTGCTGGTCGCCCGCTCCTGCAACGTCGGATTCGTCCCGGTGGTCAAGCCCGGTCAGCCGGCGCTCACGCTGAGCCGCCTGCTCGGGGTGGAGAAGGGATACTTCCACCACGAGGGCCTGGCCGCGGCGTCGGCGACGCTGGTGACCGCGCAGAGCGACATCTCGATCGCGGTGCAGGACTGGGGCGGCGGCCTGGTCGCCTCCGCCGACGGGCTGCGGTTCGTGGTCCCGGTCAAGTCGCTGCATGCCCGGCCGAACCCGGTCTACTTCGGGCGCGGCAAACGCTCGCGCGGCTCGACCTGGCTCGCGGTCGTCAACGACCGGGTGATGGGCCTGGGCGGGCTGGTGGTGCCGGGGACGATGCGGGACTCGCTGTTCATCCTGGATGCCCTGCACCGCCTGGACGCCGTTGAGCAGCCCGACATCGTCACCACCGACACCGCCTCCTACAGCGACATCGTGTTCGGCCTGTTCGCGATCTGCGGCTACCAGTTCGCCCCCAGGATCGCCGACATCGGCGACGCCCAGATGTGGCGGCTGGACCTGGCCGACGTGGGCCTGGCCGGCCAGCCGGTCGCCAAGGCCGACAACGGCTACCGGCACCTCAACGATCTGGGCCTGCGCAAGGTGAACGTCCGGGTCATCCGGCACCACTGGGCCGACATGCTGCATGTGGCCGGGTCGCTGGTGACGAATTAGGTGCGCGCCTACGACCTGCTGCGGATGCTGTCGGCCGATGGCCGCCTGACCGGGCTGGGGTCGGCGTTCGCGCATTACGGGCGCATCTTCAAGTCGATGCACCTGCTGCACGTGGCCCACCTGGAGGACTACCGGCGGATGATGGGTGCCCAGCTCAACATCGGCGAGGGCCGCAACGGCCTGGCCCGGCGCGTATTCTTCGGCAACCTCGGCCAGCTGCGCCAGGGTTATGCGAAGGGTATGGAAGACCAGCTCGGCGCGCTCGGCCTCGGTCTGACCGCGATCATCTATTGGAACAGCCTCTACATCGACGCGGCCGTGAAAGCCCTGCAGGCGGACGGGCAACTGTCGATCGGCCCGGAGATCCGGGCCCGGCTGTCCCCGTTGATCTGGGAGCACATCAACTTCCACGGCAGCTACCCGTTCACCCGGCCGGAGACGCCGGGGAACCTGCGGCCGCTGCGCGATGCCGCGGCCGAAGACGACGAACAGGACTGACCACGATCGGGTCCAGTGCCCCTCCGCCGGTACGCGCCAGCGCCCGCACGTCTACGGTGGCACTGCTGCGCCGGGCCGTTCAGCGGTTGTCGTTGTCGTCGAGGGCCTCGTTCTTGTCTGCGGCTGACTGGCGGACGTCCGTCCCGTGCTCTACGAACGCCTTGAAGTCCTCCATGTGCTGCTGCGACTGCTTGCGGAAAGAGCCAGGCATCACAAGCCCCACCAACCGCACCAGCAATCCGTCGAACCGGAATTCGCTCTCGCTCTCCCACAGCGTGGTGTCCGGACCGGCTGCGATCAGCCGGTCGCGCTGGGCCTGCCACATGCCCTCGCCGGCGATCTCGCGGTCGTAGTGCACGACGACAGAACTGGGGATGGCGTGCAGGTCTTCAGGTTCCAGGCGCGTGATGGTCTCGGTGGCCTCCATCCTCTGCTGCCCCATTTGAAACACGACTCGCGAGGTGGTGCCAAGCTGGCCGTGCGCTCCGTCCACCGGCTCGTGCAGTACCAGGCCCCGCAGCCACTTCGGCATGTGCGCCGGGTCCGCGAGCATCTGGAGCACCTTCTCCCGCGGCAGGGCGATCTCGATCGAGGTGGTGTACCTCATCAAGCGTTCCCTCCGGGGGCGTAGAACGCGGTGGTGGCCTTGACGCCGGCCGCCACGTGATCCGGATCGCCACCGGCGGCCAGGTGAGCTTCGCCCCAAGCCGCAGCGCTGCGCCGAACGAACTCGCGCCCTGTGGGCGAGGTCTGGAACTCCTCGTGATCGAGGGTCTCGCCGTCTGCCAGGAACCGGGCCAGCGTGAGGAGATGCAGGTCCCAGCCCACACCGCCGGCACCCGGGCCGTAGGTCGGGAACATGGGCTCCCCGACGGCCGCTGCATGGACCAGTTCAAGCTCGGTGTCCCCGGCAGGGCCCGGGGACAGGCGCACCTCGACCTCGCTCGTGCCCGGCCACTCGTCGGCGTCCGGCCCGAAGAGCCAGGACACCCGCAGCAGACGCGGCGGCTCGCACCGGAGGATCTCCCCGTGCTCACCACCGTCCAACTCGAACGACCCGCCGAGCCGCAGGTCTCCGGTGACCGACTTCAACCAACGGCCCAGCCGCTCAGGGTCGGTGATGGCGTTCCACACGTCGTCGACCGGCGCGTCGTAGCGACGCCGCAACTCCATCGTGTAGGCGTCGCCGGCGGGCAGAGTCGCTGTTCCCACCGTCCGGCGCGCAGCGGCCAGTTCGTCCAGCACGTCCTTCATGTCATGTTCCTTTCACTGGCGGATCGGCCTTGCCGACGTCGGTGCGCGTGTCGGACTGCTGGCCAGCCCGGGACCGGGATGCACGCCTGCCTCGGGCCAACTCAGTGCCCAGGGCATCGAGCCGCTGATCCCAGAACCCGCGAAACCGGTCCAACCACACGTCAACCTCGCTTAGGGACGTCGGGTCGACGGCATAGAACCGGCGAGCCCCCTCGGCCCGGACCGACGCGAACCCGTTCTCACGCAGAACGCGAAGATGCTGGGAAACCGCCGGCTGGGACAGTGCGAACTCAGCCCGGATCACGTCCGTGATCGCTCCAGAGGTCTGCTCACCCTCGGCGAGCAGCTCCAGAATGCGCCGGCGCACAGGGTCGCCGAGAATGTCGAACGCGTGCACGAACCAGAAGCATACCAGGTCTGACTTATATAAGCCAGGATTGGTACTACCGCGTTACCCCCGGTGTCGACGCACATCGACACCCGGCACGCCCCCATCGATGCTGGTGTCGAACGAGACCGGCATCCGGTGAGGTGAGACCGACGTAGCCAGTGCACCCAGGGCCGTTGGGCGTCTGGTGGACCTGGGGCGCGACCGGTTCTTAGATAAGCGACGTTATCTGGCAAGATAGTGATCACAGGCCGGGTGCGAGCTGGGCGGCCGGTCTCCGGAGCGGACGCTTCGTTTCCCGGTTGTCTGGCAACCTGGCCGATCGGGGCCGAGAAGGCGGAGGGCGGGCGGCATGGATCCGGTCATCAGCGAGCAGCTCGGCCACGCGCACCCGCTGGCGGCGCCCCTGGACGACTTCCTCACCGACCTGGCCAACGCCGGGGCCTCCGCGCACACCCGGCGCGCCTACCGAGGAGATCTGCTGCAGTTCGCCGGCCACCACGGCGAGGAGCTCGGCGAGCTGACCGCCGCGCCGGTCCGCGCCTACCTGGCCGAGATCGCCGCTCTCGCGCCCTCGACCCGCAAGCGCAAGCGCGCCGCCGTCGCCTCCTTCGCCAAGTGGGCGGTCCGCCACGACCTGCTGCAGGCCAACCCGATGGACCGGATCGACACCGTCAAGGTGCCCAAGAACCTGCCCCGCCCGGCGGCGGCCGCCGACGTGGCCAAGGTGCTGGAGGTGATCTGCACCCGGCGACCGCGCAAGGACCTGCCGCTGGACCGGCTGCGCGACCGGGTGCTGTTCGAGACCGCCTACGTGGGCGGCGCCCGCGCCTCCGAAGTCTGCGGCCTGTACGTCGAAGACCTCGACCTGCGCCTGGACGACGAACACGTCCGCATCAGCGGCAAGGGCGGCAGCGTGCGCACCGTGCTGCTGGACGACCGCGGCTACGTCGCCCTGCTCAAGCTCTACCTGGCCCGCGCCGGCTACACCGCCGGGCCGCTGTTTCGCGCCTCGATCAACGGCCGCGGCGGGCCGCTGTCCTACGACGCCGCCCACCACCGCTGGCAGGGTTACTGCGCGCAGGCCGGCGTCAACATCGACATCCACCAGCTGCGCCACGCCCACGCCACCGAACTCATCAACGCCGGCGTCTCCATCGAGGCCGTCCGCCGCCGCCTCGGCCACGCTTCTGCCGAGACGACGCAGCTGTATGCGCTGCTGGACGACAAGGTCGCCGACGCCGAGATCCGCGCCGCCCGGCGACGGCGCGAGCGGGCAGCGCGCTGATCGTCAGCACGCAACCGGGACCATGCGGCAGGACGAACAGGAGACGAGATCCGAGTTCGAAACCGCCCCCCGTGCAGGCAGGCATCACAAGATTGGCATGTCTGTCCGGATCGCCAGCACATGCGGTAAGTAACTGATCAACAGTCGTTCCCGCCACCGCGCAAGGAGTCACGTGACCGAAGGCAGCACCACGTCAGCCGAAGGGAACGCCGACCCCGTGCCGCCCC
>NZ_SMKQ01000080.1 GCF_004348995.1 Nonomuraea terrae
GCCGTACGGGGGCGCGAACGGGTGGGCCGGGCAGATCGGGCACATCCCCGTGCGTCCGGACGGTCTCGCCTGCGGGTGCGGCCAGCGGGGCTGCCTGGCGGCGTACGCGTCCGGCGGGGCGGTGGCGGCCCGCGTCGGCGTCCCCGGGGCCGCCGAGGTGGTCCGGCTGGTTGCCGAAGGGGACGCCGAGGCCGTGCGCGTGTGGGCGGAGGCGGTCGAGGCGCTCGCCCTGGCGCTGGCGACGTACACGCTGGTGGCCGACCCCGCGGCGATCGTGCTCGGGGGCGGGGTGTCACAGGCGGGCGACGCCCTGATCGTCCCGCTGCGCGAGCGCCTGGCCCACCGCCTGGGCTTCAGGAAGGCCCCGGAGGTGCGGGCGTCGTCCCTCGGCCCGCTCGCCGGCCTGATCGGCGCCGGGCTGCTCGCCTGGAGGTCACTCGCCCGGTGACACCGGCGGGACCCACGTGGGGGAGCGCTTCTCCATGAACGCCGCGATGCCCTCCTGCCCCTCCTCCGAGGTGAACCGCTCGGCCGACAGCTCGGTCATCCGCCGCATCCCCTCACCGAACGACAGCTGCGGCACCTCCCTGACCAGGCGCTTGGTGATGGCCAGCGCCTCGGGGCCGCCCTTCGTCAGCATCTCGGCGTAGCGGGCGACGGTCGCGTCCAACTCCTCCTCCGGCACCGCCCGCGACAGCAGCCCGATCTCGGCCGCCCGGGCCGCGTCGAACACCTCGCCGGTCAGGAAGTAGTCGGCCGCCGCGCGGGCGCCGACGCGCCGCAGCACCGGCACGGAGATCATCGCGGGCACGACGCCGAGGCGTACCTCGGTGAAGGCGAACGACGCCGTCAGCGGCGCGATCGCGAAGTCGCACGCCGCCACCAGGCCCAGGCCGCCCGCCCTGGCGGTGCCGTTGAGCCGGCAGACCACCGGCTTCGGGCTCTCCCAGAGCGTCCGCAGGATCTCCGGCAGCGAGGCGGTGACCGGCGCGTCCGGCCGGCCGTCCCCGGCGCGCTGCTCCTTGATGTCGGCCCCGGAGCAGAACACCTTGCCCGTCGCCGTCAGCACGACCACCCGGGCCTCCGGCTCGGCCAGCGCCCAGGCGAGCCGGTCGGCCAGGTCGGCGAGCAGGCGTACGGACAGCGCGTTGCGGTTGGGCGGCGAGTCGAGCGTGATGGTCGCGACGCCCGCCGCCAGGTCCTTGTGTACGAGGCTCATGCGCAGCACGCTACCGGGTGCCGATCAGGCCGCCGGCGGACGTCAGCCGCAGTGGCTCCAGTCGGACTTCCAGTTCTTGGTGCCCCACGAACCGCCCCAGATCACGCACTTCTTCGCCGCAGGCAGGCGCAGCGGGCCCGCGTACGAGGTGTACACGCCCGGGTCGGTCGCGGTGGAGCCGCCCTTGACCTGGAGGACCGCGCTCATCTTGACCTTGCCGGGGTGCACCATGCGGGAGATCGTGATCACGCAGTTCCGGCCCGCACCCGTGTGGTACAGCAGGTAGATCGTGGCGTCCGCGCCCAGCGAGTGGGTGTCGATGACCTGGTAGCCGGCGCCGCACACGGTGGTCGGCTTGACCGTGTTGGGCTTCGGCGCGGGCGACGGCTTGACCGTGGTGGGCTTGGCGGTCGGCTTCGTGGTCGGCTTGCTCGTGGGCGCCTTGGTGGGCGACGGAGCCGTCGTGGGGGCCTCGGACGGCGTCGACGGGTCGTGCGGGGGCTCGACGTTCGAGCGCTTCTTCCTGCTCTTCGTCGGAGACGGCGAGGGGTCCGAGCGGGGCGTGCCGACCGGCTGGCTGGGCACGTCCACCACCTCGGGCACGTTGGCGACCGGCTTCTTGGTCTTCTTCTCGCCCTGCCCCGACTCGATGTCGAGGGTGGGCACCTCGTCCGCCGTGGGGACCTCGGGGTCGGAGGTCTGACCGGCGGTCACCGGGGGCTCGCCCGGCTGTCCCGCGGCGCCCGAGCCGTCGCCGGAGGCCTCCCGGGAGGAGCTGCCCACGGCCACGACCGGGACCTCCTCCTTGCTGTTCGCCTGCACGACGACCGCGCCGGCGACCACGAGCAGGGCCGCGGCGGCGGCGCCGGTCAGCGCGAGGGTCAGCGTCCGCCGCTGCTTGGGCGGAACGCCGTCACCCGGCAGCGGACCCGAGGGACGCGCGCCGCCCTGCGGCGGCACACCACCGGGCCCACCCTGCTGAGGCCCGCCCGGCATACCGCCGGGCTGCGCTCCGAAGGGCATCCCGGGTTGACCGCCCTGGGGGTGACCGCCGTGCGCCGTGCCCGGCTGAGGGTGACCGCCGTGCGGGCCGCCCTGGGGACCGCCGGGCTGGGCACCGCCCTGGACAGGCCCGCCGTGCGGGATGCCCGGCTGGGCGCCCTGAGGGTGGCTGCCGTAGGAGGCGCCCGGGTGCGGCGGGAAGCCGTGGTTCTGGGCTGCGGCTGCGGCGTGGTGGCCGTAGTCGCCGGTCTGCGGCGGGGCCGGAGGGACCGGGCCGGTCTGGAACGGGGAGAGGGGGCCGGTCTGGGACGGGGCCACCGGGCCGGTCCGGGACGGGCCGCCGGCGACGTGGATCGGGTTCGGCTGGGTCCACGGGCCCGGGTAGACGTCCGCGCCCGGATGCCCCGGAGCCGGGAACGCGTTCGGAGCGGGCGTGGACGGCGTGGGTACGGGCGGCGTGGATCCGGACGGCGTGGCGTCCGGGCGGCCGGCGACCGGTTCGACGGCGGCGTTCGGCGCGGGCTGGCCGGTGAGGCGGACGATGAGCTCGTCGGCGGTCGGGCGCAGCGCCGGGTCCTTCGACAGGCAGGCGGCGACCAGCTCCGCCAGCACGCCCTCCATGCCGCCGAGCTGCGGCTCCTCGTTCAGGATCCGGTTCATCACGACGGGGATGGAGTCGGAGCCGAACGCGGGCTTGCCCGTCGCGGCGTACACCATCGTGACGCCCCACGCGAACACGTCGGCACTCTCGGAGACCGCGGCCCCGCTGAGCTGCTCGGGCGCCAGGTACGACGGCGTCCCCATGGCCATCCCGGTGGCCGTCGCGCCCGGGGAGTCGAGCGCGCGGGCGATGCCGAAGTCGATCACGACCGGGCCCTCGGGGCCCATCAGCACATTGGCGGGCTTGAAGTCGCGGTGCAGGATCCCCGCCCGGTGGATGGCCGCGAGCGCGGTGGCCGTGCTGATCGCCAGCCGTTCCAGCGCCGCGCCCCGCCGCGGCCCCTCGTTGATGACGAGCTCACGCAGCGAAGGGCCCGGGACGTACTCGCTGACGATGTACGGGCGGCTGCCGTCGAGGTCGGCGTGGAGCACGGGCGCGGTGCAGAACCGGGCCACCCGCTGCGCCACGGCGACCTCACGCAGGAAACGGGTCCTGGCGTCGGCGTCGGCCGCCAGGGCGTGGTGCAGGAGTTTGACCGCGACCTGCTCGCCCGAGTCGCTCTTGCCGAGGTAGACAACGCCCTGACCGCCCTCGCCGAGCCGGGCGACGATGTCGTACGCCCCCAGCCGCCGCGGGTCGTCCGCCGCCAACGGCTGGAACTGATTCACGTCGGACCCCCATCACAACCCCAATAGATGAGGCAAAACGCTACCAGCGGGACCCTTGTCAAGTCTGCCGCTCGTAACAGAACTTTCATGTTTTGACCAAAAAAGTCAGCGTTTTATCGCAGGTGGTGTGGCGAATCCGCAGGTAGGTCACGTCTTGGTCAACCCAAGATCATTAAGTCAGATGGCTTTACCGGGGTTCAGGATGCCGAGCGGATCGAAGACGGCTTTGATCCCGTTCTGCACCTCGGCCGCCACCGGCCCCGACTCCATGGCGAGCCAGCGCCGCTTCAGCAGGCCCACCCCGTGCTCGCCGGTGAGCGTGCCGCCGAGCCGCAGCGCGGTGGTGAACACCTCGTCCGCCGCGGCCCACACCTCCGCGGGCGGTTCGAGGGTGCCGTGGTCGAAGATGAAGACCGGGTGCAGGTTGCCGTCGCCGGCGTGGGCCGCCGTGGCGATCAGCACGCCGTGCCGCGCCGCCGCCTCCTCGATCGCGATGATCATCTCGGCGAGCTTGGACCGCGGCACGCACACGTCCTCGACCAGGCACGCGCCCATCCGCTCCTTGGCCCCGTACGCCAGCCGCCGGACCCCGATCAGCTCCTCGGCCTCCTCGGGGGTGGACGACACGGCCACGAACGAGGCGCCGTTGTCCCGGCAGATCTGCTGCATGCGCTCGGCCATGGCCTGGCCGTCGGCGGCGTCGGACTGGCCGATCAGCATGGCCTGCGTCGTGTCCTCCAGCCCGATGTTGCGCCAGTCGTCGATGGCCTTGAGCGTGGTGCGGTCGAGCAGCTCCATGAGCGACGGCTGGCAGCCGGCCGCCATGATCGCCGACACGGCCGCGCCGGCGTCCCGCGGCGAGCCGAACTCGGCGGCGAACGTCGCGGGTGGCACGGCCGGGGCGCGGCGCAGCCGCACCGTGGCGGAGGTGATCACGCCGAGCGTGCCCTCCGAGCCGACGAACAGACCCGTCAGGTCGTAGCCCGTGACGCCCTTCATGGTGCGCCGGCCGGTGTTCATGATCCGGCCGTCGGCCAGCACCACTTCGAGGCCGAGCGTGGAGTCCCTGGTCACGCCGTACTTGACGCACCGCAGCCCGCCGGCGTTGGTGGCCAGGTTCCCGCCGATCGTGGAGATCTCGTACGACGACGGGTCGGGCGCGTACATCAGGCCGTGCTCCCGGGCCGCCCGGTCGAGGTCGGCGGTGATGACGCCGGGCTCGACGACGGCGATCTCGTCGGCGGGGGAGAGCTCCTTGATCGCGGTCATCTTCGCCAGCGACAGGACGATCGCGCCGTCGCCGGCCACCGCCGCGCCCGCCAGGCCGGTGCCCGCGCCGCGCGGCACCACCGGCACCCGGTGCTCGGTGGCCCACTTCAGGGTGGTCACCACGTCGTCGCGGGAGGTGGCCAGCACCACGCCGAGCGGCTTGCCCGGCGCCACGAACGTGCGGTCACGGGCGTAGGAGTCGATCACGTCGGGGTCGGTCACCACGCGCGCTTCGGACAAGGAGTTCACCAGGGAATCAATCGGTCTCACACAGTGAACTCTATGGTTTGCGCCGGACTTCCCTTACAGCCAAACTGCCCGGATGGATGTGAGGTGCCCGGTGTGTTCGGAGGCCGACCAGGTCATCGCCGTTCCGGGCGTGGTCGCCGCGGGGACGACGTACAAGATCGGACGGGTCCGCTTACCGGGCGCGCGCGAGATCGCCGACCTGCCGACGGCGGCGGCGCTGGGCGCGTCCCGGCACGTGATGAGCCGCACGCAGCTGGCGGTCTGGCTGTCGTTCCCCAGCCGCCACTACACGCCCTGGGTCAGGAACCAGGGATACGTGCTGCTCCTCGTCGCGGCCCTCGTGCACCTGGTCGTGTCGCTGGTGATCGCGATGGGCCAGGACCCGAAGTGGGGCGAGGTGCTGCTCGCCCCGTTCTGCCTGACGGGCCTGTTCTGGATGCTCGGGCTGCTGAACGTGCTCGGCGCGCGCGGCGCCCGCCGCAGGGACGCGGCCGAGCTCACGGCCAGGGAGAAGGCCCTGGCCGTGTGGGAACGGCTGCGCTACTGCCCGCGCGACAACGTGGCCTTCGAGCCGGGCCTCGACATCGCCTTCCATCCGAGCGAGACGCGCGAATACCTCTTCGGTTTCCGTCCCGGCTCCCGCTGACCCGAGGCGGTCAGCCGCGTTCCTCGGCCACCAGCCGCACGCACACGGCCAGCCCCTCGATCGCCTGCTCCAGCTCGTCCAGCCCGGGGTAGGTCGGCGCGATCCTGATCGTCCGGTCGTCGGGGTCCTTCCCGTACGGGTGCGTCGCGCCCGCGGGCGTCAGCGCGATGCCGGCCGCCTTCGCCCTGGCCACCACCTCGGCCGCGTGCGGCACCTCCAGGCTGACGAAGTAGCCGCCCTTCGGGCTCGTCCAGCTCGCCAGTCCGCCGAGCCGCTCGGTCAGCACCTTGTCGACCAGCTCGAACTTCGGGCCGATGAGCTCGGCGTGCCGGCGCATGTGGGCCGCCACGCCCTCCGCGTCGCGCAGGAACTCGACGTGACGGAGCTGGTTGATCTTGTCGGGGCCGATGGACTGCTTGGCGGTGTTGCGCAGGAACCACTCGACGTTCGCCGGCGAGGAGCCGAAGAACGACACCCCCGCGCCGGCCAGCGTCACCTTGGAGGTGGAGGCGTAGACGAACACCCGGTCGGGGTCACCATGCTCGGCGCTGAGCGCCAGTACGTCGGCCAGCTCGGCAGGGGTGTCGGTGAGGTGGTGCACCGCGTACGCGTTGTCCCAGAAGATCCGGAAGTCGGGCGCCGCGGTCGGCATGGCGGCCAGCCGGCGGACCGTCTCGTCGCTGTAGACGACGCCGGTCGGGTTGCTGTACTTCGGCACGCACCACATGCCCTTGACGCTCGCGTCGGCGGCGACCAGGCGCTCGACGACGTCCATGTCGGGGCCTTCCGCGGTCATCGGGACCGCCACCATCGTGATCCCGAGCCGCTCGCAGATCGTGAAATGCCGGTCGTAACCGGGAACGGGGCACAGGAACGTGATCTCCGGCTCCTCGATCCACCGGCGCGCGGCGCCCGGCAGCGGGCTCAGCAGCGCGTGCACCACGGTGTCGTGCATGAGCGCGAGGCTCGCGTTGCCACCGACGACCAACTGGCCCGCGGGCACCTGCAGCAACGGCGCGAACAGCTCCCGCAGCTCCGGCAGACCCTGCAGGTTGCCGTAGTTGCGGGCGTCGCTGCCGTCGGCCGCGCGGTAGGACGCCGGCAGCCGCAGCATGTCGTTGGAGAGGTCGAGCTGGCTCGGCGACGGCTTGCCCCTGGTGAGGTCGAGCGAGAGCCCACGCTGGGCGAGGGCGGCGTAGTCACGCTGAGCGGTCACGATCATCTCCTCCGAGTCGGTCCGGCTTGCAGGATAGAAGATGTCGCGCCGTGGACCGGCGGACTTCCGCCATGTGGACGCCCCGCGCAAAAGTCCCGGCGAAGGATGGCAAAAGACGGCTTCCCCCGCGTCGCCGCTTGGCGTGCAATGGGTAGATCGGGGCAGGCACAACTCCGTACAGGAGGGGAGCAGCCGTGACGACTGTTCGCGAGACCACGATCGAGCAGGTCAGGCGCCGCCGCACCGGGACCGTCATAGCCTCCTGGCTGTCGACCACCGACCACAAGGTCATCGGGTACCTCTACCTGATCTCCTCGTTCGGGTTCTTCCTCATCGCCGGCGTCATGGCCATGATCATCCGGGCCGAGCTCGTCGCCCCCGGCATGCAGCTCGTCAGCCAGCAGCAGTACAACCAGCTGTTCACCGTGCACGGCACGGTGATGCTGCTGTTGTTCGCCACCCCGCTGTTCGCCGGGTTCGCCAACGTCGTCATGCCGCTGCAGATCGGCGCGCCCGACGTCGCCTTCCCACGGCTGAACGCGGTGTCGTACTGGTTGTTCCTGTTCGGCGGGCTGATGGTGCTGATCGGCTTCTTCACGCCCGGCGGCGCGGCCGACTACGGCTGGTTCGCCTACACGCCGCTGTCGTCGTCGGTGTACTCGCCGCAGATCGGCGGCGACTTCTGGATCATGGGCCTGGCGCTGTCCGGCCTCGGGACGATCCTCGGCTCGGTCAACTTCATCACCACGATCATCGGCATGCGCGCGCCGGGCATGACGATGTTCCGCATGCCGCTGTTCACCTGGAACGTGCTGCTGACCGGCCTGCTCGTGCTGCTGGCCTTCCCCGTGCTGGCCGCCGCGCTGCTGGTGCTGGAGGCCGACCGCAAGCTCGGCACGCAGGTCTTCGTCGCCGAGAACGGCGGGCCGCTGATCTGGCAGCACCTGTTCTGGTTCTTCGGCCACCCCGAGGTGTACATCATCGCGCTGCCGTTCTTCGGCATCATCACCGAGGTCATCCCGGTCTTCAGCCGCAAGCCCATCTTCGGCTACATGGGGCTGGTGGGCGCGACGATCACGATCGCCGGCCTGTCGATGACGGTGTGGGCGCACCACATGTTCGGCACCGGGCAGGTGCTGCTGCCGTTCTTCTCGTTCATGACGTTCCTCATCGCGGTGCCGACCGGGGTGAAGTTCTTCAACTGGATCGGCACGATGTGGCGCGGCCATCTGACCTTCCAGTCGCCGATGTTGTTCGCCGTGGGCTTCCTGGTGACGTTCCTGCTCGGCGGGCTGACCGGGGTCATCCTGGCCTCGCCGCCGCTCGACTTCCACATCACCGACACCTACTTCGTCGTCGCCCACTTCCACTACGTCGTCTTCGGCACCGTGGTGTTCGCCATGTTCGCCGGGTTCTACTTCTGGTGGCCGAAGATGACCGGCCGGATGCTCGACGACCGGCTCGGCAAGGTGCACTTCTGGACGCTGTTCATCGGCTTCCACACCACGTTCCTCGTCCAGCACTGGCTGGGCGCGGCCGGCATGCCGCGCCGCTACGCCGACTACGGCGTGGCCGACGGCTTCACCTTCCTCAACCAGCTCTCCTCGGTGGGGGCGTTCCTGCTGGGCGCCTCGACGCTGCCGTTCCTCTACAACGTCTTCAAGACCGCCCGGCGCGCGCCGAAGGTCACCCTCGACGACCCGTGGGGCTACGGCAACTCGCTGGAGTGGGCGACGAGCTGCCCGCCGCCGCGGCACAACTTCACCAGCATCCCGCCCATCCGCTCCGAGCGGCCCGCCTTCGACCTGCACTACCCCCGGGTGCCGCCGGAGGAGGCCCCCGAGGCCGGCGGCGGCGAACCCCCCGAGCTGGGCCCGCGCCCGGGCGACGAGCCGAGAGCCCCGGAGGGCACGCGCTCCTGACGGGTTCGCGACCTTCCCCAAGCGCCCGGTTGGTGCTTGTGTGGAGGTGACTCCGCCCCCCGAGGGAGACCGGCGATGACTGGAACGCGAACTCCCTTCGCCCCCGAGACGGCGCCCTGCGGCAGGAAGGCCGGCGGTGAGCGCTTCATGGAGGACGACGGCTACGGCCTGCTGATCCGCGACTGGTTCTACACCTGCGGCTGCCGCCGCATCCGCCACGAGTACCACGACGGCAGCATCCACCTGTCCGCCGTCCGCCACGACGGCAAGCGCGTCAAGGACCAGGCCGAACCCGATCGGGGGAAATGAGGGACATGATCGATGTGCTGATCGTCGGAGGGGGCGGGGCGGGGTTGCGCGCGGCCGTGGCGGTGGCCGAGAGCGATCCCGCGTTGCAGGTGGCGGTCGTGTCGAAGGTGTATCCGATGCGCAGTCACACCGTCTCCGCCGAGGGCGGTGCCGCGGCGGTGATCGGCATCGGCGACACGCTCGACGAGCACTGCTACGACACGATCTCCGGCGGCGACTGGCTGTGCGACCAGGACGCGGTCGAGGCGTTCGTGGCCGAGGCGCCGCGAGAGCTGATCCAGCTGGAGCATTGGGGCTGCCCGTGGAGCCGTGAGCGCGACGGCCGGGTGGCCGTGCGGCCGTTCGGCGGGATGAAGAAGATGCGCACCTGGTACGCCGCCGACAAGACCGGCTTCCACCTGCTGCACACCCTCTTCCAGACCACCCTGAAATATCAGGACATCATCAGGTACGACGAGTGGTACGTCACCAAGCTCGTCGTCGACGACGGCCGCGTCCACGGCGTCGTGGCCGTCGAGATCAGGACCGGCCGCGTCGAGACCATCCCGGCCAGGACCGTCATCCTGGCCACCGGCGGCTGCGGCCGCGCCTTCCCCTTCACCACGAACGCCTCCATCAAGACCGGCGACGGCATGGCGCTGGCCTACCGGGAGGGGGCGCCGCTGAAGGACATGGAGTTCGTCCAGTACCACCCCACCGGCCTGCCGTTCACCGGCATCCTCATCACCGAGGCCGCAAGGGCCGAGGGCGGCTGGCTGATCAACAAGGACGGCTACCGCTACCTGCAGGACTACGACCTCGGCGCCCCCACGCCCGAGCCGACGCTGCGCAGCATGGAGCTCGGCCCGCGCGACCGGCTCTCGCAGGCGTTCGTGCACGAGCAGCGCAGGGGCCGTACCGCCGACACCCCGTACGGACCGGTCGTCTACCTGGACCTGCGCCATCTCGGCGAGGAGAAGATCGAGCACCGCATCCCGTTCGTGCGCGAGCTGTGCCGCAGCTACCAGAACCTCGACCCGGTGACCGACCTCATCCCGGTGCGTCCGGTCGTGCACTACATGATGGGCGGCGTCCACACCGACCTCGACGGCGCCACCACCGTCGCCGGGCTGTACGCGGCCGGGGAGACGGCGTGCGTCAGCATCAACGGCGCCAACCGGCTCGGCTCCAACTCGCTGCCCGAGATCCTCGTCTTCGGCCGCCGGGCCGGGATCGCCGCCGCCGAGTTCGCCCGCTCGCACCGCGAGGCCGAGCCGGCGGCCGTACGCAGCCAGGGGGAGGACGAGCGGCGGCGGCTGACCCGCGCGCGCGAGGGCGGCGGGAACGGCGGGCGGATCGCCGACCTGCGCGAGGAGATGCAGCACACCCTCGAAGGCGCGGCCGGCATCTACCGCAGCGGCGACGTGCTGACCAAGGCCGCCGACACGCTGGCCGGGCTGCGCGAGCGCGCCGAGGAGGCCCGCGTCGACGACGGCAGCACCGCGTTCAACACCGAGCTGATCAACCTGCTGGAGCTGCACGCCATGCTGGAGGTCGCGCAGACGATCGTGGCCTGCGCGCTGAACCGGCGGGAGTCGCGCGGCGCGCACCAGCGCACCGACCACACCGCCCGCGACGACGACGCCTACCTGGCGCACTCGCTGGTGCACCGCGCGCCCGACGGTACCCCGTCGGTGGGCCTGCTGCCCGTGACGATCACCCGCTGGGCTCCGGGAGAAAGGGTCTACGGCCGTGACTGACAGCGCTGAGACGCCGACGATCCGGATGGAGGTCGCCCGGTACCGGCCGGGGGAGGACAGCGAGCCGGTGTTCCAGGCGTACGACGTTCCGCTCGTGGACGACTGGGCGGTGCTTGACGGGCTCACCTACATCAAGGACCGGCTCGACGGCAGCCTGTCGTTCCGCTGGTCGTGCCGGATGGGCGTGTGCGGCTCGTGCGGCATGACCGTCAACGGCGAGGCCCGGCTGACCTGCGGCACCTTCCTCACCGAGTACGGCTCCGGGCCGGTCAGGATCGAGCCGCTCAAGGGTTTCCCGGTGATTCGCGACCTGGTCGTGGACATCGACGACTTCCTGGCCAAGCTGTCGTCGGTGCGGCCCTGGCTGGTCAGGGAGGGCGAGGAGCCGCCGCTGACCGCCGAGTACGCCCAGACGCCGGAGCAGCTGGAGGCGTACAAGCAGTACAGCATGTGCATCAACTGCCTGCTGTGCTACTCGGCCTGCCCGGTCTACGTGCTCGACCCCGACTTCCTCGGCCCGGCCGCGATCGCCCTGGCCCAGCGCTACAACCTGGACTCGCGCGACATGGACGACCGGTTCGACGTGCTCAACCTGGACGACGCCGTGTGGGGGTGCACGTTCGTCGGCGAGTGCACCAAGGTCTGCCCCAAGCACGTCGACCCCGCCGAGGCCATCCAGCGCTACAAGGTGAGCGCCGCGCTGCGCTCGGTGCTGCCGTGGAGCCGGCGATGACCGAGGACGCGCGCACGGACGTCTACCGGCCGCGCCGCGACCGGCTCTGGTTCACCCGCAGCCGCGGTTACACCGTCTTCGTGCTGCGCGAGCTGACGAGCGTCTTCGTGGCCTGGTCGATCGTCTTCACGCTGATGCTCGTCGACGCCGTGCTGGGCGGGAGCCTCGCGGAGTTCGCCGCGCTGGCCGCGCGGCCGTGGATGATCGCCCTGAACGTGGTGGCGCTGGCCGCGACGGTCTTCCACGCGGTCACGTTCCTCAACCTCGCGCCGAAGGCCACGGTGGTCCGGCTGGACGGCTGGCGGGTGCCGGCCTGGATGATCCAGGGCGGCAACCACACGGCCTGGGCGCTGGTGTCGCTGCTGATCGCCTACGTCGTGCTGAGGTCGTGATGACGCCGAGGAAACGCACGCCGGAGCCGTACCTGTGGCTGCTGTTCAGCGGCGGGGGAGTGGTGGCGGCGCTGGTGCTGCCGGTGCTCGTGCTGCTGTTCGGGGTGCTCATGCCGCTCGGCGTGGTGGACTGGCCCGCCGCGGCCCACCTGCGGGCGCTGGTCGACCACGTGCTCGTCCGGGTCGCGCTGGCGGCCGTCGTCGTGCTCTGTCTCTTTCACGCGGCTCACCGGCTCCGCTTCACCAGCGAGGAGCTGCTCGGTCTCGGCCGGTTCGACCGGCTGATCGCGGTGGTCTGTTACGGCGGCGCGCTCGCCGGCGGGATCGTCGCGGTGAGAATGATGACCTATATGTCGTAGTTTGATCACATTTACACAACGGCCTTTACGCTGAGTTTACCTACCCTCTAACGTCCGGCATTGCACTCTTCATGGCCGATTGCCCGGCGATCCCGGGCAGAGAGGGTTCCCGGTGCCCAGCAAGAAGCGCCTTTTAGCAGCTTTCCCCGTGGTCGCCCTCCTGGGCGCCGCCTTGTCCGTGCCTCCCGCCCAGGCGGAGTCCATCGCCCGCTACGAGCCGACGGCCGCGGACTACTACATCAACTACGCGCCCCCGAGCGTCGAGAGGGACCCGCGGGAGCCCACGCTCAACAACGCCAAGGCGCGGTCGTTGTCCCCGGCCGAGAAGTTCGACCGCAAGTTCGCCGCCGGCAACCCGGCGGCCGGCCGCATCCTCGCCGCGCGCGAGAACGAGGCCATCAGGACCGGCCGCAACCCCGCCGACTGGATCTTCAAGAAGTCGAAGCAGGTCCGTACGGCCAAGCTCCTCACGATCCTCGTCGAGTTCAACGAGCAGGCCAACGACGACTTCTCCGGCTACAACCGCCTGCGCACGGTCAGCAGCGCCCCGGACGACTGCGTCGTCGAGCCGCCTGGCACGTTCCTCAACGGCCCGCTGCACAACAACATCCCCGACCCGGCCACCCTGCCGGCCGAGGACAACAACTCCTTCTGGGTCAAGGACTTCAGCACCGAGCACTTCAACAGGATGCTCTACACCGACAAGGGCATCACCGAGCGCGTCCGTCCCGACCTGAAGGACCCGCGTGACGGCAAGCCCGGCATCGACATCTCCGGCCACACCATGAAGCGGATGTACGAGGAGATGTCGAAGGGCGCCTACTCCGTCACCGGCTCGGCGGTCGGCTGGATCAAGGTCCCGCACTCCGAGGCCTGGTACGGCGCCGCGGCCTGCGGCGGCGCGCCCCAGGACATGTCCGGCCACCCGGACAACCCGCTCGGCGCCCAGCAGTTGCCGATCGACACCGTGAACGCCCTCGCCCAGGCCCAGCCCGACTTCCCGTGGGCCGACTACGACGTCGAGGACATCTCCGACGCCGACGGCGACGGCAACCACGCCGAGCCCGACGGCGTGATCGACCACCTCGTGCTGGTCCACGCCGGCAAGGACAAGTCGTCCGACGGCGGCGCCGAGGGCACGTACGCGATCTGGGCGCACTCCAGCGCGGTCGCCAGCGGCTACAAGATCCCCGGCAGCGACAAGAAGATCTCCAACTACATCGTGCAGCCGGAGGACTCCGGCGTCGGCGTCTTCGCCCACGAGTACGGCCACGACCTCGGCCTGCCCGACCTGTACGACACCACGGGCGCGGCCAGCTCCGCCGTGGACTTCTGGGACCTGATGTCCAGCGGCTCCCACTCCGGCCCGATCTTCCAGTCGATGCCGAGTCACATGGGCCTGTGGGACAAGTGGGTGCTCGGCTGGGCGAACCCGAAGGTGTTCGAGCCGGGCGACCGCGCCAAGGTCGTCACCGTCGGCCAGTCCTCACGCACGCCCAAGCTCACCGAGGACGGCGTCCGCGTCAACCTGGAGTCGGCGCCGGTCAAGATGATCGACGTCCACAGCGGCTCGAACGCCTGGTGGAGCAACCTCGACCAGGAATGGGGCAACCTGACGCTGACCCGCGACCTGCCCGTCCCCGCCGGGAACGATCTCAAGCTGTGGATGTGGAACAACTACGAGATCGAGCAGGACTGGGACTTCGGCTTCGTCGAGGTCTCCACCGACGGCGGCGAGACGTGGACCCAGCAGAAGGTCTACGACGAGGCCGGCAACGAGGTCAGCACGCCGGACGACTACGCCGACCCGTACAAGAACCTCGTCACCTTCGGCAACAAGAAGTACGGCCTCACCGGTGACACCGGCGGCGCCTGGCGGCACGACTACGTGAACCTGACGCCGTTCGCCGGCCAGACGATCAGGCTGCGACTGTCGTACAACACCGACGCCGCCTTCCAGATGCGCGGCTGGCACGTCGACGACTTCGAGCTCACCAACGGCGGCACGGCCGTGTGGAGCGACGACGCCGAGAGCGACACCGGCTGGCTGCACATCGTCGGCACGTTCACCAACACCAGCGGCCAGGGCTGGACGCGCAACAACGGCGAGCGCGAGATCTCCCGCTTCTACCTCGCCGAGTGGCGCAACTTCGACGGCTTCGACAAGGGCCTGCAGTACGCCTACGACACCGACTACCTGCGTGACGGCGCGTGGAAGGTGCAGAAGGTCAAGTACAACGCGCCTGGCCTGCTCGTCTGGTACCGCGACTCGACGTACGTCAACAACAACATCTACGACACCATCCAGACGCAGCCGAGCATCGGTCCCAAGGGCAGCCTGCTGATCGTGGACTCCCACTACGAGCCGCTGCGCCGCACGGGCGAGGCGGCCGAGAAGGACCCGCAGCTCAACAAGAACCTGCAGGGACGCGTCCAGACCTCGAACGCCGCGTTCGGGTTCGGCAAGACGTACCCGTTCAAGGAGTGCCTGGAGGCGGCGGACGAGCCGTTCAGCCAGTACTGCACGAACTTCCCCGCGCAGAAGGGCGTGTCCACCTTCACCGACGCCAAGACGTGGTACCCGGGCATCGAGACGATCGACGGCGGTCTGTACTACCGCGACTTCGACGCCTCGGTGGTCGTGCCGTCGAAGGGCGACCAGGCGTACTCCACCCGCGTGGTGCACCAGGACGGCACCCCGGCCCCTGAGCTGTACGGCCAGACGGTCGCCGGCTCCGTGCTCGGCACCGGCAACCCCGGTGACGAGGGCAAGGCCCTGGGGGTCCAGTTCAAGCTCCTGGCCCCGCTTCCGGGCAACGTGGGCGCCCTCGTCCACGTCGTCCCTCCGCGCACCAGCACCAAGAAGTAGCACCACGGCGGGGCCTCCGTTCCCACGGACGGCCCCGCCCCCACCTCCCGGGGCGCGACCACGCCGGCCGCCCCGGGACCCGGTTCTCCCACCAACCGCTCCTTGGCTGGGCAACTGCCGAAAAGCAGCCGCCTCCCGGGAAGTCGCGTGGCGACGCCGAAAATTCGGGCTGCGTTCAGGCCGCGTTGGGGTGTTTTCCCGCCCGTCCCGGAAGAGAGCCCGCGCTCACATTGACCTGGGAAGTTCGCGGCTGATGCCGGAGCGCGACCGTCCCTCCCTGCCTCGACAGGTCTCAGCCGGGGGGCGTACCCTTCAACCCCAGCCCGCACAGCAGCCCCCTAAGGTTGGTCGCGTTCAGCGACCAACCTCAGGTGGCACGCCAGTGCCCCTACGATGATGACCATGAGCCAACTGCGTGCCAAAGCCGAGCACACCGAGGCGATCCGGCGGGATCGCCGGGTGGCGGTGGTGGTGAACACTCGCTCGCGCCGCGGCCGTCGTCATTACTTCGAGGTGATCGAGCAGATCCACAACCTCGGGTTCGAGCCGCTGGCGGAGCTGTCGGTGTACAACCCCAAGAGGCTGCGCGACCTGCTTGACACGGCCCTGGCCACGGGACCTGACCTGCTCATCGTGGGGGGCGGCGACGGCACGCTGTCGTCCGCCGTCCGTCATGTCGCCCATCGCGACGTCGCCTTGGGCGTGCTGCCGCTGGGCACCACCAACAACTTCGCCCGCAGCCTGGGCCTGCCGCTGGATCTGGCGGGGGCGATCAGGGTGTTCGACACCGGCAAGGTCGCCGACATCGACCTGGGCATGGCCGACGACCGGCCGTTCGCCAATCTGGCGAGCTTCGGGGTGTCGGTCGAGGTGGCGGGCAAGGTGAAGCCGTGGCTCAAACGCATCCTGGGCCGCCCGGCCTACCCGCTCACGGCGCTGACGATCCTGCCGGGCCACCGGCCGTTCCGCGCGTACATCACGGTGGAGGGGCAGCGTCACGAACTGCTCACCCACCAGCTCAACATCGCCAACGGCCGCTTCCACGGCGGCTGGCAGGTGGCCAAGGACATCAGCATCGACAACGGCATGCTGGTGGCCTACCAGCTCGGCTCGGGCAAGAAGGTGCGGCTGCTCGGCGAGACGTTGTTGCGGGCCACCAGCGGCCGCTGGCGCAGCCTCGCGGGCGGGCCGTTCGTGGTGGGCCGGGAGATGCTGCTGGAGACCGACCCGCCGATGGCCGCCGACGTGGACGGCGAGGTGCGCCTGCGCACCCCGATCCGGCTGCGCGTGGTGCCCAACGGTGTGCGGGTCATGGTGCCCGCCTCGTTCGAGGACCGCTGACCGCTCAGGCGCCGCCGAGTCTCCGGTACGCGGCGGTGAGCGGTCCCGACAGGTCGCCGGGCGGCGGGAAGACGCGCGGCAGCAGGTCGGGTGCGGCGGCCGAGGGGCGGCGCTCCGGCCGGTGGGCGGTGGCGCCGGGGCTGTAGAAGTCGGCCAGCCGGTCGGCGAAGGGCACGTCCGCCACGGTCAGCGGGTCGCCCGCCGGCTCGTCGGCCAGCGAGCCGAGCAGCTGCTCGCGCGTACGCCCGCGCCAGGCCAGCACCAGGAACGGGTCGTCGTCGAACGACTCGGCCAGCAGGTAGAGCACGGCCGACAGGTGCTTGCACGGGAACCCCCAGTCGGGGCAGGAGCACTCCATGTCGAGGTCGCGCGGGAACAGGTCGATCCCCATCGCCGCGAACACCTCCTCGATCTCGGGCGGCATCTCCCCCGCCAGCAGCTTGGCCCGGTGCACGGCCTGCGCCCCGATGGACTCCTCGACGGCCTCCCAGCGCTTCTCGCCGTACGCCTCGATCCTGACGACGACCTCGTACGGGTCAGGCCGCGAGCCCTGGACGGCGGCCCGCACCTCGCCGGGGGACAGGTCGATGGACAGCACCTGGCCCTGCCGGGCGTAGGAGCGTCCGCGCGAGAGCCGGCCCTTGTCGCAGACGCGCTCCAGGATGTCGATGAACCGGCGCGACCACCACGTGGAGCCGATGCTGCCGCGTCGCGTACGGGCCTTGATGCCGCCCTCGACGCGGATGGGGCCGCCGCCGTCGTACCAGGGCATGCTCACACCCCCTCGGCCGTCAGCTCGAAGACGTCGCGCAGCTCGTCGGTGGACAGGTCGGTCAGCCACTCCTCGCCGGTGCCGACGACCCGCTCGGCCAGGGCCTTCTTGCGTTCGATCATCTGGTCGACGCGTTCCTCCAGGGTGCCGGCGCAGATGAGCTTGCGCACCTGGACGTTCTTGCGCTGGCCGATCCGGAACGCGCGGTCGGTGGCCTGGTCCTCGACGGCGGGGTTCCACCAGCGGTCGACGTGGACGACGTGGTTGGCGGCCGTGAGGTTGAGCCCGACGCCGGCGGCCTTGAGCGAGAGCACGAACAGCATGGGCTCGGGGTCGTTCTGGAAGCGGTCGACCAGTCGGTCGCGGGTCTTCTTGGGCAGACCGCCGTGCAGCCAGAGGACCGGCCGGTCGAGCCGCTGGGCGAGGTAGGGCTGCAGCATCGTCCCAAATTCGGCATATTGCGTGAAAAGTAGCGCTTTTTCGCCTTCTGCGAGGATTTCTTCCGACAGTTGCTCCAAGCGGGCCAGCTTGCCCGACCGGCCGGTCAGGCGGGAGCCGTCCTTGAGCAGGTGGGCCGGATGGTTGCAGACCTGCTTCAGCTTGGCCATGGCCGACAACACCAGGCCGCGCCGCTCGATCCCCTCACTGCTGTCGATCCTGGCCAGCATGTCGTCCACGACCGCCTGGTAGAGGGTGGCCTGCTCGGTGGTCAGCGGGCACCACTCCTTGACCTCCATCTTCTCCGGCAAGTCAGAAATAACCGATTTGTCGGTCTTGACGCGCCGGAGGATGAACGGCCCCGTCGCCCGCCTCAGCGCCTGCGTTGCCTGCTCGTCCTGCCGCGCCTCGATCGGCTCCTGGAAACGCGTCCTGAACCGCGCACGCGGCCCCAGCAGCCCCGGATTGGCGAACTCCATGATCGACCAGAGCTCGGCCAGGTGGTTCTCCACCGGGGTGCCCGTCAGCGCCAGCCTCGTGCCGGCCGGGATCGAGCGGACGGCGCGGGCCTGCAGCGTGCCGCTGTTCTTGATCGCCTGTGCCTCGTCGCAGACGACCCTGCGCCACGTGTGGGCCTTGAGCGTCTCCAGGTCACGCTGCGCGGTGCCGTACGTGGTGATCACCAGGTCGGCCGAGCCGATCAGGGCGGCGTCGCGCCCGCTGCCGTGGTGGACGTACACCCGCAGCCCCGGCGCGAACCTCGCCGCCTCCCGCTGCCAGTTGCCGACCAGCGACATGGGGCACACCAGCAGCGTAGGGGCGCCGGCGCGCTCGTGGACGAGCAACGCCAGCGTGGTGACCGTCTTGCCCAGCCCCATGTCGTCGGCCAGCACCCCGCCGAGGCCCAGCTCCGACAGGAAGCTCAGCCACGCCAGCCCCCGCTCCTGGTACGGCCGCAACGTCGCGTCCAGGCCCGGAGGCGTGCCCAGCGGGGCGAGCCGCCGCTCGGCCTGCCCGGACAGCAGGTCGCCGAGCACGCCGTCGGCGTCGACCTCCAGCAGCGGCAGCTCGTCGTCGTGGGCGATGATCTCGTGCAGCAGGTCACCCGCGGGCGCCTCGCCCGCGCGGGCCGACTCCACGGCCTTGAGCGCCGCCCTGAGCTGCCGCTCGTCCAGCTCCACCCACTGGCCGCGCACCCGGACCAGCGGCACCTTGAGCCGGGCCAGCTCGGCCAGCTCCTCCTCGCTGACGGTCTCCTCGCCGACCGCCAGGTCGACCCGGAAGTCGACCAGCTCGCGCAGCCCGAACCCCTGGCTCGCCGCCGCGGACTGTGTCTTGGCGCGGGTGGTGAGCTTCAGCCCGAGCCGCGTGCGGCCGGCCCAGCGCGGCAGCTGCACCCCGAACCCGGCCGCCTGCAGCAGCGGCGCCGCCTGCCGCAGGAACGTGAAAGCGCCGGCCGTGTCCAGCGCCAGCTCGCACGGCCGGGGCACGCGCAGGGCCCGGTCGAGCTCCGGATACAGCCGCACCGCCCGTCCCAGTCCGGCCAGCAGGTCGCGCTCCGGCCTGCCCGGCAGGCCCGTCACGGCCTCGCCGCTCCAGACGGCGGCGGCCGGGACATACAGGCTGGGGTCGTCGGCGGCCTGCAATGCCAGCTCCACCCGCCAGCCGGCGGCCTCAGAGGGTGCGGGGGCCTGGGAGGGGTCGGGGGTCTCGGAGGGTTCGGTCAGGCGGAAGCACACCCGTGTGGCGCCCTCGGCGGCGGCCACCGCGTCCCGCCATGCCTCCAGCTCGCGGCGCAGCGCGGGGACGTCGGGGCAGACAGGGGAGTCGCCGGTCAGCGCGGCCAGCCACCGCCCGGCTGGGGTCTCGGGCCGTTCGGTGAGAGGTTCGGTGAGCGTACGGCGGACGAGGGCGTCGGTGAACGCCTCCAGCGCCGCGCCGAGGACCTGCGGCGACGGGCGTTCGGCACGCCAGGCCCGGCAGACCGGCGGCATGGCGAGGGCCAGCTCTCGGAAGTACGCGGCGTCGGCCCCGGTGAGCACGGGCCGCCACACCGCCCGCCCCATCGCGTCGGCGGCGGGCGCCAGCTGCGGGATGACGCGGCCCCGGCGTACCAGATCATGGGCGAAGGCGGTGACGGCGGCCCAGTGGCGCATCGTCGCGGTGGCGGAGTGCTCCGCCGGGAGGGGCAGCGCCCGCACCGCCGGCGGGACGACGGCGGGCACCCGCCACGTCCGCAGCCTCGGCCGGACGGTCTCCGTCTGCCGCCCGCTCTCCGGCGAGGGCAGCGGCTCCTTCGCCGACCCGGGCAGCAACAGCTCCAGCTCGTACGGCGGCGCGTCGTCCAGCCCGAGCACCGCGGCCAGCTCGGACGCCCCGGCCGCGAACGGATGCGCGCGCACCGCCCCGGGCCCTGCTCCGGCGGCCCGGTGGGCGGGCGTGGTCTCGGCCCAGAAGGCGAGCCCGTCGTCCGTCCAAACCCCGTGTACCAGCACGTCGGCAGGCTACCCCGGCCGCCGGTAGATCGAGTCCTTAATGAGCCGCCCTGGAAAGGGTAGGCTGAAGGCATGAACCCTCCCGGATCGTGGTGTGAGCGGCCCAAGCCGCAGGCTCCCTCGTGCGAGCTGCCCTCACCGTGGAGCAAGCCCAAGCGGCCCGCCGACTGGTGCGAGGTCGAGAAGGACCCGGTGCTGTCCCTCCTCGGCAAGCTGATCAAGGCCGCCAAGCGCTGACCTGGTGATAGAAGACCTGTCGCGTGGGTAGTCGCCTTCCCCAGTGGAGGAGGCGAGCAGTCGTGAACGACACCCACAAGCTGGTCACTGATCTTTCCGAGCAGGTCTCCCGCCTCGTGAGGGACGAGCTTCGCCTGGCCAGGATGGAGCTCACGCAGAAGGGCAAGCGTGCGGGCTTCGGCGCGGGGCTGTTCGGCGCGGCCGGAATGGCCGCGTTCTTCGGCGGCGCCGCCCTCGTGGCCGCCGTCATCATGCTGCTCGCGCTCGTCATGCCCGGATGGCTGGCCGCCGCCATCGTCGCGGTCGTGCTGTTCATCGCCGCCGCGGTGCTCGGGCTGACGGGCAGGAGTCAGGTGAAACGGGTCGGCCCGCCGGCCCCGACGGAGACCATCGCGAGTGTCAAGGCCGACATCGACCTGGTCAAGGAGAAGGCGCGGCGGTGAAGCCCTCCCTCAAGAGGAGCCGGTATGTCCTGTGTTTGCGCGGGGCTGACTTTCTCTCCGGCTTGAGGGCAGAGGCTTCTTCGGAGGTATTCGATGAGTGAGACCGATCCCGGATACAGCGATCAGCACGCCGGCAACGTCGGCGCCCACCGGGCGACCGTGGGCACGCCGACCGAGCGTGAGTCGATCAACGTTCCCCCGACCCGGGCGGGCGCGGCGGAGAACGCGCGGCGGGCGGAGGCCGCCCGCGAGGAACACGAGACCTTCGTCCCCGAGGCCCCCATCCAGGACGAACGTACGGAGGCTGTGGAGAACCTGCGCCCCGAGGAGGAGTCCCTGCGGGGAACCCGTACGGGCGGCCGGACGCGCGACAACCAGGCGGGGAACCGTACGGGCACCAGGAGGGAGAGCAGGAAGAGCAGGCGGCGAGGCGAACGCGGGGAAGACGACGACGAAGGGGGCGACGTGCGTAGAGACATCGAGGAGACCAGGAGAGAGCTGGGGGAGACCGTCAGCGCCCTGGCTGCCAAGACCGACGTGAAGGCCCGGGCGGGGCACGCGGCAGAGGTGGCCAGGAGCAGGGCCGCCGGCGCGGCGGAGACCGTCAGGGGCAAGGCGTCGCAGGTGGCGGGCAAGGTGCGCGGGACCGCTCCGGAACAGGTCAAGGGCGTCACGGGGAAGGCCAGGAAACGTCCCATGCTGCTCGTCATGGCGGCGGGCGCGGTGACCGCGCTGGTGGTGCGCCGCATGATGCAGGGCCGCCAGACCGGGCCGCGGGTGACGTTCCGGCCCATGACCCGGCCGATGATGCGGTCCACGTCGAGGCGGAGCCCCATGCCGGCCTGGCGCTTCACCTCGAAGCGCCGCACGGCGAGGCGCCCCAAGACGGGCAAGGGCCCGATGGCCGCGCTGGGTCACAAGACGGGTAAGGGGCCGATGGCCGCGCTGGGTCACAAGACGGGCAAGGGGCCGATGGCCGCGTTCGGTTCCAAGACCGGTCCCATGGCCGCGATGGGGCGGCGCCCCATGGTGACGTGGCAGCGCACGATGACGACGCGGCCGAAGATCGTGCTGCATCCCACCATGGCCGACCGGCTCATGGCGGCGTGGCGCTCCAGCAGGGGACAGCGTCCGATGGTGACGTGGCAGCCCACGATGGCCAGGCGGCCGAAGATCGTCTGGCGGCCCACCATGCGCGACCGGCTCATGCGCACGATGACGAGCAGGCGGCCCACGATGGGCAAGGCCCGGATGTCGGCAGGGCAGCGGCTGGTCATGCGAGGCCACTGACTCGGCAGGCAGGACAGTACCGGGGCGTCCCCGCCGGGGGCGCCCCGGTAGCCTGCCAGGGTGATGCGTCGAACGGCCGCCGGCCTGCTGGTGGCAGGGCTGATGACAGTGCTGGTGGCGGGGTGCGGCGCCGGGTCCGCGGTGAGCGACTTCGGCACGGTGGTCAGGGGCGGCGAGGGCACGACGGCGAAGGCCGAGCTGCGGCCCGGGCAGCGGTTCACGCTGGCCGTGCCGGCCGACCCGGCGCCGGGCGACGACTGGGAGCTGGTGGCCGTGCCCGACACGAAGGTGGCCTCGTTCATCAGCGAGGAGCAGCAGGGCGGCACGACGTACTTCGTCTTCAACGCCAAGCGGCCGGGCACGACCGAGATCCGGCTGCGCGCGGCGGCCCCCGCCACGGGCGAGGCGGTCTTCGACGTCACCGTGCGGCAACCGGCCCGTACCGCCGGGTGAGGGTCGCCCGGGCGGGCTAGGCTGCGGTAGTGGACTTCATCCGGGTACGCGCCTCGGCCGACGGCACCGAGACGATCTCCTACTGGACCGGCGACGTCTACGGCTGGCAGGACGACGGCGGCCCCCACCACCTGTTCGGGTTCGAGGGCCTCAACGTCGCCAGGGCGGTCGAGACCGACGCCGGCTGGCAGCTGCTGACCAGGGAGGCCGCGCTCTACCTCGACCCGGCCACCCGCGAGGTCGTCGACACGTGGGACAACCCGTTCACCGGCCGCAGGGTCGAGGTGCAGCACGTCTTCAACGACCCGGTCAACCAGCGGCTGGGCGCCCATCCGGTGCCCGTCACCCGCCTGGGGGACAAGGTCGTCTTCAACGTGGACGTCCGGCTCGCCTATCCCTCGCCGCTGAAGGTCGCCGACCATCCCGACCACTCCGCCGGCGACACCTACCGGGCGATGGAGCTGTTCCAGTTCTTCGCCGAGGCGAAGGATCTCGACGCGGGCCTGCCCGACGTGCCGAGCGTGTTCTCGTGGTGCCGGGTGTCGCCGTGGCTGCCGTGGATGGCGATGGGACAGCGTGGCGGCGCGCTGGTCTACCACTGCCGCGGCGCCAAGGTCGCCGAAGTGCCCGCCCGCCTGCGCGAGCGGGCCGGCGAGCGCTTCCTGCACGCGCCGGACGCCTGGTCGGCGCCCAACATGACGAGCTGGACGGCCTTCGCGGCCCGGCACGCGGCGCAGGCCGGCCGGTGAGCCCCGACCTGTTCTGCGAGATCGTCGCGGGCGAGCGGCCCGCCCACGTGGTCGGCTCCGATGATGTCGCCGTCTCCTTCCTCGACGCGCGGCCGGTCTTCAAGGGCCACGTGCTCGTCGTGCCGCGCGCCCACGTTGAGACGTTGTCCGACCTCGCCGACGTGGGGCCGTTCTTCGAACGGGTGCGTGCCATGGCCAGGGCCGTCGAGGAGGGGCTGCAGGCCGGCGGCACGTTCGTCGCGATGAACAACCGGGTCAGCCAGAGCGTGCCCCACCTGCACGTCCACGTGGTGCCGCGCACGAAGAAGGACGGCCTGCGCGGCTTCTTCTGGCCCCGCACGACATACGACTCCGACGAGGAGGCCGCCTCGTACGCCGCCCTCATCGCCGAGGCGCTGGGCTAAGCTCCCCCGCGTGGAGTACCTCGTCGGGTCCGCCGTCGTCGCGGTGGTGGTCGGCGTCCCCTCGATCGTGTTGTGGCGGGTCATGCGCGGCCGGCGCGAACTGGGCACGAGCCCGGCCGAGCGGGCCACGTTCGAGACCCTGCACACCGCCTCCCTGGCCGGGCCGCCGCTGCGCGCCGGGCTGACCGCCGACGGCGCCGAGCGCGCCTCCCGACACCTGCGCGCGCTGCTCGGCTCGGCCGCCGTCGCCATCACCGACCGCGAACGGCTGCTCGTCTACGACGGCGCCGGCGACCACCACGCCGGGCAGGCGTTCGAGCACGCGGCGGCCACCCTGGAAGACGGCCGTACCCAGGTGCTCACCATCGAGTGCGAGCTGCTCGAATGCCCGATCCGGCAGGTCGTCGTGGTGCCGCTGACCACCGACGACCGCGTGGTCGGCGCGCTGGCCGCCTACGGGCAGAGCGCCTCGGCCGGGCTGGTCAGGGCCGCCCAGGAGGTGGCCGGGTGGGTCGACTCGCAGCTGGAGCTGGCCGAGCTCGACCGCTCCCGCACGCTGCTCATGGAGGCCGAGGTGCGGGCCCTGCGAGCGCAGATCTCTCCCCACTTCATCTACAACTCGCTGACCACGATCGCGTCGTTCGTCCGCACCGACCCCGAGCGGGCCAGGGAGCTGCTGCTGGAGTTCGCCGACTTCACCCGCTACTCCTTCCGGCGGCACGGCGAGTTCACCACGCTGGCCGAGGAGCTGCGCTCGATCGACCGCTACCTCATCCTGGAGCGCGCCAGGTTCGGCGACCAGCTCCAGGTCACACTGCGCATCGCGCCGGAGGTGCTGCCGGTGGCGGTGCCGTTCCTGTGCCTGCAGCCGCTGGTCGAGAACGCCGTCCGGCACGGCCTGGAGAGCAAGAACGGCGTCGGCCGCATCACGATCATCGCCGAGGACGCCGGTGCGGAGTGCCGCATCAGCGTCGAGGACGACGGGCTCGGCATGGACCCGGAGCGGCTGCGCCGCATCCTCGCAGGTGAGATCGCCTCCTCGGGCGGCGTCGGCCTGGCCAACGTGGACGAGCGGCTGCGCCAGGTGTACGGCGACGAGTACGGCCTGGTCGTCGAGACGGCCGCCGGCGCGGGCACCAAGGTCAACGTGAGGTTGCCGAAATATCACCCGGGAGTCTCCGCCCGTTGACCCCGATCTTCGTTGTCGGTTTCATCACTGTCTATGGCACTACTTCGGGTCCTCGCGGTCGACGACGAGCTACCCGCCCTCGAAGACCTGTCGTACCTGTTGCGCGCCGACCCGCGCATCGGGGAGGTGAGCACGGCCCGCGACGGCGCGTCGGCGCTGCGGCTGCTCGACCGGGCCATCGCCGACGGCCGTCCGATCGACGCGGTGTTCCTCGACATCAGGATGCGCGGGCTCGACGGGGTGGTGCTCGGGCGGCTGCTGTCCCGCTTCGCGAACCCGCCCCGGGTGGTGTTCGTCACCGCGTACGAGGAGCACGCGGTGGACGCGTTCGAGATCAAGGCCGAGGACTACCTGCTCAAGCCCGTACGGCCGGAGCGGCTGGCCGAGGCGATCCGGCGGGTGGCGCTGTCGGCCGACGTGCCGGCCGACAGCGGCGAGAGCGACACGATCCCGGTCGAGCTGGGCGGGGTGACCCGGTTCGTGTCCAGCGCCGACGTCGTCTACGTCGAGGCGCAGGGCGACTACGCCCGCCTGCACACGGCCTCCGGCAGCCACCTGGTCCGCATCCCGCTGGCCACCCTGGAGGAACGGTGGGCCTCGGCCGGCTTCGTCCGTGTGCACCGCAGCCATCTGGTGGCCGTCAAACACATCGAAGAGCTGCACATCGACTCCGGCAAGTGCACGGTACGGGTGGGCGACACCGAGATCCCGGTCAGCCGCCGCCACACCCGCGAGCTGCGTGACCTGCTGGTCCGACGCGCCAGGAAGGGCAGGCCGGAATGAGCCACCTGAAGGGCGGGCGGTCATGAGCCCCGAGTCGCGGCCGGTGCGCAGGCCGTCGCCGCGGGCCGACACTCCCCGCCGCGTCACCGTGACCAGCCCCCGCACGGCCGCCGCCAGGCGCCCCCGCTACCCGGCCACCCGCGAGATCGACGAGCAGACCCGGGTCGGCGAGATCTACATGCGTTCGCTGCTGCGCACCCAGTTCCGGCTGGCGTTGTTCGTCTGCACGGTGCTGGCGTGCGTGGTCGGCGGGCTGCCGCTGCTCTTCCTGCTCATCCCGGAGCTGCGCGAGGCCCACCTGCTGGGCGTGCCGGTGCCGTGGGCGGTGCTGGCCGGGCTCATCTACCCCGGCTTCGTCCTCGGGGCCTGGCTCTACGTCCGCCAGGCCGAACGCAACGAACGCCACTTCGCCGAGCTGGTCGAGCGCCGATGAGCCTCACCGCCGTGCTGGTCGTGGTGGTGGCGGCCGTGCTCATCGGCGCGTTCGGCATCCGGTTCTCCCGGACGACGTCCGACTTCTACGTCGCCTCCCGTACGGTCAGCCCGCTCTGGAACGCCTCCGCCATCGGCGGCGAGTACCTGTCGGCGGCGTCGTTCCTCGGTGTCGCCGGGCTCATCCTGTCCTTCGGCGTCGACATGCTCTGGCTGCCGGTCGGCTGGACCGGCGGCTACCTGGTGCTGCTGGTGCTGGTGTCGGCGCCGCTGCGCCGCTCGGGGGCGTACACGCTGCCGGACTTCGCCGAGGCCCGGCTGGAGTCGATGACCGTGCGCCGCACCGCGAGCGTGCTGGTCGTGCTGATCGGCTGGCTGTACCTCATGCCGCAGTTCCAGAGCGCGGGCCTGGTGCTGCGGACCATCACCGGCGCGCCCGTGTGGGCGGGCGGGCTCCTCGTCGCGGTCGTCGTCGCGGTGAACGTGCTGTCGGGCGGCATGCGGTCGATCACGTTCGTGCAGGCGTTCCAGTACTGGCTGAAGCTGACCGCGCTGGCCGTGCCACTGGTGTTCCTGCTGATGGCCTGGCACGCCGACGGCGCGCCCGCGCTGAACGCGCAGGACGCCGCGAGCTGGCAGGTGCCGCTGACCGGCGGCAGGGAGTACGCGCTGTACTCGACGTACTCGCTGATCCTGGCCACGTTCCTGGGCACGATGGGGCTGCCGCACGTGCTCGTGCGCTTCTACACCAACCCCGACGGGCAGGCCGCGCGCCGCACGACGCTGGTGGTGCTGTCACTGCTCGGCGCGTTCTACCTGCTGCCCGCCGTGTACGGCTGGCTCGGCCGGCTGTACGCGCCCGACCTGGTGCGCACCGACACGGTCGTGCTGACGCTGCCCTCCCGCATGATCGACGGCACGCTGGGCGACCTGCTGACGGCCCTGGTGACCGCCGGGGCGTTCGCGGCGTTCCTGTCCACGTCCTCGGGGCTGACCGTGTCGGTGGCCGGGGTGATCGCGCAGGACCTGCTCAAGGGCGGGGTGCGCTCGTTCAGGATCGCCACACTGATGGCGGTGGCGGTGCCGCTGGCGCTGGCGCTGTGGGCGCGGGAGCTGCCGGTGGCCGACGTGGTGGGGCTGGCGTTCGCGGTGGCGGCCTCGTCGTTCTGCCCGCTGCTGGTGCTGGGCATCTGGTGGCGGCGGCTGTCCACGACCGGGGCCCTGGCCGGGCTGCTCGTGGGCGGCGGGCTGGCCTGCGCGGCCGTGCTCGTCACGATCACCGGCGGGCCGCACGGGGGGCTGACGGGCGCGCTGCTGGCCCAGCCGGCGGCCTGGACGGTGCCGATCGCGTTCACCGTGATGGTGGCGGTGTCGTTCCTGACACCGGACCGGGTGCCGCCCGGCGTGGCCAGGACCATGGTCCGGCTGCACACCCCGGAGAACCTCGACCTCGACCGCGGCGACTGGCGTCCCCGCTCGTCGTGACGCCCGCCCGCGGGTCAGGCGCGGTCCAGCAGGTCCGCTTCGGCCAGCGCGTCCGCCGCCTCCCCGGCCCGGCCCTGCCGCTCCAGATGACAGGCGAGGTTGCGCAGCGTACGGGCGAGATCCCGGCGCAGCTCGCCCTCCGGCGGCTCGTGGGCGGCCAGCGCGCGGTAGAGGTCCACCGCCTCCTGGTAGGCGCCGTGCGCGCCCGCGCGGTCGTCCAGCGAAGACAGCGTGATCGCGAGGCTGTGCAGGCTGTCGGCGAGCGCCGGCTCCGCGAGGTGGCCCGACGTGACCATCCCCCGGTAGACGGAGACGGCCTCCCGCTCCGGGGCGAGCGCGTCGGCGGCTCTGCCGGCCCGGTAGAAGCCCGCGCCCACGGCGGTGAACAACCGCCCGAGATCCTCCGCCCTGGCGCCGTCCTCTCCGAGGTGCCGCAGGGCGACCGCCTCCCGGGTCACGAAGACCGCCTCGTCGTAGCGGTGGAACGCGACCAGGCGCACCGCCACCCGCAACAACATCTCGGCCTGCATCGCGCAGGTGTGCACCAGCGTCGGCACGCGCCGCCTCGGCCTGCTCCTCGCCACCCGCCGACACAGGCCGTAGGCCTGCAGGAGCAGCCGCTCCGCCTCGCCGCGCGCGCCGGCGTGGGCGTCGGAGCGTTCCAAGAGAGCGTCCATCCGTGTGAAGCGGCGGATCTCCCGATACGGCCGCAGGCCCTGCAGGGCGCCGTAGCCGAGGTTGAGCACGGTGAGCGCGGCGACGCCGATGAGAACGCCTCCGGGCAGCGCCCACCAGGACCAGCCGAACCACCAGACGACCAGGGCCCCCAGAGCGGTGGCCGCGAGCCACTCCCATAAGCGCATGCCGTCATGATCGGCTTTTTACCGCGGGTGCGCCAGAGGGATCGTCGGCCCATCGCGGTGACGGAAAGGTGTCCGGACGGTGGACGCGCACCTGCTGACGGGTGGGTTCTCCGGGAGTTAACCCCTCGGTTCATGCATGGTCAGGCGGGTCTGACCTGCTCATCATCGGCGGCGGCGAGCGTGAATGACCGGACCCGGTTCCTGCGACACGCTCGGAGACCTGACTGTGAAACGTTCCCTGACCGCCCTGGCCATGCTCGGCGCGCTCGCGGCGGCGGGCTGCTCCTCCGCCAGCGGCAGCACCGGCGACGCCGATGTGCTGCGCTTCGCCGCCGTGCCGGTCGAGCAGAACATCGACCCGACGGCCGAGTACCAGGACATCATCGCGCTGATCGAGAAGAACACCGGCAAGAAGGTGGAGTTCGTCCGCTCGACCGACTACAACGCGGTCATCGAGGGCATGGTGTCCGGCAAGATCGACCTGGCCGAGTTCGGGCCGCTGTCGTACGTGCTCGCCAAGAGCAACGGCGCCGCGATCACGCCCATCGCGTCGATGGTCGAGAAGGGCGGCACGCCGACGTACCAGAGCTACGGCATCGTCCCCGCCGACAGCCGGATCCGCGACATCAGCGGTTTCAAGGGGGCCAAGGTCTGCTTCGTCGACCCCGGATCCACCTCCGGCTACCTCTTCCCCAGCCAGGGCCTGCTCGCCGCCGGCGTCGACCCGAGGACCGGAGTGCGGCCCGTCATGGCGGGCGGGCACGACAACTCCGTGCTCTCGGTCGCCTCCGGCACCTGCGAGGCCGGCTTCTCGGAGAACGCCATGGTCGACCACATCCTCATCGAGAAGGGCAAGCTCAAGGAGGGCCAGGTCAAGGTCGTCTGGAAGTCGCCGCCCATCCCCATGTCGCCGGTGGCCATGCGCGACGCGCTGCCCGCCGACCTGAAGACCAAGCTCACCCAGACGTTCACCAAGGACGCCACCAAGGACCGGCTCGTGCAGCTCGGCATCTGCACGGACGAGGCGTCGTGCCGGGTGACGGCCGACTCGTCGATCTGGGGCTTCCAGCCGGTCACCGACGCCACCTTCGACTCCGTACGCGAGGTGTGCGCGGTCACCCACAACGAGAAATGCTCCAAGGCATGACGGGCGGCCTGCCGGTCGTCGAGACCCGCGGCCTGGTCAAGACCTTCGGCGACGACGTACACGCCTGCGCCAGCATCGACCTGACCGTGCGCCAGGGCGAGATCGTCGCCCTGCTGGGCCCCTCCGGGTCGGGCAAGTCCACGCTGCTGCGCCACCTCAACGGCCTGACCAGGCCCGACTCCGGCGACATCAGGGTGCTCGGCGTGGACGTCGTCACCGCCAAGGGCGCCGCCCTGCGCGCGCTGCGCCGCCGGGTCGGTGTCGTCTTCCAGCAGTTCAACCTGGTCGGCCGGCTGACCGTCATGGAGAACGTGCTGAACGGCGCACTCGGCCGGGTGCGCGGCCCCCGCTACGGCATCGTGACCTGGCCGAAGTCCGTACGGGTGGAGGCGTTCGAGCACCTCGACCGGGTGGGCCTGGCGGACCGGGCGTACCAGCGGGCCGGGAGCCTGTCCGGCGGGCAGCAGCAGCGCGTGGCCATCGCGCGGGCGCTGCTGCAGCGGCCCGAGCTGGTGCTCGCCGACGAACCCGTGGCCTCGCTCGACCCCGAGACGGCCGCCTCGGTCATGGACCTGCTGGTGCGGGTGTGCCGGGAGGACGGGCTCACCATGGTGTGCACGCTGCACCAGATCGAGCTGGCGCTGCAGTGGACGCGGCGCGTGGTGGGGCTGCGGCGGGGCGAGGTCCGGCTGGACGAGCCGACCGGCGCGCTCGACGCGGTGCGGCTGCGCGGCCTGTACCTGTCCGACCCTGTGACGGTGCCGTGAGCCCGCGCGCCCGCTCCGCCGCACCCTCCCCGCCGCGGCCCGCTCCCGCGAGCCCGCCGGGGCGCGGGGTGCCCGGCCTGCCGCGGGTGCCGCGCAGCGGGCGGCGGATGGCCGCGTGGGGGTTCCCCCTCGTCTTCGCGGTGCTCGGGGTCGTCGCGCTCGACCACCTGGGCGTCGGTGTGGGAGGGCTGGTCGCCGGGTTCGGTGAGGTCGTGGCGCTGCTGGCCAGGGCCGTGCCGCCGACGCTCGCCGACCCCGCGACGACGTTCGCCCATGTGCTCGACACCCTCTGGATGGCCGTCGCCGGCACCGCCCTGGCGACGGTGCCGGCCGCCGTGCTCGGCGTGCTGGCCGCCTCGCGGATCAGGACCGTCAGGTCGGCCGCGCTGGGCGTGATCGTCGCCTGCCGGGCCGTCCCCGACGTCGTGTTCGCCGTCTTCTTCGTGGCCGCGATCGGCATCGGCCCGCTGCCCGGCGTGCTCGCGCTCGGCCTGCACTCCGTCGGCATGCTCGGCAAACTGTTCGCCGAGGCGGTCGAGCAGGCCGACACGGGCGTGCGCGAGGCCGTCGCGGGCACCGGGGCCGGCCCGGCGCAGCGGCTGCTGGGCGGCGTGCTGCCGCAGGTGGCGCCCTCGTGGGTGGCCGCCATCCTCTACCGGCTGGACATCAACTTCCGCGGCTCCGTGCTGCTCGGCGCCGTCGGCGCGGGCGGCATCGGGCTCGACCTGAAGACCGCGTTCGGGTTCACCGACTACCGCGAGGCCACCGGGGTCGCGCTCGTCACCGTGGCCGTGGTCCTGCTGGTCGAGGGGGTCTCGGTGGCGCTGCGCGGTCAGCTGCTCGGCGCGGGCGGCGCCCGGGCGGTGCCCGCCGTGCACGCCACCCGCGTGCCGTGGACGCGCGGCCGGTTCGCCACGCACCTGGCCGGGTGGGGCGCGCTCGCGCTCGCGGCGGTGGCGTTCTGGCGGGTCGGCGCGAGCCCGGCCGCACTGGCCGACGCCGCGGCCGGATCCGTACGGGCGCTGGGCGACTTCTTCCCGCCCGACTTCGCGCCGGTCGCCGGCCTGCTGGGCGGCGGACTGCTGGAGACGGCCGCGATCGCGCTCGGCGCCACGTTCCTCGGCACGCTCGCCGGAGTCCCGCTCGGGCTGGCCGCCGCCCGCGCCGTGGCCCCCAACGACGGGGTGCGCCTGGGCGCCCGTACGGTCCTCGTGGGCCTGCGCTCGATCCCCGACCTGCTGCTGGTGCTCGTGTTCGTGGCCGCGTTCGGGCTCATGGACGGGCCGGTCGCCGGCACCCTGGCGCTGGCGGTCTTCACCGCGGCCCTGGTCGCCAAGCTCGTCGCCGACGACGCCGAGGAGCTGCGCAGCGGGCCGCGCGAGGCCGTCCTGTCGGCCGGGGCCGGGCCGGTGCAGGAGCTCACCGTGGCCGTGCTCGGCCAGCTCACCCCGCGTCTGACGGCCATCACCCTGTACGCGCTCGACGTCAACCTGCGGGCCTTCTTCATCCTCGGCATCGTGGGCGCCGGAGAGCTCGGCTACGCGCTGAGCCAGCACATCCGCGCGCTGAACCACGACGTCGTGACCGCGATCGTGCTGCCGGTGTTCGTGCTGGTCCTGGCCGTGGAGGCGGTCTCGGCCCGGCTCAGATCCGTCCTGCGTTGATGGCCTCCACGCTCGTGCGGCGTCGTCCGCCGTTCACCTGCCGGTCAGAGTCGCCGCCGAGGCTGCTTGTCATGACAAGCACGCAGCGCTACCTGGAGATGGCCGACATCCTGGAGGCGGAGCTCGCCCACGTGCCCGTGGGCGCGCAGGTGCCGAGCGAGCACGTGCTGGCCGGCCGCTTCCAGGTCAGCAGACCCGCCGCCCGCGCGGCCCTGCAGGAGCTGGAGCGGCGGCTGCTGGTCCGCCGTGTCCAGGGCGTCGGAACCTTCCGGCGGGGGCGCGTGGAGTACGTGATCTCCGCGCACGTCCCGCCCTCGTTCAGCGAGACCGTCCGCCTGGCCGGCGCCGAGCCCGGGGCGCGGCTGGTGAACTGCGGGGTCCGGCGCGCGGTCGAGGCCGAACGCGCCCGGCTCGGGCTGAGCGCCGGCGCCGCCGTCTGGGCGGTCGAGCGGGTCTTCAGCGTCAACGGCGAGGCCGCCGCGTACGCCACCAGCGTCCTGCCCCGCCGCCCGCTGCTCAACCTGGACAGGGAGCTCGCCGACGACGTCTCCCTGCACCGGGTGCTGCGCCGCCGGTACGGGCTCACCGTGGTGCGCGCCCGTTACCGGATCAGCCTCGACGTGCCGCCGCCCGGCGTCGCCGATCACCTGACCGGCGGCGAGCGCGGGCCCGTCTGGCTGGCCGAGAGCGTCAACCGCGCCGCGGGGGGCCCGTACGTCGAGTACGCCCGCACCTACCTGCGGCCCGACGTCCTCGACGTCACCTTCGAGATCGAAGAGGAAACCCATTGATCGACATGATGACCCGGGAGGAACGCGCCGAACTGCTCGCCGCCGCCACTCCCGGCGAACTGCTGCCCCTCGCCGAGCGCCTGCTCGGCTCGGGCGACCTGGGCGAGCCGGTCGTCCTGCACCCGCCCGAGGTGGGCATGGTGATGCTCACCGTGCGGGAGCCGGTGGCCGAGGAACGCTTCCATCTGGGGGAGGTCCTGGTCACCTCGTGCACCGTCGAGGTCGCGGGTGCGGCGGGCTGGTGCATGCGCGGCGGCGACGACCGCGTGGCCGCCCTGGCCGCCGCCCTCCTCGACGCCGCCGCGGCGGCCGGGCTGCCGGCCGCGGGTGACGTCCACGCCCTGTGCGCGGCCGTCGCCGAGCGCCGGGCCAGGGAGGACGCCGCCGAGTGGGCCGAGGTGTCGGCGACCCGCGTGGCCTTCGAGGAGCTCACGTGACCGTCACCGAGGTTCGGGGGATCGGCGTGTACGTCCGGGCGGTGACGCCGACGGCGGCGCAGGCGCAGGCCGACTTCCGGGTGCTGCTCGACGTGCTGTCCCGGCCGGGGGTGCTCGGCCGGGTGGGACGCGGGGACGGGCCCGCGGCGCTGGCCGTGGCGGCCGGGCTGGCCGACGTCGAGGTGCCCACGGCGGTGCTGACCGCGCCGGGGGAGGAGCACTGGGCTCAGGCCCTGCATCTGGGGACCTCCGCGCCGCCCGCCGCGCCGCAGGCGGCCCGCATGGTCGTCGCGCTGCGCCCGCCCGCCGCGGAGGAGATCACGGCGCTGCCCCGGGGCGACGCCCTGCACCCCGAGTTCGGCGCGCGCCTGATCGCCGCGGTCACCGTGCTGGAGGGTGAGGGGCCCGTGCCTTCCGCGCTGGAGGTCCCGGGCGCGCGGGGGCCCGGGGTCGTGCTGTCCCTCAGCGGGCCCGGCGTGCCAGGGGCGCGGCGGCTGCGGGTCGCCGGGCTGCCGCGTGAGGTGTTCGCCGCGCTCGCCGCCGCCAACGCGGACTTCCCCGCCGGTGTGGACACCTTCCTCGTCGCCGCGGACGGCACCGTCGCCGGGCTGCCGCGCAGCACCCGCATCGAGATCGAGAACGGAGAGCACTGAATGGGGTACTCAGGTGCCAGCGGCGGCCACGAGGCCATCCTGGCGGCCGAACGGCTGGTCGAACGCCACCGGTACGGCGGCCCCAGCGCCTGGCTCGGCATCGACCAGATCACCGGACGCCTGAGGCTGGCCGTCGACCGCGTCATGGGCGAGGGCGGCCTGTGGGCCCCCGAGCTGGCGGCCAGGGCGCTGCGCCAGGCCGAGGGCGACGTGCAGGAGGCGGCGCAGCTCATCCGGGCCCACCGCTCGACGCTGCCCCGGGTGGCGTACTCGGAGCCGGTGCACGCCGACGAGCTGCGGGTCTCGCGCCGCATCTCGCCCGCCTTCCGCAACCCGCCCGGCAGCCAGCTCCTCGGCCGCACCCTCGACTATGTGGGCCGGCTGCTCGACCTCATGCCGGAGGAACAGGCCAAGGCCCGCGCCGACCGTCCGGAGCCCGCCCCCGACCCGGAAC
>NZ_SMKQ01000081.1 GCF_004348995.1 Nonomuraea terrae
CGTCGCGCCCGCCCTGTCCCCGCCCACCCCGTCGAGCACGGCGGTCACCTTCCGGCCGCCGAGCCGCTCGGCGACCGTCCGCTCCCAGCCGGGCTCGTCGTAGTCGACGGCCAGGTCGGCGCCCAGCTCCCGTACGGCGGCCACCTTGGCGGGGCCGCCGGCCGCGCCGATCACCCGCGCGCCGAGACCCCGGGCGTACTGGACGACCAGCCGCCCGATCCCGCCCGCCGCCGAGGTCACCAGCACGACGTCGTCGGCGGTCAGCTTGGCCACGTCCAGGAACTGCAGGGTGGTGCAGCCGGTGACGATCATCGCGACGGCCGTGTCGTGGTCCAGGTTGACGGGCATGCGGTGGACGGCCGTCACGTCGGCCACGGCCAGCTCGGCGTACCCGCCCGGCTGCCCGCCGGCGGTGACGACGTCGCGGCCGACCCAGGCGGGGTCCACGCCCGGCCCGGTGGCGTCCACCCGCCCGGCCACCTCGCCCCCGAAGATCGCGGGCAGCTCCGGCAGCGGCGGCAGGAAACCGTCGGACACGCCCTGTCGCAGCTTGGTCTCCACCAGGTGCACCCCGGCCGCCCTGACGGCGATGCGCACCTGCCCGGGGCCTGGCTCGGGGTCGGGGACGGTCTCGTACGTGAGGTTCTCCGCGGGTCCGAAGGCGTGCAGTACGACGGCGTGCATGGTGTGTCCTCTCGTGGGCTGTCGCCTCCGAGCCTGCAACCTCAACCAAGCTTGACGTCAAGCACGGCCTTGCCGTGGAGGCGGCGACCGAGCAGTGCGGCGATCGCCTCGTCCGCCCGCTGCCAGCCGCCGCGCCACGAGATGCCGGGGTCCAGGTCGCCCGCCGCCACGAGAGCGGCCAGCCAGGTGAGATCGGGCACGAGGTCGGAGCCGTCCAGCAGGTAGAAGGTGACGAGGGAGCGGTCGTGCCGCCCGCCGTCGCCGACGAGGGCGCCGAACGGGAAGGTCTCCGGCTCGCCCGTCGTGTGGCCGACCGCGACCAGCGTGCCGTGCGGCGCCAGCTTCTCGAACGCCGCCACGAGCTGGGCCCCGCCGACGTTGTCCACGGCCCCGTCCACCGGGGCGCCGGCCGGCTCGGGGTGGGCGATCACCTCGTGGGCGCCGAGCGCCCGCAGCTCCTCTCCTCGCCGTGCGGGGTCGCCGGTGGAGGCGAGGACGTGGGCCCCGCCGAGCCGGGCGAGCTGTACGGCGTACCGTCCCACGCCTCCCGTGGCGCCTGTCACCAGCACGCGCTTGCCCAGGAGCGGGCCGATCCTGCGCAGGGCGCGCAGCGCGCTGGCGCCCGCCACCGGGACGGTGCTCATCGCTCCCAGGTCGGCCCCGTCCGGGGCGGCGCCGATCATGGCGGTGTCGACGGCGCGCAGTTCCGCCCAGGCGCCGTCGGGTCCGATGGTGACCACCGGGGTGCCGGGGGGCGGGCCCGAGCCGTCGGCGGCCGCGCGTTCGACCACGCCGGCCGCGTCCCAGCCCAGGACGGCGTCGTCCGGGGCCTGGGAGAGGGCGTGGCTTACCTCGCCGAAGTTGAGCGAGGTGGCGCTCACCCGGATCAGCGCCTGGTGGGCGGCCGGTACGGGGTCGGGGCTCTCGCCGAGACGGAGGCCGGAGGCGGTGGAGTGGTCGACCAGCAGGGCACGCAAGGGATGCGCCTTTCTCGAGATGACGCTTCAACAATATGCCACTCAGTGGCATTCGCTTACAAGTGGCCTTCGCCTCCGGGGCTACACTGCGGGCATGACCGCCGGATCACCGCTGCGCGAACGGAAGAAACAGCGCACCCGCCAGGCGCTGATCGACGCGGCCCTGACCCTCTTCGGCAGCCGCGGCTTCGGCGGGGTCACCCTCGACGAGCTCTGCGACGAGGTGGAGGTGTCCAAGCGCACGTTCTTCCGCTACTTCGCCAGCAAGGAGGACGTCGCGATGGCGCCTCTCGAGGACATGTGGCGGGCCTTCCTGGAAGGGCTGGAGACGGCCGATCCCGACGGCCGGCCGTTGCTGGAGCTGATGGAGGCGGCCCTGCTCGCGGCGCTGGACCAGGTGGCCGACGACGCGTGGGCCGGCCGGGCGCTGCTCAGCTACCGCCTGTCGCGGCAGACACCCTCGATGGACGCCCACACCCTGCACTTCTGCGACAGCACCATGCGTGCGGTGCTGGAGATCCTGCACCGCAGGCTCGACCTGCCGGACGACGCCCGTCCCCGGCTGGCCGGCGACATGCTGGTCGCGGCGTGGCGGTACGCCCTCGACGGGTGGGCGGCCGGCGCCCGGGACCGCCCGGACGGGCGGGAGCTCGCGGCCCGCGTCCGCGACGCGGTCGCCGCCCTCCCCGGCAGCCTCCACCTGACCGCCGCCCCCAGGGGCTGACCGCCCGGCGCGGGCACGCCGCCCCTGGTACGCGGCCGTGAATCGCCCGCATGGATGTGGACAAGCGCACGGGGCCGTTCTGGGACGTGATGGCCGGGCGGGTTCCCCCGCCCGGCCGCGGAGACCCTGGGGCGGGAGCTGGTCGCCGTGGATCCCGACGCGGGCACGATCGAGGCCTGAGCCGGGGCGCTCCCCGTCCGAGGCCGTGGTCAGGGAAGGCGGGAGTGGTAGATCTTTCTGGCTCGGTCGTACAGCGCGAGGTGGTCGTCGAGCTGGGCGGGGGTGTCGAAGCGGCCGAACTCGCGGAGCAGCTGCTCCAGGCGGTCCAGCCAGGCCAGGCACCAGCGCACGTCCGCCTGCCTGGCCACGTGGGCGCCGGCCACGTCCACGTACACCGGGCTGGTGTGGGCGTAGGCGCCGCGGCGGTGCTGGGAGCGCGGGTGTGGCGGCCCGGAGGCCACGGCCACCACGTACGTCGGCTCGTCCGTCGTCAGTGTGGCCGTCAGCCGCCCCGCGGGGCCCTGCGCGAGCACGCCCGCGGCGGTGCGGATCTCCAGGGTCTCGACCTCCGGCCCGATCGAGGAGACCGTGATCTCCACTTCCTGCCCGGCAGGCAGCTCCAGTGTGGAGCCCGGCCCGTGGCCGTTCACGGCGAGCTCCAGCCACGGCCCGGTGGTGGCGAACGTCCGGCCGAGCGCGACCGCCTCGGCGTACGACTCGGCGGTGAGGGGGCCGGCGACGTCGGCGTACACGCGTTCCCAGCCGGGCGGGGCGGAGGCGGTGCCGCGGCGGCAGAACGACAGCACGGCGTCGGTCCCGGCCGAGACCCCGATCCGGTTGCCCGCGCCGACGAGACGCCGGTAGACGGCCGCCGTCGCCAGGATCGACGAGTGGTTGAGCACGTCGAGAGTGTCCACCAGGCCCAGCGCGGCGCCGACCACGATCTCCCTGGCCGAGCAGTTGCGCGCGCGGTCGAGCACGACGCCCGGGGGGTCGTCGTCGCCGAACGCCGTGTGGAACGGGTGGCCGTACGAGATGATCCCGCCGAGCGCCCGCATCTCCTCGCACGCCACCGCGTTCGGCGGCCAGTCGACCGTGTCGCGGAAACCGGTGTGGTAGCGGCTCGGCAGCCCGCGCAGCCCGAACGCCGTGCAGTGGCCGAGCAGGTCGTTGCGGTACTCGACGCCCAGCCGGGCCAGGTGCCGCGCGTCGGACCACGGCAGGTCCTCGCCCACCCAGCGCTCCAGCGCCTCCACGTCGTAGACGCGCTCTCCCGCCACGTTGCCGGCCACCAGGTTGAGCACGTGCAGGTCCTCGCCGTGCTGCGCGGCGGCGGCCAGCTCGGGGACAGCGGGCTCCTCGCCCATCCAGTTGAGGTGGACGTGCAGGTCGCCGCCGTACCAGCCGCGCGCGGCGGCGTCGTACAGACGCTCGGGCGCCAGCTCGACCAGCGTCTCCGCGCCGGCCCGCGGCGTCACGGTCACCTCGGAGGTGGTGTACTCCATGCCCCTGGCCACGGTCACGGTGATCGGCTCGGCCGGCACGTCCACCACGAGGTCGTCGCCGTGGAAGTACGGCTGCCGGTTCCCGTCCAGCTTGGGCGGCGCGCCCTGCGGGTACCAGCCCTGGCCGTTCGCGGTCGTCACGCTCCACCGGCACGGGAACCCGGCCCGCACCCGTACGGTGGCCGAAGCCACCCGCCTGCCCAGCGGCGCGAGGTCGACCGGCCGGCCGTCGACGACGACGGATCCGGACACCTCGACGATCCGGGCCCCACGAGGCTCGACCGGGTAAGGCGTGCCGTCCACGACCGCGGTGACCGGCTCGTCCCTGCTGGAGTCGAGCAACAGCGCCGTACGGAACGCCGCCCCCTCCAGCACCACCCGGGTGTCGGCCTCCAGCGCGCAGCCGCCAGGCGTCACCCGCAACACGGGCAGGTTGTCCGGCACGTCCCCGCCGAGCGCGTCGCGCACCACGCGGGCGACGTCCACCTCGCCGAGGTGGTCCTCCAGCTCGACGGCGGGCACCTCGGGATGGCGCTCGGCGACCTGGCGCAGGCCGGTGTTCCAGAAGTCGTGACGGCGGTCCAGGTAGACGGTGGCCCACGCCTGGGCCACGTACGACAGGGACGGCTCGCCCCAGCAGGGGCCGTGCGCGTCGCGGAGCGCGCGGTACTCGGCCACCGCGGAGGCCACGGAATCGGGCAACAACGGGTCGGGAAGCAACGGATCGTTACACATCGGACACTCCCTGATGAGGATGCGCCGTCATCGTGACACGAATCGTCCGCTGTGTCCCCCCTATCGGGGTAGCTGGTGGACATGACGCACATCATCGAAAGGGAAGCGGTGCAGGAGCTTCTCGACACGGGGGAGGCCCAGCTCGTCGAGGTGCTGCCGGAGCCCGAGTACGCCTGGGCGCACCTGCCGCAGGCGCGCAACGTGCCGCTGCGGCAGCTCGACCGGGCGGCCGCGACGACGCTGGACCCGGCGCGCCCGGTGGTCGTCTACTGCCACGACGCGCTCTGCGACCTGAGCCCGCGCGCCGCCCACCGGCTGGAGCGGCTGGGCTTCACCCAGGTCCACGACTACGGCCTGGGCAAGATGGACTGGCTCTCGGCGGACCTGCCGTACGAGGGGCATGCGGCGCTGGTGTCGCAGACCGTCCGGCGCGACCCGGTCACGGCCGTCCTGGACGACCCGCTGGGCTCGCTCACCGAGCGCATCATCGCCGACCCGGCCGGCCTCGCCGTCGTGGTGGACGAGGACGACGTCGTCCAGGGGGTCATCGGATCGCGGGAGCTCAAGGGCGCCGACCTGGACGCCACCGCCGAGAGCGCCATGCGCCTGAGCGCGACCACGGTACGCCCGAGCGAGGAGATCGACGCGCTGGTCCAGCGCATGGACAAGGCCAAGGTGGACCACGTGGTGGTCACCCACCAGGACGGCACGCTGGTCGGCCTGTTCGGCCTCGGCGACGCCCGCCCGCCGCAGACCGAGTCCGACCAGGGCTGAGACGCCGGCTGAGACGCCACCGGCCGAGACGCCGGCTGAGACACCGGCTGAGACACCACCGGCCGACCCATGGGTCGGCCGGACGACGCTCCACGCGTGGAGCGGGCCGGGCTCAGGCCCGGCGGTTGAGGCGGAACGTCGGGTGGCCTGGCGTGCCGGGCTGGGCGTCGAGCGACTTGTCGTCGAGGACCTGCACGGCGTCCTGTGCCACGAAGACGCGCACGTCCTCCTTCTCGACCACCTGGTCGCCCTCGGACGGCGTGCTCGCCAGCGAGACCTCCAGCGTCCCGGCCTGGTCCTCCTTCGGCGCGATCCGCAGGCCCGCGTCGGCGGGCACGTCCTCGCCGACCATCAGGTCCCGGATGGCCGTCACGGCGTTGTCAGTCAGTGTCAGCACGACCCTGCTCCTTCGTGTGTCGTGTCGGTCCCCGGGTCGCCTCCCCGAGGGGTTCGGAGCCAAACCCGCCGCGTGGAATGCCGCGACGGGTCTCGGGTAGCGGAGGGCGCATGGGGAAGAACGAGGGAGCCGTGCTCGACGCGCTGCTCGACCGCTACGGCCGCACGTTCTGCGGCGAGGCCGGCATCCGGCTGTCCGACCGGCCGAAACCGCTCTACCAGCTGCTCGTCCTGGCCACGCTGCTGAGCGCCCGCATCTCGGCGGACGTGGCCGTGGCCGCGGCCAAGGAGCTGTTCGCCGCCGGCTACGGCACGCCCAAGGGCATGCGGGACGCGAGCTGGCAGGACCGCGTGGACGCGCTGGGGCGCGGCCACTACCGCCGCTACGACGAGCGCACCTCCACGATGCTCGGCGAGGGGGCCGAGCTGCTGATCGAGCGCTGGAAGGGCGACCTGCGCAAGCTGCGCGACGAGGCCGGCGGCGACGAGGGGCGCATCGCGTCGCTGCTGATGGAGTTCCCCGGCATCGGCCCGACCGGGGCGGACATCTTCCTGCGCGAGGTCCAGGCCGTCTGGCCGCAGGTGGCGCCGCACCTGGACAAGCGGGTGCTCGACGGCGCCGGCAAGCTCGGCCTGCCGCGCCAGCCCGGCCGCCTGGCGAAGCTGGTCGGCTCGGGCGACGACCTGGCCCGCCTGTCGGCGGCGCTCGTCCGGGTGTCGCGCAGCAAGAAGACCGTGGAGGAGGTCAAGTCGGCCGCGGCGCGATGACCATGTCCTGTTAGGTTCGGCACATGGGTGAGTTTGTGAGCGTCGAGGTGGCCGACCAGATCGCCACGATCCGTCTTGACCGTCCGAAGATGAACGCCCTCAACGGCCAGGTGCAGCGGGAGATCGCCGAGGCGGCCGGCATCGTCGACGGCGACCCGCAGGTCCAGGCCGTGATCCTGTACGGCGGCGAGCGCGTGTTCGCCGCGGGCGCGGACATCAAGGAGATGTCCGGCATGTCGTACGCCGACATGGCCCAGCACTCCCGCACGCTTCAGGACTGCTTCACCGCGGTCGCCCGCATCGGCAAGCCGGTGATCGCCGCCATCAGCGGCTACGCCCTGGGCGGCGGCTGCGAGCTCGCCCTGTGCGCCGACTTCCGGGTCGCGGGCGAGTCGGCCAAGCTGGGCCAGCCGGAGATCCTGCTCGGCATCATCCCGGGCGCGGGCGGCACCCAGCGCCTGCCGCGCCTGGTCGGCCCGGCCCGCGCGAAGGACCTCATCTTCTCCGGCCGTCACGTGCCCGCCGCCGAGGCGCTCGCGATGGGCCTGGTCGACCGCGTGGTGCCCGACGAGCAGGTCTACACGGCGGCGCTGGAGTGGGCGGCCACGTTCGTGGGCGGCGCCACGGTCGCGCTGCGCGCCGCCAAGCAGGCTGTCGACCAGGGCCTGGAGGTCGACCTCGACACCGGCCTGGAGATCGAGCGGCTGCAGTTCTCCGGCCTGTTCGCCACCGACGACGCCGGCATCGGCATGCGGGCGTTCGCCGAGAAGTCGAAGCCGAAGTTCACCGGCCGCTGACGTACCCGAGGCGGGGCGTGAACTTCCCACATGCCCCGCCCATACGGAAGTGGAGGCCTCGTCATTATCGGCGAGGGTTTACCACTATGGTGGCGTTTCATGATGCGCGCCCTCGTCCCCGCCGGGCTCAGGAAGGCCGTGCGGACATGGTTCGACTCCCGTTACATCTCGATCTCTGATCACCGCCAGGACATCAGGGACGCGCTCTGGGAGGTCCAGACCCTGCGCCGCGAGGTCGCCGCCCTGCAGAAGGAAGTGGAACGGCTCCGCGACGCCCGCCCCCGGACGGCCGCGCCCAAGCCGGCCGACCCGGCGTTGCAGGCCAAGGTCGACGAGACCCGCAGACTCGCCCAGGAGACGGCCAAGGCCCTCGACGGCGTGCTGCAGAACGAGGTCCTGGTCTGGCAGGCGATCGACGAGCTGCGCGCCCGGACCCGTACGGAGCAACAGCCGTGCGCGTGACGTGGAGCGCCGGCCCGCAGCTGAGCTTCCGCCTCGACCCTGAAGACGAGATCACCGGCAAGGCGTCCGACGAGCACCCGATCAAGCTGGCCATCAACTCCTGCACGATCGGCGGCGTCCCGGAAGACGCCCACCCCGACCTGTACGCCGTGGCCGCCTGGACGGTCGTGGCGCCCTGGACGCGCAGGCGGATCACGTTCGACCGCGCGATCTCGGCGGAGCTGGCCGAGGCCCTGCACGACGGCTGGGGGATCGAGGCCGGCCCGGTCGGGGCCGAGCGGCGGCGCCCGGGGGCCAGGCTGGCGATCTCGTACAGCGGCGGTGCCGACTCGGTGGCGGCGGCCACGATGTACCCGCAGGCGCCGTTCGTGCACTTCCGCCGGGTGAACCACCCTCGGGTCCCGAACCGCTGGCCGCACTACCGCTCCGACGTGCTGGCCGAACTGGCCGCCCGGACGGGCCGCGAGCTGAGCGTCGTCACCTCCGACCTGGAGTACACCCTCGCCGAGCCCCGTCCCGGCTACCCCGAGCACCACGCGGTGGTGGCGGGGGCGCTGCTCCTGGCCGACCGGCTCGACCTCGGCGGCCTCGGCTTCGGCTACGAGATGGGCTCGCGCTGGCTCGGCGGCGGCCGGTACCTGTGGCGCTTCACCCCCGACAACCCCATGTGGGCACCGCACGGCCGGTGGGGCCGCCTGTTCGCCGCCGCGGGCGTGCACATCGTGCTGCCGGTCGGCGGGGTGAGCGAGGCCGTCACGATGCGCCTGGCGCTCGGCTCGCCGCTGCGCGAGCAGGTGCGCTGGTGCCTGCGCGGCACCGGCGGCCCCTGCCGCGTCTGCGGCAAGTGCCTGTACAAGGAGCTGATCCAGGCCGCCGTCGAACGCCGCCCGCTCGACACGCCCGTCACCCGCGACAGCCCGGTCGCCCGCAAGTGGCTCAAGAAGCCGCCGTACGGGGGACAGGAGATGATCCAGTACGGGCTGGCCCGTGTCCCCGGGATCGAGGACACGGTGTTCGGTCCGGTGCTCGACTACTTCGACGTCACCGAGGAGTCCACGAGCTGGCTGGAGCACTGCTACCCGCCGGCCCTCGGCGAGATCCCCGAGCGGTGGCGCGCGGAGGCGGCGTCGTTCGTCGAGGCGAACGTCGGTCTCATGACGGAGGACGAGGTGCGCCGGGTGGAGACGTGGGGCACCTGACAGCAGCGGTTTCCCGGCGCGTTCCTGGCCGGCCGGTGGTTGAGGAGAGAGTGTGAAGGTCTATCTGTCGGTCGACATGGAGGGCGTGACGGGGCTCACCGACCCCGAGGAGATGCACGCCGGCGAGCGCGGCTACGACCGCGGCTGTGAGCTGATGACCGCCGACGCCAACGCCGCCGTCGAGGGCGCGTACGCGGGCGGGGCGAGCGGCGTGCTGGTCAACGACGCCCACGGCTCCACCAAGAACCTCCGCATCGACCTGCTCGACCCGCGGGCGACCCTGATCAGGGGCCCCGGCAAGGCGCAGCGCATGGCCCACGGCCTCGACGGGACGTTCCAGGCGGCCGCGTTCGTCGGCTACCACGCCCGCGCGGGCGTGCCCCACGGCGTGCTCAACCACACCTGGATGGGCAAGGAGATCCAGAACGTCTACCTCAACGGCGAGCCGTGCGGCGAGACCCGGCTGGTGGCCGCGTGCGCCGGGTTCCACGGGGTGCCGGTGGTGATGGTGACCGGCGACGAGGCCGTCGGCGAGGAGGCCCGCGAGCTGCTCGGCGACGTCGAGACGGTGGCGGTGAAGAACGGCATCGGCAAGTTCTCGGCCGAGCTGCTGGCCCCCGTCGTCGCCCAGCGGCTGATCCGTGAGGGCATGCAGCGCGCGCTGGGCCGGTTGAACGACTTCACGCCGTATGCGGTGGCGCCGCCGTACACGCTGGGCGTCGAGTGGAACTCGACGGCCATCGCCGCGGCGGTGTCGCTGGTGCCCGGCGTGAAGTCGGCGGGGCCGCGCCACACCGAGTTCACCACCGACGACTTCACCCAGATCATGGCGCTCTTCGGCATCTTCGCCTCGATCGGCGGCCAGGTCGCCTGCGGCAGCGGCCCGTACGGCTGACGGACACGACGGAACGGGCGTACGGAACGGGTGTAGGGAGCGGAAGAGGTGGAAGGCGCGGCGCTGACCCGGCGCGGGCTGCTCGTCGGGATCGGGGCGGTCGGCGGCGCCGGCGCCATGTACGCCGCCATGGGCGCGCTCGGCCTGGCGCCGTCCGAGCAGGACAAGGCGTTCACGCCGCCGCGGCCGGGCGACTTCACCCTGCGCGGCAGGGCGGCGGCCTCGGTGGTGATCCTCGGAGCGGGTGTGGCCGGGCTGACGGCCGCGTACGAGCTGGGCAAGGCCGGCTACGACTGCACGGTCCTGGAGGCCAGGGCCGAGGCGGGCGGCCGGAACCTCACGCTACGCGGCGGTGACCGCCTGACCGAGCTGAGGGGCCCGGCCCAGGAGGTCAGGTTCGGCGAGGGCGTTTACTTCAACGCCGGCCCCGGCCGGATCGCGCCCTGGATGGTGACCCTCGACTACTGCCGTGAGCTGGGCATCCCCATCGAGACGTTCGTCAACAGGAACGCCGCGGCGTACGTCCACACCAACGGCCAGACCCTGCGCGCCCGCACCGCCCAAGCCGACATGTACGGATATGTCGCAGAACTCCTCGCCAAGGCCACCGACCTCGGCGCGCTCGACAAGATGATCACCAAGGACGACCGGGAGCGGCTGCTGGACTTCCTGCGCAGGTTCGGCGACCTGGGCCCGAAGCTGGAGTACGAGGGCTCGGAGCGGCGCGGTTTCACGGAATTTCCGGCGATCGGTGCGGGCACCCCCATCACCGCGCCCGGCTCGCTCCACCAGGTCCTCGCCGCCGGCACCGGCCACGCCATCACCAACGACTTCGGCTACGACCAGGCCACCCCCATGTTCCAGCCGGTCGGCGGCATGGACGCCATCGTGACCAAGCTCGTCGAGGCCGTCGGCGCCGACCGGATCAGGACCGGCGCCCGGGTCACGAAGATCACCACTCTGGCCGACGGCGTCGAGGTGACGTACACCGGCGGCACCCTCAAGGCCGACTACTGCATCGCCGCGCTCCCGCCCCACCTGCTCGCCAGGATCCCGCACAACCTCGGCGCCGAGGTCGCCGCGGCCTTGCGGACCCCGGTCCCGGTGCCCGCCGGGAAGATCGGCCTGGAGTACGGCACCCGCTGGTGGGAGCTGGAAGACCGCATCTACGGCGGCGTCACCGAGACCGACCTGGACATCACCCACATCTGGTACCCCTCGTACGGCTACCACTCCGAGCGCGGCCTGCTCGTCGGCTACTACAACACCGACGAGAACGCCGAGCTCTACGCCGCGCTCACCCCCGACGACCGCCGCCGCCGCGCGCTCACCCAGGGCAAGAAGATCCACGGCGAGAAGTACCGGCAGAACGTGCTGTCCAGCGCCTCCATCGCCTGGGAGCGCCAGGAGCACATCGAGGGCGGCTGGGTGCGCTGGCCGTCCGTTGATTCGTCCTTCACTCTTCTGCAACGCCCCGCCGGAAGGGTTTACTTCGCGGGCGACTGGCTGACCCACCTGATCGCCTGGCAGGCGGGGGCCATGGAGTCCGCCCGCGGTGTCGTCACCGAGCTGCACGAACGCGTGCTGCGGTCCCCGTGACGCGCCCGCTGCTCCTGAGGGCCGCAATAGGCTCCTGGGAGAAGCGAACGAGGAGATGGGATGACGTTGCACTGGGTGACCCCGACCGAGCGGATCGACCTTCTGGCGGAGCCGGTGGCCCGCGCCGTGACACACGTGGAGGGCGTCGAGGTGGCCGAGATCGACCCCGATCTGGCCGACACGGCGGCTTTCTGCGAGCGCTACGGCGTGCGCCTCGACGAGTCCGCCAACTGCGTGGTCGTGGCGGCCAAGCGGGGCGGTGAGACGCGCTACGCCGCCTGCATGGTGCTGGCGACGATGCGGGTCGACGTCAACGGCGTGGTGCGCAAACACCTCGACGCCCGTAAGGCCAGCTTCGCGCCGATGGCCGACGCGGTCGAGCTGACCGGCATGGAGTACGGCGGCATCACGCCCATCGGCCTGCCGGAGGAGTGGCCGATCCTGGTGGACACGCACGTCGCCGAGCACGCGCGAGTGGTGATCGGCAGCGGCGTGCGCCGGTCGAAGCTCGCGATCTCGGGCGCCGCCCTGGCCGGCCTCAAGAGGGCAGAGGTGCTCTCCTTGGCCGGATGACAAAACCGAAGCCGTTTCGAGACCGTTGGATGGGAAACCGATGGGGCCTTTCTGGACGTTGTACGAGTGGGAATGTGGCCTCGTGGTTCATCTCGTGGGCGGGGATTAAGCCGGTATGGTGCTTCATGCCATGAACGATGACCGACTCGGCCCTTACCGGCTGCTCAGGCGGCTCGGTGAAGGCGGGATGGGCGTTGTCCATCTCGCCGTCGACCCGCAGGGGCGCCAGGTGGCGGTCAAGGTCCTGCGCGCGGAGGTCGCCGGTGACGAGGTCGCCAGGCGGCGGCTTTCGCGCGAGGTCGAGACGATGCAGCGGGTCCGCAGCGGCTACATCGCCGAGGTGCTCGACGCCGACGTCACCGGTCATCGCCCCTACATCGTCACCCGCTACGTGCCCGGCCGCCCCCTCGACGAGATCGTCAAGGACGACGGCCCGCTCGACCTGCCCGCCCTGGTCAAGGTCGCACACGGAGTGGCGTCCGCGCTGGCCGCGGTCCACTCGGTGGGAGTCATCCACCGCGACCTCAAACCCGGCAACGTGCTGATCCTCGACGGCGAGCCCGTACTGATCGACTTCGGCATCGCGCAGGCGGTCGACGCGACCCGGCTGACGCAGACCGGCATGTTCATCGGCACGCCCGGCTATCTCGCGCCCGAGATCATCGAGGGCCACGAGGCCGGCCCCGAGGTCGACGTCCACGCCTGGGCCGGCACCCTGCTGTTCGCCGCCTCCGGCCAGCCGCCCTTCGGCAAGGGCACGCTGGAGATGGTCTTCTACAACATCACCGCGGGCAAGGCCGACATCGGCGCGGCGCCTCCCGAGCTGCGGCCGCTGCTGAAGGCCGCCTTCCAGCGCAACCCGGCCAAGCGCCCCAAGGCGGCGGAGCTGGCCGAGCAGACCGCGCGGATGTTGCCGTCCAAGCCGCCGGGCCGGTCCGAGGAGATCACCACCGTGCCGGCGCGCACCGACCCGCCGCGGCCGGTGCCGTTCCCGCCTCCGCCGCGGGTGGGGGACAAACCGCCCTACGACGTCTCCACGCCGCCGATGACGCCGCGGCGGCTGATCGACGGCGCCGAACAACCGTCGGCGCCCGGCCGGCCGTACGAGTCGCTGCTCGGCGGAGCCTCCCGTGACCAGCCGTACGAGTCGCTGCTGCCCGACCAGGCCGACCCCTACCCGACCCGCAGGGTGACGCCGGAGGAGCTGCGGCGCATCCAGCAGCGCGACGTGGGCCCCTACGCGCCGCCCCCGGCCCCCGCCAACGGGCCCGTGACGCCCCCGGGCGAGTCCGACGTGCCCACCAGGCGCGTCCGCCCCGAGGCCCCCGACCAGCGGCGGCCAGGCTCCCCGCCGGCGCCGCAGGGCTCCCAGCCGGGCCCGTACCCGGGCTCCGGGCCGCAGGCCGGCGGGCCCGGCTACCAGCGCCCCAACCCGATCCCGGTCCAGGTGCCCCCCTACATCCCGGCGCAGCCGCCCTACCAGCCCGATCCGCCCACCCAGCGCGAGCCGTACGTCCCGGGCGTCCAGCCGGGCAGGCTGCTGCAGCGCTCCAAGGCGTACGGCGTGGCGAGCGCGATGCTGCTGGTCCTGATGATCGTGGCGGCCGTGCTCGCGCCCGTGGTCGTGGCCGTCGTCGCGATCCCGGTCGCGATCCTGCTGCGCGCGGCGGACATGGCCCAGCCGCAGCTCACGGCCCGCAGGGCGGCAGGAGCGGCGGCGCTCGACCTGGTCAGGGTGTTCGCGTTCCCCGCGGCGCTGGCCAGGTCGGCGGGCATCACGCTCGCCCTCGTCCTCTACGCTCTCATCCTCGGCCTGCCGGTGACGCTGCTGCTCACCGTGGTGGCCGGAATGGACGCGTCGTACGCGCTGGCGTGGGGCGCGGCCGTCGCCCTGTGGACGCTGTGCGCGGGCCCCGGAGTCGAGGGTCCCGGCAAGCAGATGCGCAGAACGCTCGCATCCCTCGTACCCTCGAGAACAGCGGCGATGGTGTTGGCGGGAGTGCTCGCGGCAGGCGCGGGGCTCTCCCTGGTCGTCGCGGCCAGCACGTTCGGGGACAATCCGAGGGGGGCCGTATGGACTCCGCTGAACGTCGATCCGATCATCGAGCAGTTGGCAGGACTGAGGGAGAGTTCCGGGGGATGACGCGGGGAAGGTGGCGATGAGCACCCAAGCACCAGAACGCCTCGGCCCTTACCGGCTGGTCAGAAAGATCGGCGAGGGTGGCATGGGCGTCGTCCACCTCGGTCTCGACGGCGAGGGCCGCGAGGTCGCCGTCAAGGTCCTCCATCCGCACGTGGCGGCCGACCTCAAGGCGCGCGACCGGCTCACCCGCGAGGTCGAGACCATGCGCCGGGTGCGCAGCCCGTACGTCGCGGAGGTGATCGACGCCGAGTTGGTCGGCGGTCAGCCGTACGTCGTCACGCGGTTCGCGCCCGGGCGCACGCTGGAGGAGACCGTCCTCACCGACGGTCCCCTGGAGGCCCGCGAGCTGATCAGGCTGGCCCAGGGGCTCTGCCAGGCGCTCGTGTCCATCCACGCGGCCGACGTCATCCATCGCGACTTCAAGCCGTCCAACGTGATGCTGGTCGACGGAGAGCCGCTGGTCATCGACTTCGGCATCGCCCACCTGGTCAACGCCACCCGGCTGACGCAGACCGGCATGTTCGTCGGCACGCCCGGCTACCTCGCGCCCGAGATCATCCGCGACTCCGACATCACCCAGGCCGCCGACGTGCACTCACTGGCCTCGACGGTGTTCTTCGCCGCCACCGGCGGGCCGCCGTTCGGCACGGGCACGTTCGAGGCGGTCTGCTTCAACATCATGGAAGGGCGGGCCCAGCTCGACAAGGCGCCCGCCTGGCTGCGCGGCTGGCTCTCCCGGGCCCTGCAGGTCGACGCGGAGGCCAGGCCCAGCGCGCCCGCGCTGCTGCGGATGGCCAGGGCGCTCGACCCGGCGGTGACCACGTTCAACGAGACGTCCTTCGAGGGGCCGACGGGCACCAAACGGCTGGCCGACCGCACCCGCACCATGGACTCGTTCTCCGATCTGCTGCCGCCGGTCGACTACGCCGAGCCGGCGCCGCCGCCTCCGCCGCCGCCCGCGCCGCGCCGTGAGGAGCGCCCGCCGCCCTACGTGCCCGCGCCGGTCGCGGCCCGGCCGTTGCCCCGCGCCGACCAGCGGGTGGCCGGCTATCCGGCCCCGACGCAGGCCAGGCCCGCGCCGCCGTCGCCCGCGCCGCGCCAGTACACCCCGCCGTCGGCCGCGCCGCGCCAGTACACCCCGCCCGCCGAGCGCAGGCGCTACCTGTTCGGCAGCCAGTTCGTCGGCCTGCTCACGCTGGTCACGTTGGTCGCGCTGACCGTCATGATGCCGGTCATGGTGGGCGCGATCGCCGTCGCGCTCGCGATCGTGCTGCGCACGGGCGAATACCTCTTCGGCGACCTCGTCAAGCGCCGCCAGACGCGCGGCAGCAGCGCCGCCGACCCGCTGCTCGTCCTGGTCGGCACCCCATGGGCGCTGATCAAGTCCGCGCTCGTGTCGGTGGTGCACGTGCCGTTCGCGCTGCTGTTCGGCGTGTGCGTCTGGGGCGTGCTCCACTGGGCCGGGCAGATGAGCGTCAACGAGGCCGCCGCCTACGCGGCGGGCGCCTTCGCGGCGGGCCTGTTCGTGCTGCCCGGCGGCGGCGCGCCGCGCCAGGCCGTCACCCGCACGCTCACGAGCGTGCTGCGCAGCCCGGGGGCGGCCTTGGTCGCCGTCGTGCTCATGGGCGCGGCCGCGATGTTCGCGGTGATGTTCGCGCTGGGCCAGGATCCCGTCTGGTCGCCCTGGCGGGCGCCCGAGTCGGTCATCGACGACCTGGCCGACGAGGCCACGCAGACCACGATGGGCCTCATCACGGGCCTGATCGGCAGCCTCATGGACGGGCTCGGGCTGGGGTTCGTGAATCCCTGGTCCTGAGTGTCCTCGCCACCGCCCCGGGGGAGAGTGAGAGATATGAGCGACCACCTCGGCCCGTACGAGCTCCTCTCCCGGCTCGGCGCCGGCGGCTTCGGCGAGGTCCACCTGGCGCTCGATCACGAGGGGCGCACGGTCGCGGTCAAGGTGCTGCATCCGCACGTCGCCGCCGACGGCGGCGCGCTGGCCCGGCTGGCGCGCGAGGTCGAGACCATGCGCAGGGTCGGGGGCACGCACATCGCCGAGGTGCTCGACGCCTCGCTGGACGGCGAACGCCCCTACCTCGTCACCCGTTACGTCCAGGGCAGGCCGCTCAGCGCCGTGCCCGTGCCGGTCGCCGATCTGCGGCGGCTGGCCGCCGGGCTGGCCGACGCGCTCCACGCCATGCACGAGGCGGGCGTCGTCCACCGCGACCTCAAGCCGGCCAACGTGATCGTGACCGAGGGCGAGCCCGTCGTGATCGACTTCGGCATCGCGAGCGCGCTCGACTCGCTGTCGGTCACCGCCTCCGGCGCGGTCGTCGGCACGCCCGGCTACCTCGCGCCCGAGATCCTGGAGGGCCGGGAGGCGGGCATGGAGGCCGACGTGTTCTCGTTCGGGGCGACGCTGGCCTACGCCGCCACCGGGCGGCAGCCGTACGGGCAGGGCCCGGCCTCGGCGGTCGCCTACCGGGTGGTGCACCACCCGCCCGACCTGGAGGGCGCGCCGGAGTGGCTGGAGCCGCTGTTACGCGCGTGCCTGTCCACCGAGCCCGCCGCACGGCCCACGGCCGCGCAGATCTGCGCCAAGCTCGGCGTCGCGCCCGTCTCACACGTGCGCCACGTCGTCCCGCCGCAGCCCGTCCCGGTGGTGCGCTCGCGGTCGGCCGGCGACGATCTGGAGACCCGCGAGTGGCGTCCCGGTCAGGAGCGGCACCGCCGTTCGGTGGAGGAGTCCAGGGCGCGGCACCGGGAGAAGGTGCGCCGGCGCTGGTTGATCGGCTCCGGCCTGTTCGTGTCGCTGCTGGCGGCCGCCGCCCGCGAGCCGTGGCCGGAGGTGGCGCTGTTCCTGCTGGCGGCGTACGCGCTGGCGGTCGTCTGCGACGCCGGGGTGGCGCTGGTCTCGCGCGGCCCCTACCGGCGCAGCCGCATGATCGTGGATTTCGTCTCCGTCGCGGGTGTGGTGGGGTTGTGCTTCGGGCTGGCCGCGATGTTCAGCACCCCCGTGCTCGCGTTGTTCGCGGGGACGGCGCTGGTCGTCGGGATCGTCTTCCTGTTGTCGGCATGACCCGCTCGATGCGTACCGAATAAAGTTCGGTATGGTGGGAGACGGTAGCTGATGTGTGGCCGGCCGCCCGGGATGCCGGTTTGCGCGTAAGCTACCGGTGGGTAACATAACCGCGACAACGACGGCAGACCCTCTGTCGGATGCCCGGTGGGGCACCTGGCAGTCTTGACAGATGCATTCGGCGCCGACCGCAGCCGCGGTGGCGCACGCGAACTACGGGAGGTCGGCCACCGGCCATGAACATCGTCGTCTGCGTGAAGCAGGTCCCCGACACGGCTACCGAGCGCAAGCTGCGGTCCGATGACAACACGCTCGACCGCGACGCCGCCGACGGCGTGGTCAACGAGCTTGACGAGTACGCGGTCGAAGAGGCACTGAAGCTCAAGGAGGCCCACGGCGGTGAGGTGACCGTCCTCACCATGGGTCCGGCCAAGGCCACCGAGACCATCCGCAAGGCGCTGGCCATGGGCGCCGACAAGGCCGTCCATCTCAGTGACGACGCGCTCCACGGCTCCGACGCGCTGTCCACCTCGTACGCGATGGCCCAGGTGCTCAAGAAGATCGGGTTCGACCTGGTCATCCTCGGCTCGGAGTCCACCGACGCGCGCACCGGCGTGCTGGCCGCGATGCTCGCCGAGCGCCTCGGCACGGCGCAGCTCACGCTGGCCAACAAGGTCGACGTCGAGGGCTCCTCGATCAAGATCCAGCGCATCACCGACTACGGGTTCGACCGGGTCGAGGCCACGCTGCCGGCCGTCGTCTCCGTGGTTGAGAAGATCAACGAGCCGCGTTACCCGTCGTTCAAGGGCATCATGGCGGCCAAGAAGAAGCCGGTCGAGACGCTGGCCATCGGCGACGCCTCCATCGACGCCGCCCAGGTCGGCCTCGGCGCCGCCTGGTCCGAGGTGGTGGACTTCGCCGCCGCGCCGCCGCGCGCCGCCGGCACGATCGTCAAGGACGAGGGCGACGGTGGCGTGAGCGCCGCCGACTTCCTGGCGTCCAAGAAGTTCATCTGAGAACGGGGGTTTTGAGAGAAATGTCGGAGATTCTCGTTCTCGTCGAGCAGGTCGAAGGCGAGGTCAAGAAGGTCACGCTCGAGCTGCTGACCCTGGCCCGCTCCCTCGGCGCTCCCGCCGCCGTCTGGGCCGGCCCGGGCATCACCGCCGAGGCCAAGGCCCGCCTGGCCGAGTACGGCGCGGAGAAGATCTACGTCGCCGCCGGTGACGACATCGTCGACCACGTCGTCGCGCCCAAGGCCGAACTGCTCGCCCAGCTCGTCGCCGCCAAGTCGCCGGCCGCCGTGCTGGTGGCCGCCACGGCGGAGGGCAAGGAGGTCGCCGGCCGCCTGGCCGTCAAGACCGACTCGGGCGTCATCACCGACGCCGTCGGCCTGGGCGACGGCTTCGTGGCCGACCAGTCGATCTTCGGTGGCGGCATCAACGTGCACTCGCGGGTGCGCAGGGGTACGCCGATCATCGCCGTACGCCCCAACTCGACCGCCCCTGAGGCCGCCGCGGGCGCGGGGGCCGAGGAGGAGGTCTCGGTCACCCTGTCCGACGCCGCCAAGGCCGCCCGCGTGGTCGAGCGGGTCAAGCAGGAGAAGGGCGCCCGGCCGGAGCTGACCGAGGCCGCGATCGTCGTCTCGGGCGGCCGCGGGGTCGGCTCGGCGGAGAACTTCTCGGTCATCGAGGAGCTGGCCGACTCGCTCGGCGCCGCCGTGGGCGCCTCCCGCGCCGCCACGGACGCCGGCTGGTACCCGCACCAGTTCCAGGTCGGGCAGACCGGTAAGACGGTCTCGCCGCAGCTGTACATCGCGGCCGGCATCTCCGGGGCCATCCAGCACCGGGCGGGCATGCAGACCGCGAAGACCATCGTGGCCATCAACAAGGACCCCGAGGCGCCCATCTTCGAGCTGGCCGACTACGGCGTGGTGGGCGACCTCCACCAGGTCGTCCCCCAGCTCACCGAGGAGGTCAAGAAGCGCAAGTAGCGCTTCCAGACTCCCAGCGGGAAGCGGCGTCGCGCGATGCGGCGCCGCTTCTTCCATCTCCCATCGGCCCCGGGTCCGTCACTCCTGGCCTTCAGGCCACCGTTCTTGACTCTGAAGGATCGCCTTGTAGATCGCGTATCGCTTCGGGTCGCCGGAACGCGAATACGACCAGTGCGCGCCCTCGGCGCCGGGAATCGTGACGTGGATGCTCTTCGTGCCGTCGTCGAACCACACGCCGTGTTCGACATAGACCGTCTTCGCCTTGGCGCTGAGCCGGAGTCTGATCGCCACAGGCCGCCTCCTCGAGATGTGGGGGTCCATCGTGGGCAGACGGCGGCCGCCCGGTCCATGGGGGTGGAAGGGCTGGATTCGACTGGCACGGCGCTCGTCCGTCCTCAGGCTCACGCCAGCGCCCGCCGGACGCGGCCGGCCAGGTCTTCGGCCTGCTCGCGGGTCCAGGGGATCAGGCCGTTCTCCGACATGAGCGCGTGGTACTGCTGCCGCTCGTACGGCGTGCCCGGTGGCAGCGGGGCCACGTGCCAGTGCAGGTGGGCGTTGCCCTGCCGGCTGCCGAGCGACAGCAGGTACGTGCGCTCCGACGGCACCACCGACTCCACGGCCAGCGCGACCTTCCTGACCACCCGCATGAGCGCGAGGTAGTCGTCCTCGGACAGGTCGCGTACGACGTGCTCGACGTGCCGTTTCGGGCTCACCAGCAGGTAGCCGGGCAGGGTGGGGTAGCGGTTGAGGAAGGCCAGGTGGCGGTCGTCCTCGTAGACGATCTGCTCCAGGTCGTAGGCCGGGTCGCCGGCCACGATGGCGCAGATGAAGCAGGAGGACGACCGCACCCGCGCCTCGTACGCCCGGATGTCGAAGGGGACGTTCCTTTCGAGGGACATGCCTCGATTGTGGCGGTCAGGCGGCGGCCTCGGCGGGCTCGCGTACCGGCAGAGGCGTGACCTGGGACGGCTCGTGGCCGGGGAGCAGGCGGGAGGCGCCGGCGATCAGCAGGCCGAGGACGACCGCGATGCCGAGCGCCGTGTGCAGTGAGGTCGCGTGCGACAGGTAGCCGATCACGACCGGGCCGAGCAGCAGCCCCGCGTACCCCATGGCGCCCGCCTGGGCGATCGCCGGCCCCGGGGCGTCGGTCGCGGTGCCCGCCAGCGACAGCGTCAGCGGCGAGATCGTCGCCACGCCGAGGCCCACGAAGAACATCGCCGCCACCGCCACCAGCGCCGCCGGCGCCAGCAGCACGGTGCTGAAGAACCCCGCCGTGGCCAGGCCGGAGACGGTCAGCATGCCGCGCACCCCGAACCTCGCCCGCAGCCGGTCGCCGGTCAGCCGGGCGACCAGCATGCCGACCTCGAACACCGGGTAGCCGAGCGCCGCCACCGCCTCGGGTGCGCCGAGCTCGTCGCGCAGGTAGAGGCCGTTCCAGTCGGCGACCGTGCCCTCCACCATGAAGGCGAAGAACATGATCGCGCCGAGCAGGTAGACGATCGGCGGCATGCGGCGCCGTCCGCCCGTGTCCGTCGCGGAGGCGGGGGACTCCGGCAGGTACGTACGCCCGAGCAACGCCATGACCGGGAGCGAGACCAGCCCGACCAGCGCCACGTTCGCGGTGAACGGCAGGCCCGCGGCGATCGCCAGGCTGCCGAGCGCGCCCGCCGAGATGGCGCCCACGCACCAGCCGGCGTGCATGCCGTTCATCAGGGGACGTCCGTACGCCTGCTCGACGGCGGAGCCCTGGGCGTTCATGGCGACGTCCACCATGCCGAAGGCCATGCCGAAGAACGCCACGGCCACCAGCAGCAGCGGCAGGTTCGGGGCGAAGGCCACACCGATGAGGCCGAGCGCCGTCAGGGGACCGCCCGCCCGCAGGACCGCGCGGCTGCCCACGCGGGCCATGACGCGGCGCATGGATTGCATGGTGACCAGGGCGCCCAGGCCCCACACCAGCAGGATGGTGCCGACGGTGGCCTCGGTCAGGCCGAGTTTGTCGGTCAGGGCGGGGATGCGCACGGTCATCGTGCCCACCATCAGGCCGGCTAGGACGAAGGTGAGGACCGCCCCGTAACGGGCACTCCTCAGCTCGCTGGTCATCAGACACCTCACTAGAGTCGTACTTTTTTCGTGCTTTTTCGTGACAAAACAGGCATGCCTGGCATGCCGCACGCCGCACCCGGGGGCGCGGCGTGTACCCGCGGTCGGACGACCGAGGTGTTCAGGCGGGTGAGTGGCGCGCGAGGGCGCCGCGGAAATCAGGCGGAGGGACGGAGCAGGGCTTTCAGGCGGACGGGCGGAGCAGGGCTTTCAGGCGGAGCTCCAGGGACTGGAGGTCCGCTTCGGTGTTGAGCTCCGGGTCGTGGCTCGCCACGTCCCACAGGCCCTCGCAGGCCAGCCGTACGATCTGGGCGGCCACCGGGTCGGGCTCCTCCGCCAGACCCTCGCGGTGCCAGCGGGTCATCGCGTCGCGCAGCGGCGCGAGCAGGTCGATGCTGCCCGAGGCGCTGGTCACGACGGCCCATCGGCGCTGCCGACCGGACCTCACGGAGACCAGCGTGGCGTCCAGATAGCGCTCGGTGTAGGTCTCACCGGGCTGGGCGGCCATCAGCTCGTCGAAGTCGTCGATCAACCGCTCCACCATGCCCTTGATCAGGGCTTCCTTGGAGCCGTAGTGGTAGAGCAGGCCACCCTTGCTCACGCCGGCGCGGTCGGCCACCGCGGACAGGGTCAGCGCGGCCGAGCCCTGGTCGCAGAGGATCTGCTCCGCCGCGTCCAAAAGCTCGTCCCTTCGCATGCCCTGTACTGTACCGTCCGGACGGTACAGTCGCAAACGGGATACGCTGGGCAGGTGACCAGACCGTCGGCCTATCTTGATCATGCGGCTACCACGCCCATGCTGCCCGAGGCGATCGAGGCCATGACGGAGCAACTCAAACGCCCCGGAAATGCTTCCTCGCTGCACGCCACGGGCCGTCAGGCGCGCCGGGTCGTCGAGGAGTCCCGCGAGACCATCGCCGACGCGCTCGGCGCCCGGCCCAGCGAGGTCGTCTTCACCTCGGGCGGCACCGAAGCCGACAACCTGGCGATCAAGGGCCTCTACTGGGCGCGCCGGCCGCGGCGGCGCGTGCTGATCAGCTCCGTCGAGCACCACGCCGTGCTCGACCCGGCCCACTGGCTGGGCGACAGCCAGGGCGCCCAGGTGGAGCTGCTGGAGGTCGACGAGCACGGCCGCGTCCACCCCGACACACTGCGCAACGCCATCGAGCGCGACCCCGACGACGTGGCCCTGGTCAGCGTCATGTGGGCCAACAACGAGGTCGGCACGGTCCAGCCCGTCCAGGTGCTGGCCGCGATCGCCCACGACCACGGCATCCCGTTCCACACCGACGCGGTGCAGGCGGTGGGGCAGCTGCCCGTGTCGTTCGCCGGGTCAGGGGCCGACGCGCTCACCCTCACCGGCCACAAGCTCGGCGGCCCGATGGGCGCCGGCGCGCTGCTGCTGGCCAGGGGCATGACGCCGGTCTCCGTGCTGCACGGCGGCGGTCAGGAGCGCGACGTGCGCTCCGGCACGCTCGACGCCCCCGCCATCGCGGGGCTCGCCGCCGCCGTCACCGCCGCCGTCCGCGACCAGGAGGCCGTCGCCCGCCGCCTGACCGCGCTGCGCGACGACCTCATCAAGCGCGTACGCGACGCCGTGCCCGACGTCGTGCTCAACGGAGACCCCGCCGGGCGCCTGCCCGGCAACGCCCACTTCTCCTTCCCCGGCTGCGAGGGTGACGCGCTGCTCATGCTGCTCGACGCCAAGGGCGTGGAGTGCTCGACGGGCTCTGCCTGCTCGGCGGGGGTGTCGCAGCCGTCCCACGTGCTGCTGGCCATGGGCGCCGACGCGGCGGCGGCCCGAGGCTCTTTGCGGTTCTCGCTGGGCCACACCTCGACGGGCGCCGACGTCGACCGCCTCATCGAAGTCCTCCCCGCCGCCGTCGAACGCGCCCGCCGCGCGGGACTGAGCTGACCGGCCGCCGCTCGTGTTCATGGCCTCACTTCGTGAGGCGGCTCGGTCGCCTTGAATGCCGTCGCGGGCAAACGATGGCAGCTTCCTCGCGGGCAGGCGACGGCGGCTTCCTCGCGGGCAGGCGACGGCGGCTTCCTCGTGGGTGGGCGAGGGCGGCTTCCTCGGTCAGCTGAGGAAGGGGGCGACTGCGGTCCAGGCGGGGTCGAGGGTGACCTCGACGCGGGCCCTGCCCTCGGGCCAGGCGGTGAACAGGCTTTTGACGTGGGAGGCCGCGTCACCCGTGGAGTCGGCGTACACGTGGAAGAGGCGCCGGCCCTCCGTGCTCAGGTGCACCGCCAGGACGGCGTCGTCGCGTGGGTCGAGGAGGGCCGACAGGCGCTCCTCGACGTCGCGCAGCGCCTCGAGTGAGGCGCCCGCGGGCAGGCCGTCGCCGTCGCGGTGCTTGTAGGGGACGCTGACGGCGATGTGCTGGTCGAGCAGCGGGCGGTCGACCGGCCGCAGCGGGTGACGGGCCTGCGCCACCAGCGCCGCCCCGCGACCGGAACGGCCCTCCAGCCGCAGCCACTCCTCGCCGGAGTAGCCCGAGGCGACGTCGGCGACCACGACCGGCAGGTGGACGGCGGCCACGGCGTCGATCGGCTCGAACGTCGCGGGCGCGATCTCACCCACCCACCTGGCCACGTCGTCCTCGCCCAGCAGGTGGTCCAGGGCCAGCAGGGTGGCCTCCATGCGGGTGTCGCCGTCGATCTCGCCGAACATCGGGTGGTACGCGGTCACGTCGACCCGAGGCTGGTTGGGCGGCACCCGCAGACCCAGCGCGAACTTGCCGAGCGCCAGCTCGTAACCGCCCACCTCGATCGTGAGCTCGCTCGCCCGCGGGTTGGCCCGCCGCGACGGATGGAACTCCCACAGCAGGTCGGACGGCGGCGCCGCCTTGGCCCAGCGGTGGGCCGGCGGCCGCAGCTCGGCGTCGCCCGCCGCGGTCACCACCAGGGCGTGGGCGGCCTCGCCGCCGGGCGCCACCTCCCACACCAGGCCGGGGTGGATCGCCGCCACCGCGGGCCCGAGCAGCTCGTCGAGGCCGCTCTTGTCACCGGCCGCCACCAGCGCGTCGAGCCGCGGTCTGGTCTCCTGCCACCACGCCCAGAACCCCGCGATGGCCTCCTGGGAGCGCCCCGCCCCCTCGTCTGCGTCCTTGCGCCCGAACAGTCGCATGGACGCATACTTCCAGACCCCCGCCATGGTCGCGCACTCCCGGGCGGCCAGTACGCTGGAAGCGTCATGGGACTGCGTGTGCTTGCCGCCATGTCGGGCGGCGTCGATTCCGCCGTGGCCGCCGCTCGGATCGCCGAGGCCGGTCACGACGTCACTGGTGTCCACCTCGCCCTGTCCGCCAACCCCCAATCCCACCGCACGGGAGCCAGGGGCTGCTGCACGATCGAAGACTCCCGTGACGCCCGCCGCGCCGCCGACGTGATCGGCATCCCGTTCTACATCTGGGACATGGCGGAGCGCTTCCAGCGCGACGTGGTCGAGGACTTCGTGGCCGAGTACGCCGCGGGCCGCACGCCCAACCCGTGCCTGCGCTGCAACGAGAAGATCAAGTTCGCCGCGGTGCTCGACCGGGCGCTCGCCCTGGGCTTCGACGCGGTCGCCACCGGCCACCACGCCCGGCTGGTCGACGGAGCGTTGTCCAGGAGCGTCGACCAGGGGAAGGACCAGTCGTACGTCCTGGGCGTGCTCACCCGCGAGCAGCTGAGCCACGCGATCTTCCCGCTGGGCGACTCCACCAAGGCCGAGGTGCGCGAGGAGGCCGCCAGGCGCGGCCTGACCGTGGCCGACAAGCCTGACAGCCACGACATCTGCTTCATCGCCGACGGCGACACCCGCGGCTTCCTGTCCAAGCGCCTCGGCTCGGCCGAGGGGCCCATCGTCGACCAGGAGGGCGAGGTCGTGGGCAGCCACCAGGGCGCCCACGGGTTCACGGTGGGGCAGCGCAAGGGCCTGCGCATCGACCGGCCCGCGGCCGACGGCAGGCCGCGCTACGTGCTGTCGATCGAGCCGGTGTCCAACACGGTGACGGTCGGCCCGCGTTCGGCGCTGGAGGTCACCACGATCACCTGCGGCCGTCCGGTGTGGAACGGGCCGTCGCGGCGCGACGACCTCACCGTGCAACTGCGGGCGCACGGCGAGGTCTACCCGTGCCGGTTCCAGGAGAGCGGCGGGCAGCTCACGATCGAGCTCGACCGGCCGGCGACCGGGGTCGCGGCCGGCCAGGCCGCGGTGCTCTACTCCGGCGCCACCGTCATCGGCTCGGCCACCATCGTCTCGGCTAGCTGAGCGTCACCGACTCGCCGACGGGGATGCGGCGGATGTCGCCGCCCAGCCGCTCGCCCTCCCCTTCCAGCCACCTGTCGACCAGGCCCAGGCCGATCTCGTTGTAGAGCCCGTCGTGGGTGGAGAACGCCCGCGCCGGGCGGACGGTCCTGAGGTATTCGACCATCTCCATGAGCTTCAGCCAGGGCGCGCCGGTCGGCACCAGCAGGGTGGGCACCTCCACGTCGGGGACCGTCAGGGCGTCGCCCGGATAGAAGACCTCGTCGTCGAGCAGGAAGCCGACGTTCTGGACGACGTCCAGGTCGGGGTGGTTGCGAGCGTGCCACTCACCGAACACCTTCACCCGGAAACCGGCCGTCTGGAAGCCGTCGCCGTGGCGTACGACCTGGACCTTCCCCGGCACTTCCGTGAGCCCCGCGGCGGTGCCCTCGCACGTCCAGATCTCCAGGTCGGGCGAGGCGGCCTTCAGCTTGGCGACGTCGACGTGATCGGCGTGCTCGTGGGTGATGAGCACCGCGTCGGCGCCGTCGAGCACCGGGGCGTTCGTGAACGTGCCCGGGTCGATGACGAGGACCTTGCCGTCCTTCTCCACGCGGACGCACGCATGATCGAATTTCGTGAGCCTCATTGTTCTGACCCTACGCTGGTGCCATGTCTACGTGGGAAGCCACCGGGGTCGGTTCGCATCCGGGCGAGGATCATCTTGAGGCGATCAGGGTCGTGTTCGGGGAGGTGCCCGGGCTGCCGTACCTCCCCGAGCTCCCCGCCAGGGGCGTCGGGGCCGACATGGTCGGTCGGACGGCGGGGCTGCTCGTCGACCTGGCGGTCGAGGTGCAGCCGTCGGGATGGCGGCTGACCGACCGTCCAGGCCGCGACCACCACAGGGCCGTCGACCATCTGCGGCGCGACCTCGACGGGCTGGAGGAGATCGCGCACGACTACGCGGGGCCGATCAAACTGCAGGTCTGCGGGCCGTGGACACTGGCCGCCTCGCTCGAGCTCAGGCACGGCGACAAGGCGCTGTCCGACGCCGGGGCCGTACGCGATCTGACGGCCTCGCTGGCGCAGGGGCTCGCCGACCACTGCGCCGAGGTGCGGCGGCGGGTGCCCGGGGTGACGGAGGTCGTGGTGCAGCTCGACGAGCCGCGGCTGCCGGGGGTGCTGGCGGGCACGGTGCCGACGGCGTCGGGGTTCGGGCGGCTCGCGGCCGTGGAGGAGTGGCGGGTGGAGGAGGCGCTGCGGCTGTTCGAGAAGCCCATGGTGCACTGCTGCGCGCCGTCCGTGCCGTTCGACCTGCTGCGCCGTGCGGGGGTGCGCGGTGTGTCCGTGGACGCGTCCCTGCTGCGCCGCCGCGCGGACGACGCGCTCGGGGAGCTCTTCGAGGCGGGGATGGTGCTGTTCCTGGGCGTCGTGCCGGGACGTGACACCCGGCTGGGCGACGCGGGCGCGGTCGCGAGGCCGGCCGTGGAGCTGTGGCGGCGGCTGGGGTTCGCGCCGGACCGGCTGGCCGAGCAGGTCGTGCTGACCCCCGCGTGCGGGCTGGCGGGGGCCTCGCCCGCGTACGCGAAGGCGGCGCTGACGGCCTGCAGGAAGGCCGCGCGCGTGCTGCGGGAAGATCCGGCCTGGTCACAGGGCGGATGAGGCGTGTTCTTGTCGGTGGTCGGCGGTAGCGTTTGCTGAGGGTGTTGGACGAAGGGAGGCCCCGCGGTGAGTGAGCCAGGCTCCGAGGTCGAAGGCGTGCCGGTCGCCGCGCTCAAGCGGCATGCCGAGCTGAGCGAGCTGGTCGAGGAGGCCCGCTGGCGCTATTACGTGCTCGACCAGCCCACGGTCAGCGACGCCCGGTTCGACGAGTGGTTCCGTGAGCTGCTCGCCCTTGAGGAGGCCCATCCGACGCTCCAGACGCCCGACTCGCCCACCCAGAAGGTGGGCGCGCCCGTGTCGGGCGACTTCGCCAAGGTCGAGCATCTCAACCGGATGGAGAGCCTCGACAACGCCTTCGACGCCGACGACATGGCGGGATGGCAGGCGCGGGTGGAGCGGCTGGCCGAGGGCGACCCCGGCCCCTACCTGTGCGAGCTCAAGATCGACGGGCTGGCCGTGGCGCTGGTCTACCGCGACGGCAAGCTGGAGCGCGGCGCGACCCGCGGCGACGGCCGTCTCGGCGACGACGTGACGGCCAACGTCCGCACGATCAAGGGCGTGCCCCACCGGCTCACGGGCGACGACGTGCCCAGCCTGGTCGAGGTGCGCGGCGAGGTCTACATCCCGGTCGACGACTTCGTCAAGCTCAACGAGCAGCTGGTGGAGCAGGGCAAGGCGCCGTTCGCCAACCCGCGCAACTCCGCGGCCGGCACGCTGCGGCAGAAAGACCCGCGCATCACCGCCCAGCGCCCGCTGCGCATGCTGGTGCACGGCATCGGCATCTGGGAGGGCGCGAGCGAGCCGCGGGCGCAGTCCGACTGCTACGAGCGGCTGCGCGAGTTCGGGCTGCCGGTCAGCGACCTCTACCGGGTGGTGCCGGGCATCAAGGAGGTCAACGAGTTCATCGAGCACTACCGCGCCCACCGGCACGACCCCCCTTACGAGATCGACGGGGTCGTGGTGAAGGTCGACGACTTCCGCACGCAGCGGGAGCTGGGCTCGACCTCGCGGGCGCCGCGCTGGGCGATCGCGTTCAAATATCCGCCAGAAGAGGTCAACACCAAGCTGCTCGACATCCAGGTCGGGGTCGGGCGCACGGGGCGGGTGACGCCGTTCGCGGTGATGGAGCCGGTCGTGGTGTCGGGCTCGACCGTCGAGCGGGCCACGCTCCACAACGCCGCCATCGTCCAGAAGAAGGGCGTGCTCATCGGCGACACCGTGGTGCTGCGCAAGGCGGGCGACGTCATCCCCGAGGTCGTCGGGCCGGTGGCGGCGCTGCGCGACGGGTCCGAGCGGGAGTTCGTCATGCCCACCCACTGCCCGGAGTGCGGCACCGAGCTGGCGTACGAGAAGGAGGGCGACGCCGACCTGCGCTGCCCCAACGCGCGTGGCTGCCCGGCGCAGATCCGCGAGCGCATCTTCTTCGCGGCGAGCCGGCGCGCGCTCAACATCGACGGGCTCGGCTACGTCGCGGCCACCGCGCTCACCCAGCCGCTGCCGCCGCAGCAGCCGGTGGTGCGCACCGAGGCCGACCTGTTCGACCTGACGCTGGAGCAGATCATGCCGATCAGGTCGGTGGTCCGCGACCCCGACACCGGTCTGCCCAAGATCGATGCGAAGACGGGTGAGGAGAAGGTCGTCTCCCTGTTCCGCAACCTCGACGGCGAGCCCAGCCAGAACGCCCTGGTGCTGATGGACGAGCTGGAGAAGGCCAAGCAGGCCTCGCTCGCCCAGGTGCTGGTGGCCCTGTCGATCCGCCACATCGGCCCGCCCACGGCCCGCGCCCTGGCGGCCGAGATGCGCTCGATCGACGCGATCATGAACGCCTCCGAGGAGGAGCTGGCCGCCGTCGAAGGCATCGGGCCCCGGGTGGCGGCCACGATCCGGGAGTGGTTCGAGGTCGACTGGCACCGCGAGATCGTCGAACGCTGGCGGGCGGCCGGGGTGCGGATGGAGGACGAGCCGGCTCCGGAGAAGGGGCCGCAGACCCTCGAAGGGCTGACGTTCGTGGTGACGGGCACGCTGGAGGGCTACACCCGCGACTCGGCGGCCGAGGCGCTCACGAGCCAGGGCGGCAAGGTGGCCTCCTCGGTGTCGAAGAAGACGTCGTTCCTGATCGCGGGGGAGAACGCCGGGTCGAAATACGACAAGGCGGTGAGCCTCGGGGTGCCGATCCTCGACGGGGAGGGGTTCGAGGTCCTGCTCAAGGAGGGCCCGGAAGCGGCCTCGGAGAAGGTCGTCCCGCCCGAATCCTGACACCCGCCTTCGCGCAGCCGGGCAACTCCTCGGCGACCCTCACAGGCGGGCCTCGGCGGTCATTCAGGCCGGCCGCCGCACCGGTGGTTTCGGTCATTGCGTGGAGAACGCCGACACCTGCGATCGGACACTGTCCCGCACTGGAGCACCGTGCAAGGCACCTGTAACACCCGCGAGATGGTGCTCATGCGCGACGGCGGGTCGTGACGAGCTCAACGGGCGCGGCCGTCGCCGGCTCCGGGTACTCGCCGTACGCGGCGCCACCTGGACGGCAGGCACAGCACCTGACCGACCTCTGACGCGGACTCGACCAGGTGAGCGTGGCCGAGCAGGTCGTCACCCAGATGCTCGCCGAGCCTGTCCACCGCGCATCCGACGTACACCCTTCAGCAGGAACCTGACGGCGCCCGCCGACGTCCCTGTCGCTGGACGTCTACGCCAGTTCGATCTGATACCGGATGAAGCCGCGATTCTCAGCGACTTTGTCGTACAGAAGCCGGGCTGTGCTGTTCGACTCATGCGTGTTCCAGTACACGCGCGTGCAGCCCCTGTCCCGAGCCCAGTCCGCGACGGCCTGGATCAGCGCCCGCCCCACCCCCTTACCGCGAACGTCCGACGCGGTGAAGAGATCCTGCAGGTAGCAGACGTCGGTGTCGGGCGCGGACGTGTTCCCGTGGGTGAAAAAGTGCGTGATACCGACGAGTCGCCCGTCCAGTCTCGCCCCGAAGGCGTGCAGCCGGGTGCCCGCCTGGAACTCGAGCCACGCCCGCTCGTACATCTCGTCCGGCTCGACCCGCTGGTAGAAGTGGATGTACGCGCGGAACAAGCTTTCCCACGCGTCCCGCTCGCTGGGGAGAAGCGTGCCGATATCGATCATCAGATTCCCCTTGATGGTACGAGGCGGGCACAGGACGGCCGCCCTCGGCTGGACGCGACGAGCTGGACCGGTGGGCGGAGAAAGCGGCTGCGACCTCACAACTTAGAGAGAAGTGAACGGTCGGGACACGGCCACCTACCAGCGATACCCGAAGACCACTTCGGCCGACCGGCATTGGGCGGATTTCACCCTGAAGTCGCGCCAGTTCACGGGGCCGGTGTGATCGTGTCCGGGCATGCTCGGCCTGGTGGAAGCTGCTGATCATCGTAGGAGGTCATCTGTTACGGGTGGGTCGCGTCTTCTTGCCGGTTCACGCACTGGCGGGGACCGCGGAGCATCCACATCGAGGTGATCGCGCTCAACACCAGGTCGCTGTTCAAGGCCAGACGAGCGCTCAACGGACGCAGGCGCCTGCTCGACTACTGCGCCACCATCGCCAGTCATCGACCGCGTGGACTCGCCGACCTTGGTTGAAGTGGTGGACTTCCCCGCCGGGGCAGCGAACAGGTCGAGCCGGCCGAACGTCGGCGCGGGCCGACGAGCGCGCGGGCGCACGGTGTGAGGGTAGCGCGTCGAGACGGCTGGTCACGCCGTAGGCGGCGAACCGGCGGGCCGCGCGGATGCGCGCCGCGGTCCTGGCCACGCTCGTGCCGCTCGGGAAGGTGGAGGTCACCGTGGTGCGGCCGCTGCTGATGCGCAGGGTGTCGGCGTGACGTGGACGGCGCGGCGGAGGGACTCACGCTCCATCGGGGCGGGGGCGGATGGGCTCGTTTCTCCAGACTCCAGGGCGGTCTCGGGAGCCGGCGGCGGCATCCAGAGCGCGCGTGACGCGGCGCCCGACCACATCGACATCGCCGACCACATCACCATAGGACGTGACTCTCAACGCCGGGGTCAGGCCTGGATGCGGGCCATGAGCAGGGCGATGTCGTCCTCGGCGGGCGCGTCGCCCACGATGGAGTCGATTACGGCCGTGCACAGGCGCTCGAGCGTCACCGACTGCCTCGCCTCACGGGCGAGGGCGTCGCCGAGCCTGGCCATGCCCGTGTCGAGGTCGGCTTGCCGCGTCTCGATCAGGCCGTCGGTGTAGAGAGCCAGCAGGGTCCCGGCCGGCAGGTACAGCTCGTGCGACTGGAAGGTGCCCAGCCCCACGCCGATCGGCGTGCCGGCGGACAGCGACGGGAACGTCACGTCGCCGGACGGGCTCACGATCGCGGGCGGCGGATGCCCGGCCGTGGCCATGGTGCAGCGGCCGGTCTGCGGGTCATGGACCACGTACAGGCAGGTGGCGCCCGTGGCCTCGAAGCCGCGGGCGTCCCTCGCGATCAGGTGGTCGAGGTGGGTGAGCAGCTCGTCCGGAGGCAGGTCCAGGTACGCCAGGGTGCGCACGGCGGTGCGCAGTCTGCCCATGGTGGCCGCGGCGTTGATGCCATGCCCGGTCACGTCGCCGACGACCAGGGCGATGCGGGCGCCGGGCAGGTGGATGGCGTCGTACCAGTCGCCTCCCACCCCCTCGTGCGTGCCGGAGGGCAGGTAACGCGAGGCCACCTCGACGGTGCCGGTGCCGCACAGGTCGTGCGGCAGCAGGTCGCGCTGGAGCGCGAGCGCGGTCAGCCGCTCGCGCGTGTACCGGCGGGCGTTGTCCAGGCTCAGCGCGGCCCGCGTGACGAGTTCCTCGGCCAGCTGCAGGTCGTCCCTGGTGAACGGCGCCGGGTTGGTGGTGCGCGCGAACGTCGCGACGCCGAGCACGTCGCCGCGCGCCTGCAGCGGAATGACGATCAGCGAGTGCATGCCGGTGGCGTGGACGGTCCGCGCCCGGTCGGGGTCCAGATCCAGCCAGGTGCCGGGCGAGGTGTCCAGCACGGGCTCGAAGTGCGGCCGGCGCGAGTGCAGCACCTCCATGAACGGTGATCCCGGCGGCACGAACACGGTCTCCTGGCGCTCCCAGGACGACTGGGGCGTCCCGTCGTGCACCGAGGCCACGCCGGCCCGCCGGAAAACGGGGATGCCGGCCTCTGTCGTGGCCGGCCGCTGCAGCGGCTCTTCGCCGGGCAGCATCGATTCCGGCAGGTCGACGGTCACGTGGTCGGCGAGGACCGGAATGGCCAGCTCGGCCAGCTCCTGGGCGGTTTTCGTGACGTCCAGCGTGCTGCCGAGCCGGACGCTGGCCTCGCGCAGCAGGTCGAGGTGATCGCGCGCCTTGCTGTTGCTGAAATCCAGGGCCACCGAGCGCACGCCGAGTGGCCGGCCGTCCGCGCCCTCCAAAGGGAACAGCGAGATGGACATCGCGCGCTCGTGACTCCTGTGGAACCATCGGGCCTCACGGTCGATCACGGGCCGGCCGTCGGCCAACACCTTGCGCATCGCGTCCTGCACCGCTTCCGTGTCGATCCCCTCGATGACCTCGGTCAGGGAGCGGCCGACCCGGTAGTACGGATAGCCGTCGCTGAGCTTCTCGGCCGCCTCGTTCATCCAGACGCAGCGCAGGTTCCTGTCCCAGATGGCCATGGCAACGGGGAAGCTGCTGATGAGCGACTCCAGCAGGGCGCCGGTGCCGGTGGACAGCTCGGTGGCGGCCGGGATCGCCGACACCAGCCAGGATCCCTGCCGGCTCCCGGCGTCGTCACCGAAAGTGAGCGAAGCAGCCTCGACGCGCACGATGACCACCTCGCCGTCCCGCCGCCGCACCTCCGTCAATCCCGTACGGGGCAGATGTTCGCGTTCGCCGTCGCCGTCGCCGTCGCGGTCGTGGCCGTCGCGTGGGAGGAGCGTACCGATGGGGCGGCCGAGAATGTCGGCGGCGGGGTAGCCGGTGAGCTCCTCGGCGGCCTGGGTCCAGCCGATCACCGTGCCCGCGCCATCGACGACGGCGACCGTTGAGGTCGCCCCTCCACGGACGCTGCCGGCTGCTTCCATGCCATCACCCATCTCTGGTGGGGACGAGTCTTTGCCAGGTTAGCTGCGCCTACCTGCAGTTCTTTACGATTTGACCAAGCTTTGTCATGGCATATAGGGCTATGTGGCTTGGAAACGCAAGAATTCCGTCGGTCCTGCCCCAGGGTCGGAGATCTGCTGAATCCCCGGTGCGGAAGGAACCTGGCTCGATCGCCGCCACGTGGATCCCGAACCGTGCGACCTCCTTGCCCAGTGCCTCGAGGATGCCTTCCAGGGCGAACTTGCTGCCGCAGTAGGCGGACATGCCAGGCACGGCCATGAGCCCGCCCATGGAGGTGACGGCCATCAGGTGTCCGCGGCGGCGCCGGCGCATGGGCGGCAGCGCTGCCTGCGGGGTGGCCACTGTCCCGAAGACGTTCGCCTCGAACCCCCGCCGCACCTCGGCCGGCGGGGTTTCCTCGAAGGTGCCCTCCCGGCGTAACCGGCGTTGGCGACATCCGAAGGGCCGACGCTCTGCTCCACCTCCGCGACCACACTTGAGACGGCGTCGTCGTCCGTCACATCCAGGATGCGGCCGTGAGCGTGCCCGGGTTCGAGCCCCTTCGAAGGCCCGCAGGTCCTCCGCAGAGCGGACCGTTCCGACGACCGTGTGCCCGGCGGCCAAGGCGGCTTGGGCGAAGGCACGCCTTCCCAGCCCGGCCTCAGGGGCGGGGC
>NZ_SMKQ01000082.1 GCF_004348995.1 Nonomuraea terrae
GCTCAACGTGATGGAGGTGCCCGACATCCTCGCCTGGGTCAAGCCGCACGAGCTGCTGCTCACCACCGGCTACCCGCTGCGCAACACGCCCCAGTCGCTCGGCCGGCTGGTCGCCGACCTCGACGAGCGCGGGCTCGCCGCCCTGGCGATCAAACTCGGCCGGTACGTGGACGAGCTGCCCGCCGAGATGGTGGCGCAGGCCGACCGGCTCGGGTTCCCGCTCATCCTGCTGCCCAACGACGTCGGCTTCGACGACATCCTCAACCAGGTGCTGACCGACATACTCAACCGCCAGGCCGCCGTGCTGGCCAGGGCCGAGGAGGCGCACCGGGCGCTGGTGCACGTGGTGCTGGCCGGGGGCGGGCTGGACGAGGTCGCCGCCGAGGTGGCGCAGCTGCTCGACGTGTCGGTGGCGGCCGTGGACGGCTCGGGCCGCGTGCTGGCGAGCGCCGGGCCGGCCGAGCACGTCGCCGTCCTGCGCGAGTCGCTCTCCCACGAGGGCCCGCCGCCGAGGCGGGGGCGGGTGTTCGCGTCGGTGCCCGTGCTGGCCGGAGGACACCACCACGGCCGGATCGTGGCCTACAGCCCGTCGGGGGCGATCGGCGACGGCGACGTCGGCATCCTGGAGCGCGCCGCCACCGTCGCCGCGCTCGTCGTCACCCGGCAGGAGGCGGTCAACGCCGTCGAGAGCAAGTACCGCGCCGACTTCCTGCGTGACGCGCTCACCGGCCGGGCCGGCACGGCCGAGCGGGTCACCGCGCGGGCGGGCGCGTTCGGGTGGGACCTGGCACGGCCGGTGACCGTGCTGGTGGCCGAGCTCGACCCCGTCGGCGACGAGCGCAGCGCCCAGGACCGGCTGGTGGCGTGCTGGACGGCCGCGATCAGGCGGCACGACCCGCGCGGCGCGGTGGCCGGGTTCTCGCACGAGGTGGTGGCCGTGGTGGACGCGGGCGTCGACGGCGCCCGCCTGGCGAAGGACGCGGCCGCCGCCTTCGCCGACGTGCCGCCCGCCACGTTCTCCACCGGCGCCTCGCGGCCCTGCCCGGGGGCGGAGACGCTGCCGGAGGCGTACGCGCAGGCGCTCAAGGCGGCCAGGGTCGGCCGCCAGCTGCACGGCGCCGGCGCGGTGGCCCACTTCGACCAGCTCGGCGTCTACCGGCTGCTGTCGCTGGTCAGCGACACCGACGAGCTGCACGCGTTCGTCCGCGAGACGCTCGGGCCGCTGGCCGGCGACGACGACGCCGACCACGCCGACCTGCGCCGCACGCTGCAGGTGCTGCTGGAGACCAACCTCAACGTGGCCGAGACGGCCCGCCGCCTGCACTTCCACTACAACACCCTGCGCTACCGCATCGGCAAGCTGGAGCGCATGCTCGGCTCCTTCACCGAGGACCACCACCTGAGGCTCAACCTGACCCTGGCCCTGCACGTGCTGCGCATGCGGGGCATCTAGGGTGGGCGTGTGGACTTCGAACTCAGCTCCGACTACATCCCGCTGTGCGACCTGCTGAAATACTGCGGCGTCACCGAGACCGGCGGCATGGCCAAGCAACTCGTCGCCGCGGGCATGGTGCTGGTCGACGGCGAGGTCGAGCTGCGCAAGACGGCGAAGATCAGGGCCGGCCAGGTCGTCAGCGGAGAGGGTTTCTCCATCAGCGTCCGATGATCCCCCCGCGCACGGAGCATCCCGCGCGAGGCTCTATTGTGCTCTGCGACATGTGAAGGGGCACGACCTCGCTGGTCAGGCGGGGAGGCAGAGGTGTGGGCGTGGCGTTGGGATGGAAGCTGCACGGCGACGGGAAGCACCTGACGCCCGGTGAGGTGGTCAAGCCGGACGAGCGGCTGAGCTGGCCCCGCATGGTCGGCATCGGCGCCCAGCACGTCATCGCGATGTTCGGCGCGACGTTCGTCTTCCCGCTCGTCATGGGGCTCGACGCCAACCTCGCCGTGATGATGTCCGGTGTCGCGACGATCCTCTTCCTGCTCATCGTGAAGGGCAAGGTGCCCAGCTACGTGGGCTCCAGCGCCTCGTTCGTGGGGGCCGTGGCCGCGATCAGGGCGGCCGGGGGCGGCGACGCGACCGTCACCGGGGCGCTGCTCGCCGTCGGCGTCGTGCTGGCGCTGTGCGGGTACGCCATCCACCGGCTCGGCGTCGGCGTCCTGCACAAGGTCTTCCCGCCCGTGGTCACCGGCGGCGTGGTGATGCTCATCGGGTTCGGCATGGCGTACGTCGCGGCCGACGTCTACTGGCCGAAGGACCCGTGGGTGGCGTTGCTGACGATGGCGGCCACGTTCGTGTTCATCGGGCTTTTCCGCGGCTTCCTCGGCCGCATCGGCGTGCTGCTCGGGCTCGTCTTCGGCTTCCTGCTGTCGTGGGTGTGGGACCTGGTCGGCGGCCCGATCACGGCGCCCGACGACAGCGGCCGGATCACCGAGCACTTCCGCGTCGACCTGCAGACCGTGGCGCAGGCCGACTGGATCGGCCTGCCGTCCTTCCACGGCCCCGTGTTCGAGGCCTCGGCCATCGTGCTCGTGCTGCCCGTGGTGATCGCGCTCATCGCCGAGAACGTCGGCCACGTCAAGGCCGTCGGCGAGATGACCGGCAACGACGTCGACGCCTACATGGGCCGGGCGGTGATGGCCGACGGCGTCGGCACCGTCGTCGCCACCTCCGTCGGCGGCCCGGCGACCACCACGTACGCCGAGAACATCGGCGTCATGGCGGCCACCAAGGTCTACTCCACGGCCGCGTACTACATCGCGGCGGTGATCGCGATCCTGTTCGGGCTCTGCCCCAAGTTCGGCGCGCTCGTCGCGGCCACCCCCGACGGCGTGCTCGGCGGCGTGACGACCATCCTGTACGGCATGATCGGCCTGCTCGGCGCCCGCATCTGGATCGAGAACCGGGTGGACATGGCGCAGCCGGTCAACCTGGTGCCCATCGGCGCCGGCATCATCTGCGCCGTCGGGCCGGTCGCGTTCCCCGTCACCGGCACGTTCTCGCTCAGCGGCATCGCGCTCGGCACGATCGTCCTGCTGGCCGGATACCACCTGCTGCGCGCCGCCCGCAGGGAGACGCCCGCGCCGTAGCCGCCCTCACACGGGGCCGATCCTCGTGTGCGCGAGGTTCTCTCTGACCGGCGGGTCAGATTTGGCAGATCATGCCCGTGTGGGCGCGTGCCGCCGGGCCTAATGTGCCCGCAACGGAACGTGCCGCCGAGAGGGCTCTCATGGTTGCAGGGTGGACCAAGCACGGTGACGGCAAGCATCTGGCTCCCGATGAGGTGGTCAGGCCCGACGAGCGGCTGAGCTGGCCCCGCATGGTGGGCTTCGGCGCGCAGCACGTGATCGCGATGTTCGGCGCGACGTTCGTCTTCCCCCTGGTGATGGGGCTCGACCCGAACGTCGCCGTGATGATGTCCGGCGTCGCGACGATCCTGTTCCTGCTCATCGTGAAGGGGAAGGTGCCCAGCTACCTGGGCACCAGCGCCTCGTTCGTCGGCGGCGTGTTCGCCATCAGGGCGGCGGCGGGCGGCGACACCGCGGGCGCGGACGCCATCGTGACGGGCGCGATCCTGGTCGCCGGGTTCGTGCTGGCGCTGGCCGGCCTCGCCATCCACTTCCTCGGCGTGCAGATCATCCACCGCATCTTCCCGCCCGTCGTCACGGGCGCGGTCGTGATGCTCATCGGGTTCGGGCTGGCGTACGTGGTGGCGGACGTCTACTGGGGGCAGGACCAGTGGGTCGCGCTCGTCACGATGCTCGTCACGTTCGTGGTGATCGTGCTGTTCAAGGGATTCGTCGGGCGGATCGGCGTGCTCGTCGGGCTGGTCGCCGGGTTCGTCCTGTCGTGGGTGCTGGACCGGACGGCCGGGCCGATCACCTCCGTGCTGCCCGGGGCCAACCTGCGCGACGCGGCCGGCGACCCCTGCCCGGCCGAGGGCACGTACTGCGTGGCGACGCCGTTCCCGCACGAGCGGGTGAACTTCGACTCCGTGGCCTCCGCGCCCTGGTTCGGGCTGCCGGACTTCCACGCGCCCGACTTCCGCACCTCCGCCGTGCTGCTGGTGCTGCCCGCGGTGATCGCGCTCATCGCCGAGAACATCGGCCACGTCAAGGCCGTGGGGGAGATGACCGGCGCCGACGTGGACCCGTACGTCGGCCGCGCCGTCATCGCCGACGGCGCCGCCACCATGGTCACCAGCGCGGTCGGCGGCTCGCCCACCACCACGTACGCCGAGAACATCGGCGTCATGGCGGCCACCAAGGTCTACTCCACGGCCGCGTACTACATCGCGGCGATGATCGCGATCCTGTTCGGGCTCTGCCCCAAGTTCGGCGCGCTGGTCGCGGCCACCCCCGGCGGAGTGCTCGGCGGCGTCACCGTGATCCTGTACGGCATGATCGGCTTGCTCGGCGCCAAAATCTGGATCGAGAACAGAGTGAACTTCGCCGATCCGGTGAACATGGTTCCGATCGGAGCGGGCATCATCCTCGCCATCGGACCTGTGACGCACTTCGTCGGCGGCGACTTCCCGCTGGAGGGGATCGCGCTCGGCACCGTCGTGGTGCTGGGCGGATACCACCTGCTGCGCGCCATCGCCGGGCGCACCCCCGAACCGGCCGGGAGCAGTGCCGAGCGCAGTGCCGAGCGCAGTGCCGGGAGCGGGGCCGGGTGAAGCCGCCGCCGTTCGACTACCACGCGCCCCGCGACCTCGGCGAGGCGCTGCGGACGCTCGCGGAGGTGCGCGGGAAGGTGCTGGCCGGCGGGCAGAGCCTCATCCCCATGCTCAACATGCGCCTGGCCGCGCCCGACCACCTCGTGGACATCAACCGGGTGGCCGGGCTGGACGGCTTGGAGCGCTCCGGCGACGGCGTCCTCGTCGGCGCGACCGTCCGGCACGCGGACGCCGAGCGCGCCGAGGTCCATCCGCTGCTCACCCGGGCGCTCAAGCTGGTCGCCCACCCGGTCATCCGCAACCGCGGCACCGTCGTGGGCAGCCTCGTGCACGCCGACCCGGCCGCCGAGCTGCCCGCCGTGCTCGCCGTCCTGGACGGCCGCGTACGGCTGGCCCGCTGGGACGGCGGCGTCCGCGTCCGCGAGGTGCGCGCCCGGGACTTCTTCACCGGCCCCATGGAGTCGGCGGTCGAGCCGGGCGAGCTGGCCGTCTCGGCGTTCTTCCCCGCGCTGCCGCCGGGCGGCGGCAGCGCCTTCCACGAGGTCGCGCGCCGGCACGGCGACTACGCGCTGGCCGGGGTCTGCGCCGTGGTCACCGTGGACGGCGGGCTGGTGGCCACCGCGCGGGCCGCCTGCGTCGGCGTCGGGCCCGTGCCCGTCGTGGTGGACGTGGGCGAGGCGTGCGCCGGCCGCCCGCCCGAGGACGCCGACTGGGCCGGCGCGGCGGCGCTCGTCCGCGACGCGGCCGAGCCCGAGGACGACATCCACGCCTCCGCCGCCTACCGCCGTCACCTGGTGGGCGTGCTGGCCGAGCGGGCGCTGCGCGACGCGGCGCGGGAAGGGGCGGCTCGTGGAGCATGAGATCACCCTGATCGTGAACGGCGCCGCCCGGCGCGTCCGCGTGCCCGCGCGGCGGCTGCTGTCCGACTGCCTGCGGCACGACCTCGGCCTCACCGGCACCCACGTGGGCTGCGAGCACGGCGTCTGCGGCTGCTGCACGGTGCTGCTTGAGGGGCGGCCCGTGCGCTCGTGCCTGACGTTCGCGGTCACCGTGGACGGCGCCGAGATCACCACCGTGGAGGGCCTCGCGCCGGCGGACGGCCGGCTGTCGCCGGTGCAGCGCGCCTTCGCCGAGTGCCACGGGCTGCAGTGCGGCTTCTGCACGCCGGGCTTCCTGTGCACGGTGACCGCCCTGCTGGCGGAGAATCCGGCGCCGACGGAGGAGGAGGTGCTGGAGGGCATCTCGGGCAACCTGTGCCGCTGCACCGGCTACCAGAACATCGTCAAGGCCGTCCACCGCGCCGCCGAACTGCTGGCGGAGGAAGAATGAGGACAAGGCGGCCGTCCGGGGAGTCCGTGCGGTGGGAGGCGGCATGACGACGCGGTTGTTCGGGGAGCCGGTGCAGCGGCGGGAGGATCCGCGGTTGCTCACCGGACAGGGGCGCTACCTCGACGACCTCGGCCGCGACGCGCTGGCGGCGGCGTTCGTGCGCTCGCCGCACGCCCACGCCCGCATCCGCGACATCGACGTCGCGCCCGCCCTCGACGTCGAGGGCCTCGTCGCGATCTACACCTGGGAGGACCTGCCCGAGCGGGTCGGCAGGCCGCTGCCCCTGCTCATCCCGCACCCCGCCCTCACCCACGGCCGCACCGCCCATCCACTCGCCCGCGACGTCGTCCGGCACGTCGGCGAGCCGGTCGTCATGGTCGTCGCCGCCGACCGGTACGCCGCCGAGGACGCCTGCGCGCTCATCGAGGTCGAGTACGAGTCGCTCAAGCCGGTCGTCGGCCTGGAGGAGGCCGTCCAGGGCGCCAACCTCGTGCACCATGACGTGCCCGGCAACATCGGCGCCCACCTCGTCCAGGAGGTGCCCGCGGCCGACGGGCGCGGCGCCAGGGAGGCCATCGAGACCGCGCCGCACACGCTCGCCTTCCGGCTCGACATCGAGCGCAGCGCCAGCATGCCGCTGGAGGGCCGCGGCGTGTACGCCCGCTGGGACGGTCGTGACCTGCGCGTCTACTCCAGCACCCAGACCTCCACCAGCGTTCGCATGGCCGTGGCCGCCGCGCTCGGCCTGCCGCTGCCGCAGGTCGAGGTGATCGCCCCCGACGTGGGCGGCGGCTTCGGCGTCAAGATCGTGCACCCGTGGCCGGAGGAGATCCTCGTGCCCTGGGCCGCCATGAGGCTCGGCCGCGAGGTCAAGTGGGCCGAGGACCGCAGGGAGCACTTCATCTCCTCCGCCCACGAGCGCGGCCAGGTGCAGTACGTGCGCGTCGGGTTCGACGACGACGGGCGGCTGCTGGGGCTGGAGGTGACGATCCTGCACGACCACGGCGCCTACACGCCGTACGGGATCATCGTGCCGATCGTCACCTCGACGCAGCTGCTGGGGCCGTACAAGGTGGGGGCCTATCGGGTCGAGTTCAGCTCCGTCTACACCAACACCGTGCAGGTCACGCCGTACCGCGGGGCCGGACGGCCGCAGGGCGTGTTCTGCATGGAGCGCACCATGGACAAGATCGCCCGCTACCTCGGGAAAGACCGCACCGAGGTGCGCGCGGCCAACTTCATCCAGCCCGAGGAGTTCCCGTACGACCAGGGGATGACGTTCCAGGACGGGCGGCCGCTGATCTACGACAGCGGCGACTACCCGGAGATGCTCCGCATGGTCAAGGAGCTCATCGGCTGGGACTCCTTCGAGCGGGCGCCCGGCCGCGGCATCGGGATCGGCTGCTACGTCGAGGGCACCGGGGTGGGCCCGTACGAGGGCGGCCACGTGCAGATCACCTCCGACGGGCGGGTGCACGTCTCCACCGGGCTCACCTCGCAGGGGCAGGGTCACGAGACCGTGTTCGCCCAGATCGCCGCGACCGAGCTCGGCGTGCCCATCGAGCGCATCAGCGTCGTCACCGGCGACACCCGCAGGTTCGGCTACGCGGTGGGCACGTTCGCCTCACGGGCGGCCGTCGTCAGCGGCAACGCCATCGCGCTGGCGTGCCGGAAGGTCCGCGAGAAGGCGCTGCGCATCGCGGCCGACGCGCTGGAGGCCGACCCCGCCGACCTGGAGATCGCCGACGGGGTGGTGCACGTGGCCGGGACGCCGCGGGCGTCGATCCCGCTGTCCACGGTGGCGGTGCTGGCCAACCCGCTGCGCTACGCCTTCGACGAGGAGGCGGCCCGCGCCACGCAGTTCTCCGGCACGGCCGCGCCCGACCGCCCGCCCGTCGCCGAGGGCGAGGAGCCGGGGCTGGAGGGGCGCGACTACTACTCGCCGATCCGCTCCACGTTCGCCGCCGGCATGCACGCCGCCGTCGTCGAGACCGACCCCGACACCGCCGAGATCAGGATCGTCCGGTACGCCGTCGTGCACGACTGCGGCAAGCTGATCAACCCCATGATCGTCGAAGGCCAGATCCACGGCGGGGTCGCGCAGGGCGTCGGCGGCGCACTCTACGAGCGCATGGTCTACGACCAGCACGGCCAGCTCGTCAACGCCTCGTTCATGGACTTCCTCATGCCGTACGCCACCGAGGTGCCCCGCGTCGAGACCGCCCACCTGGAGACGCCGTCGCCGCTCAACCCCCTCGGCATCAAGGGGGCGGGCGAGGCCGGCGTCATCCCCGTCTCGGCGGTCATCGCCTCGGCCGTCGAGGACGCCGAGGGCATCCCGATCGACCGTATGCCGATCTCGCCGTCCGACCTCTTCCACCTGCGGGCCGGACGGCGGCGCTGACCCCCCGATCATGGGCCGGATCATGGGCCGGTCATGAGCCGGTCAGGAGTGGTGCGGCTCGACCAGCGGGGTGTCGACCAGGTGCTCGATCAGGAACCAGCTCTGCAGCTCGTTGGTCCGGATGACGCTGGAGACCAGCAGGTCGTTGGTGCCGTCGTCACCCATCTCCGCCGTTCTGGCGGCCGCGTCGTGGGCGGCGATGAGGATGGTCTCGTGCGACTCGATCAGCCGCGAGAGCATCGCCGGCACCTCCTCGACGCCGTTCGGCGGACGCGGGATCACGGTGACCTCGGCCACGTGCCGGGGGTCGCCGATCGCGACGCCGCCGAGGGTCGCGACGCGCTCGGCCAGCATGTCGATCAGCTCCAACTGCTCGCCGGCGTGCTTGTCGAGCAGCAGGTGGAGCTGGTAGAACGTCGGGCCGCGCATCATCCAGTGGTGCTTCTTGTAGTGGTTGTAGAGAATCTGAGTGTCGGCCAGGATCTGGTTGAGCCGCTGGCAGGAGTACTCCCGGGCGTCCCGTGAGAGACCGAGCGGGAACATCCGCACGGTGCCGAACTCCTGGATCTCCACGCCGTTCAGGTGCAGCCACGGCTGGCTGCCGGTCTTGGACCGGGGTGCCTTGGTGGAACGTTTGAATGCCACGCCCGTCTCCTTGGGACAGGTGAAACAGAAACATTCTGAAGCCTCCCCGGTAGCGCGCCAATTAGCGCCCTAAATCTGGACAAAAGGGCGTCAATCCCTCGCGTGTGCGATGATCGTCGCCATGCGTGCCCCCGGTGGCGGCCTGACCGCCTTCCCCGACGTCCCCGCCGGCGCCCGGCTCATCGACCTGGCCTGGAACGACCTCGCCGAGGTGCCCGCCTGGGTGGCCGGGCTCACCGCGCTGGAGGAGCTGCGGCTCGACGGCAACCGCCTGCGGTCGCTGCCCGACCTGTCCGGGCTGACCGCGCTGCGCGCGCTCCACCTCGACGGCAACGCGCTGACGTCGTTCCCGCGCTGCCCGCCGCACCTGGAGACGCTCTTCCTGTACGGCAACCGCGTCGCCGCCCTGCCCGAGCGGCTCCCCGCGACGCTGCGGCACCTCGCGGCGGGCGCGAACGGCCTGACCGAGGTGCCCGCCTCGTTGTGGCGGCTGACCGGCCTCGAATCGCTCAACCTCGCCGAGAACGCCCTCGCCGAGATCCCCGCCGCCGTCGGCGGGCTCACCCGGCTGCGCATGCTCGACCTCGGCCACAACCGGCTCACCGGGATCCCGCCGGAGCTCGGCGAACTGCCGCTCACCGACTACCTCTACCTGAGCGACAACCTGTTCACGCGGGTGCCCGACGCCATCGGGCGGCTGGACCGGCTCGCGTACCTCAACCTCACCCACAACCGCCTCGAACGCCTGCCCGCCGCGCTCGGCGCCATGAGCGGGCTGGTGGAGCTGCGGCTCTACGACAACCGGCTGGAAGAGCTGCCCGAGACGATCGGCGGCCTGGCCCGGCTGCGCGAGCTGCACCTGCAGCGCAACCGGCTCACCCGGCTCCCCGACTCGATCGCCGGGCTGGGCGAGCTGCGCGTGCTCGACCTGCGCGGCAACCTGCTGCGCGCGCTGCCGGACGCGCTGCCGCCCCGGCTCACCCACCTCGACCTGCGCCAGAACCGGCTGCGCGAGCTGCCCGAGAGCCTGGCCGACCTGCCCGAGCTGGAGAAGCTCGACCTGCGGTGGAACAAGCTCGACGGCGATCCCGAGGTGCTCGGCCGGCTCCGCGCGCGCGGGTGCGTGGTCCTGCGCTGACCGCGGCACAACTCGCCGCGGCGCCCGCTCCGTAGCGGGAACGATCGACACGCCGCTTGGCCACACCCCATGGTGGTGAACGACGCGGTGGGTGAACCGGGCGCGGTCGGGCTGCGTATCTCTGCGCATGACGACATTTCCGCGTGTGGCGGCATTCGCGCTGCTTGCCGGGCTCGTCGCCGGCTGTTCCTCCGGGGCAGGCTGGGGCGACTACGTCGCGGCGGGAGACAGCCGGCCGGTCGGCGCCGCTCCCATGACCGTCGAGCAGATCTCGGCCAAGGTCGGATGCGCGCCGAAGATGCAGGTCGACGCCGACGACATCCGTACGGCCTACTGCAAGACCGGCGCAGGGGAGTTCTTCGTCAACACGTTCAAGACCGAGGCGCTCAAGGACCAGTGGATGGACCAGGCGCCGGAGTACAACCCGCACCTGGTGGGGCCGCGCTGGACGGTGCTCGGGCCGCTCAAGGTGCTGGAGGCCCTGAAGGGGCCGCTCAACGGCGACCTGCACCTGACCGACCACCGGGTCTCCCCGGCCCCGGCCCCGGCCTCCGGCTGAGCGGCCGGCGGTGGGGAGTGAGGCCGCGGGCGACGACCGTGTCCCCGTCGAGGGCGGCCCGGGAGCCGGACGCGCCTGCCACGAACACTCGCATGGGCTTCACCTGAGCGCCGTCCGCGCAGGTCACCTCGTCTGCCCGACGCGGTCGGAGCCGCCCTGACAAGGGCGGCGGCCCGTCGTCGCTGACGCACAGCGAAGGACGATCAGTCGTGGTGCGGTTCCTCGCTGGTCCAGCCGGCCGTGTGGACGTCGGTCTCCTCCAGGGGGGTGCCCGGGCCCAGCCCGCGGAACGAGCCCTCTTCGACGATCTGCCTGCCGCCGACGAGCCGGTAGGTCTTCGGCTCAAGGACGATCGTGTACTCGAAGGCGGCGCTGCCGTCCCGCATCTCGCCGTCCACGGCGATCGCGATCCCGCTACGGCCGTCGGAGGTCGTCACGCCCTTCTCGGTCCGTACGCCTGGCAGGTCGGCGAGCAGGCGGATGGGCGCAGATCCGGCTGACCAGCCGCCTGCGGTTTTCCGGGGTGGTCCTTTGCTCCGTCCAGCCGGTGTCGGCGGGGGCGTCGGTGGCCACGTACCGGCCGTCGCGGTAGGTGAAGGACGTCGCTGAGCCGGCCCGTTCCCACGCCTCCCTGTCCTGCTGCGTCAGCGGGCGCGCGGGGAGCACTCGCCGGAAGACGACCAGGGTGCCTTCCTTCGAGCGGCGACGCCAGGCGTCGATCCCTGGCGGCCATCGCCCGAAGGGCGCGCATCTCGGCACGGCGCTGCATGCTGATCAGGTTGGTCGCGATGCCGTACAGCCAGGTCCTGACGCCGCCGCGGGCGGCGTCGTCGCGCGACCTGTTACGGAACGCGGTGAGGAAGGTGCCGGCGACGACGTCCTCGGCGGCGTCGACCCCAACCGGCTCGCCACGTAACGGTGGATCTCGGCGAAGTGCGCGTCGAATATCGCGGCGAAGCGTTCGGGTTCGGCGGAGGAGAGCCGCAGCTCGGTGGATTCGTCCATGCAGTGGGGGCCGTCACGCAGAGGGCCTGGTCATCGTCGCCTACGAGGTGGGCTATGCCAGTGTGTACAGTCCGATCTCCCGTGTCGCTTTCACGGCCTCCGGCGGGAAACCCGCCCGCGAAGAGGTGGCCAGGTTCTCCAGACCGCGTAGAGCGGTCCGGGAACTCGGCGATCTCGGTCGGCCCTGTTCGGTCGGCTGCGGGGCGGCTGGAACAGCGCGGTCGTTCATGCCGGATTTCCGCGCGGTGAACCGCGGGCGGTGGCGGTGCGTACCTTCGCGCATGACGACATTTCCGCGCCTGGCCGTGTTCGTGCTGCTGGCCGGGCTGGCCGCCGGATGCGCGTCCGGGGCTTCCCCGGACGGGGCCGCGCCCACCGTCGAGCAACTGTCCGCCAGGGTCGGCTGCGCGCCGCGGATGCAGGTCGACGCCGGCGAGTTCCGTACGGCCTCCTGCAAGACCCCGGACGGCGAGTTCTCCGTCACGACCTTCACCAGCCGGGCCCGCCGGGACGCCTGGCTGGCCGCCGTCCCCGACGACAGCCCGCACCTGGCCGGTGACTTGTGGACGGTCATGTCCAGGCCCGAGGTGCTGCGGCTGCTGGAGGAGCGCCTCGGCGGCGACCTGCGCGCGGCCGGCCGCTGACCGTCGAAATCGTTTTCGGCGCTTTCGAACGGCGGCTCGTCAGCGCGGCGGGGCCGTCGAGGCCCTGACCACCAGCTCGTGCCGGGTGCGCCGGCGGCGCGGGCGTGCGGCCGGCGGCCGGAGCACCAGCTCCAGGGCCTGCCGGCCCATGGCCACCATGGGCAGCCGGATCGTGGTGAGCGCCGGGTAGACGTCACGCGCCACCGGCACGTCGTCGAACCCGGCCACCGAGATCTCCTCCGGCACCCGCCGCCCGGCGTTGAGCAGCCACGACAGCGCCCCCACCGCCATCGGGTCGTTCAGCGCCACCACCGCCGTCAGCCCGGGATGGGCCCGTAGCAGCCGCGCGGCCGCCGCCGCGCCGCCCTCGCGAGTGAAGTCGCCGGGCACCACCGGCACCGCCCGCCAGTCGAGCCCGGCCTCGCCGTACGCCGTGCGCAGCCCCGCCAGGCGGTCCTCGACCGTGGTGAGGCTGGCCGGCCCGCCGAGCACGCCCAGGCGGCGGTGGCCGAGCCCGAGCAGGTGACGCATGAGGGTGGCCGCGCCCGCGGCGTTGTCGGGCAGCACGGCGTCGACCGGCAGATGGTGACGGCCGATCACCGCGACCCGGCCGCCCGCCGCGGTGAACGAGCGCACCTCGGCCGCGATGTCGCTCTCCGTGCCCGCCTCGACGTAGCCGGAGCCGGCCAGCACGATCGAGGTCACCCGGTGCGCGCGCAGCGCCCGGATGCGGGCCAGCTCGGCGCGCGGGTCGCGTTCGGTCTGGCTGATCAGCGCCAGGTAGCCGCGGCTGTCGGTCTCGCGCAGCACGCCGCGCGCGATCTCCCCGAAGTAGGGGTCGCCGACGTCGTGGACGACCAGCCCGACCATCGACGCCTGCCCGCCGGCCAGCGCCCGCGCGTGGCTGTTGGGGACGTAGCCCACCCGGGTGGCGACGGCCTGGACGTGCGCCGCGACCTCGGCGCTCACGCCGGTGCTGCCGGTCAGCGCCCGCGAGGCCGTGGCCAGCGAGACCCCGGCGGCCTTGGCCACGTCGATCAGGCGCGGCGGGGACGGCGGGGAAGGTCGCTCTGCCATGCGGTGCGCACCCCCTTGTCCGGGGCTGAATCCCGTGTAATCGTAACCGAAAGCGCTTCCGAAAGCGCTTTCGCTCCGCCTCTTTCGACGGGGGTCCCCTCGATGGCACGAGTTCACCAGGTCCTGGCGATCATCTCCCTCTGCGCTCTGGGGCTGACCGCCTGCGCGAAGACCGACGAACCCGGCGCGGCGCAGTCGCCGGGACAGCAGCAGGGAGCGGTGCGCGTCGGCATCTCGCTCCCGCTCACGGGCGACTTCTCCGAGCCCGGCAAGGGCATCCAGGAGGGCTACCAGGTCTGGGCCGACCGGGTGAACGCCAAGGGCGGCCTGCTCGGCAGAAAGGTCGAGCTGCTCTTCCGCGACGACGCCTCCGACCCCAACCGGGTCAGCTCCGACTACGAGTCGCTCATCACGCAGGACAAGGTGGACCTGGTCTTCGGGCCGTTCTCCTCGCGGCTGGTGATCCCCGCGGCGAAGGTCGCCGAGTCGTACGACATGGTGTTCGTGGAGCCCGCCGGGGCCGCCGCGGAGGTCTTCGAGCAGGGGTTCACCCGGCTCTTCTACGCCGCGCCTGCCATCGCCGACGACCACTACAACTACCTGGCCGACTACCTCGTCAAGCTGCCCGCCGACCAGCGGCCGAAGACGGCGGCGTACGCGAGCCTGGACGACCCGTTCGCCCAGGGCACCGCGTACGGGCTGCGCGACAGGCTGGCCGCGGCCGGCATCGAGACCGTCGTGGACGAGGTGTATCCGCCCGAGACCACCGACTTCGCCCCCATCGCCGCCAAGATCGCCGCCGCGAACCCCGACCTCGTCGTGGGCGGCACCCAGTTCGAGGACGCCGTCGGCCTGGTGCGCGCGCTGCAGGAGCTGAAGGTGCAGCCCAAGCTCGCGGCCTTCTCGACCGGGCCGACGCTGCCGGAGTTTCCCGAGGCGGTGACGGGCGCGGCCGAGCACATCGTCTCGCCGGTCGGCTGGTCGGCCACCGCCGACCTCCCCGGCAACCAGGAGATGGTGGCGCGCTACAAGGAGATGTTCGGCGGCGAGCCCAACGAGGACGCGGCCAACGGCTACACCGTCGGCCAGATCATCGAGGCCGCCGTGGCCGCGGTCAGGTGCGCCGACCCCAGCAAGGCGTGCCAGGACAAGCTGACCCAGCACATCAGGCAGGCCACCTTCCAGACCGTCGTCGGGCCGCTGTCGTTCGACGACCAGGGCAGGCCGGAGCAGGCGCACATGATCCAGCAGTACGTCAACGGCAAGATCGAGATCGTCCTCCCCGAGCAGGCCGAGACCGCCGACCTCGTCTACCCGAAGCGGGCCTGGTGAACCTGATCCTGCAGGGGCTGGCCCTGGGCGTGCTGACCGGCGGGCTGTACGCCCTGCTCGCCTCGGGCCTGTCGCTGTACTTCGGCGTGATGCGGGTCGTCATGGTGGCCCACCCGGCGTTCCTGTTCCTGGCGGCGTACCTGACCTACACCGTGCACACGGCGTTCGGGGTGGACCCGTTCCTGGCGCTGCCGGTGACCGTGCCGGTGTTCTTCGCGCTGGGCGTGGCCGTGCAGCGGCTGCTCGTGGCCCGGCTCGCCCCCGACAACCTGGCCATGATGTCGGTGCTGCTCACCTTCGGCATCGCGCTGACCATCGAGGGGCTGCTCGGCACGTTCTACACCGGCTCCTACCGGTCGATCAGCATGGAGTACGCCACCCGGTCGCTCACCGTCGGCGGCGTGAGCCTGCCGTACGACCGGATCATCGCCTTCGCGGTGGCCGCGCTCACCCTGGGCGTGCTGTTCGCGGTGCTGGTCAAGAGCCGGTTCGGGCGGGCGTTGCGGGCCACGATCCAGCACCCGGAGGCCGCCCGGCTGGTCGGCATCCCGACCGGGCGCGTCGCCGGGTACGGCTTCGGCGTGGGCCTGGCCACCGCCGCCGTGGGCGGCACCGTGCTGGCGCTGATCACGCCGTTCTTCCCGGCCTCGCACTGGGTGTGGATCGGCAAGCTCATGGCGATCATCGTGGTCGGCGGCCTCGGCAGCGTGGTCGGCGCGGCGCTGGCGGCCGTGCTGCTCGGCGTGGTCGAGGGCCTCGTGCTGGTGACCGTCGACGCCACCTGGGCGACGATGATGTTCTACGTCTTCCTCTTCCTGACCCTGCTCGCGCGCCCCCAGGGGTTCTTCGGAGGCCGCCTTGCGCATCGCTTCTAGAGGGATCCCGCTGCTGCTCGCCGCGCTGGCGATCGCCTACCCGTGGCTGGTGCCCAACTACTACCTCGTGTACGCCGGCGCGCTGACCGTCATGTACGCCGCCATGGCCACCTCCTGGAACCTGCTCGGCGGCTTCACCGGCTATGTCTCGCTCGGCCACTCGGCGTTCTTCGGCCTGGGCGCGTACGGCACCGGGCTGCTCGTCACCCGCCTCGACGTGCCGTGGGTCGTGGCCCTCGTGGTCTCCGCCGTGCTGGTGACGGCGTTCGCGGCGGGGGTCGGCGTGGCGGCGGTCCGGGTGCGCGGCGCGTCGTTCGTGATCGTGTCGATCGCGCTGGTGTCGATGATGAACCTCGTCGTGCAGGGCTGGCGCTCGCTGACCGGCGGCTCCACCGGGCTCCAGGTGCCCTCGCCGTTCCCCGGCCTGCACCGGGGCCAGACGCACATGGTGTTCTTCTACCTGTTCCTCGCCCTGCTCGCGCTCGCCCTGCTGGTGTGGTGGTACGTGTCCCGTTCCCGCTTCGGCGCGGGCCTGCGCGCCATCCGCGAGGACGAGGACAAGGCCGAGTCGCTCGGCGTGCCCACCGGGGCGTACAAGGTGACGGCGTTCTCCCTGTCGGCGTTGTTCGTGGCGCTGGCCGGCGGCCTGTACGCGCTCTGGTTCGGCAGCCTCGACCCGATCTTCGTCTTCTCCATCCTCATCGGCTCGTACATGGTGCTCATGAGCCTGCTCGGCGGCGTGCGGCACCTGTTCGGGCCGCTGCTCGGCGCGCTCATCGTGGCCCCTGCGGGCGAGTACTTCCTCATCGCGCTCGGCGAGACACAGATCCACCTCACCGCGACGGGCCTGGTGCTGGTGCTCGTCGTGTTGTTCATGCCGGACGGCATCCTCGCCCGGCTCACCCGCCGCCGCGCGGGGCCGTCGATCCACGACCAGAGCGCCGACCAGCGCCTCCAGGAGGTGACCCCGTGACGTCGCTGCGCACGGAGGGGCTGACGAAGGCGTTCGGCGGCGTGCGCGCCGTCGACGGCGTCACCGTCGAGCTGCGGGACGGCCTGATCAACGGTCTCATCGGGCCGAACGGCTCCGGCAAGACCACGTTCTTCAACATCGTCACCGGCATGATCCGAGCGGACGCCGGGCGGGTCCTCTACCGCGACCGCGACATCACCCGGCACGCGCCGCACCGCGTCGCGCACGCCGGCATCGGCCGCACCTTCCAGCTCTGCCGGGTCTTCCCGCGGCTGACCGTGCTGGAGAACATGCTCGTCGCCGTCCGCCGCACCCGGCTGCGCGAGCTGCTGGCCGGGCTGCGCGACAAGGGCGAGGTCGAGCGGGCCCGCCACTGGCTGCGCCGCATGGGCATCGAGCACCTGGAGGACGCCGAGGCCCGCGACCTGTCGTACGGGCAGCAGAAGCTGCTGGAGCTGGCCGCCGTGCTCATGGCCGAGCCGGACCTGATCCTGCTCGACGAGCCGGCCGGCGGCGTCAACCCGGCGCTGATCGACCGGATCGCCGGCCTCGTCCGCGACCTCAACGCAGAGGGCCGCACGTTCCTCGTGGTGGAGCACAACATGGAGCTCGTCATGGGCATGTGCGACCACGTGATCGTCTTCGACCGCGGGGCGCCCATCGCGGAGGGCCCGCCGTCCGTCGTCCGGGAGGATCCGCGGGTGCTGGAGGCGTATCTCGGTGTCTGAGCCCGTACTCGTCCTGGAAGACGTCGTCGCCGGGTACGGCAGGGCCGCGCCCGTGTTGCGCGGCCTGTCGGTCACCGTGCGCGCCGGCGAGGTCGTCTGCCTGGTCGGCCCGAACGGCGCCGGCAAGTCCACCGTCCTCAAGGTCGCCAGCGGCCTGCTCGCGCCCCGCTCCGGCCGGGTGCTGCTGGCCGGGCGCGACGTGACCGGCCTTTCGCCGCAGAAGCTGCTCGGCCTCGGCCTCTCCCACGTGCTGCAGGGCCACAGCGTCTTCCGCGAGATGACGGTCGCCGAGAACGTCCGGCTCGGCGGCTACACCGTCCGCGACCAGGCCAGGCTCGACGCGCGGATCGCGACCGTCAAGGAGCTGTTCCCCGTCGTCGCCGAGCGCTGGGGGAGCATGGCCGGGCTGCTGTCGGGCGGGCAGCAGAAGCAGGTCGAGTTCGCCCGCGCGCTCATGCTGGAGCCGGCGGTGGTGCTGCTCGACGAGCCCTCGATGGGGCTCGACCCGCGCAACACCCAGGTCGTCTTCGACCAGATCGACCTGATGCGCCGGGCCGGGGTCGCGGTGCTGCTGGTGGAGCAGAACGCGCGCAGGGCCCTGGAGACGGCCGACGTCGGCTGCGTGCTCGACCTCGGCCGCGTGCACATCTCCGGCCCCGCCCGCGAGCTGGCGGCCGATCCCCGTCTCGGCCGCCTCTACCTCGGCGGTCAGCCGGCCACCTGAACCCGCTTCCTGAACACCCAGTACGTCCACCCCTGGTAGACCAGCACGAACGGCAGCGTGATCAGCCCGATCCAGCTCAGCATCGTCAGCGTGTACTCCCCGGAGGCGGCCTCGGCCAGCGTCAGCCCCGGCAGCGGGCGCACCCGCAGCTCCATGAAGACCGCCACCGTGGCCAGCACGATCGCGCCCGCGGTGGCCGCGAACGCCCAGCCCTCCCGCCGCCGCCAGGTCAGCGCCGTCGCCGCCGCCAGCGCCGCCATGGCGGTCAGCGCCGGGAACGTGCCGAGGCCCGACAGGGCGGCCACCGCGATCGGGATGCTCACACCGGCCGCCGCCAGGGCGGCGACGCGGGCGCGGCGGCGCACCGGGCCGGTGGTCTTCAGCGCCAGGAAGACGGCGCCGTGCAGTGCGCACACCGCGAGCGTGAACGCGCCGCCCAGCAGGGCCGCGGGCGCGCCGCCGAAAAGCAGGCCGGCGAAGACCGCGCCCCACAGGAACGCCGGCAGCGCGCTGCCCACGACGATGCCGAGGTCGCACCAGAGCGGACTGGCGACCTTGCCGCGCCACTCCAGCCCGACGCCGCGCATGATCAGCCCGGCCAGGATCAGCGTCACCGGCAGGTAGAACCCGCTGAACATGCCCGCGTACCAGGCCGGGAACGCGGCGAACATGGCGCCGACCGCGGTGATCAGCCACACCTCGTTGCCGTCCCACACCGGGCCGATGGTCTGCAGGCTCGCGCGCTGCTCGGCCGGCGTCCTGCTCACGACGGGCGCCAGCATGCCGACGCCGAAGTCGAAGCCCTCCAGCACGAAATAGCCGGTCCAGAGGAAGGCGATGATGACGAACCACAACTCGATCATGGGGTGCTCCTCAGTACATCAGCGACGGCTCGCGCCGCTCGGCCGCCGGTGCGGGCGGGCGTTCCTCGACGCCGCCGCGTACGTGCCTGGCCAGCAGCACGACCTCGGCGACGGCGAGCGCGCCGTACAGCAGCGTGAAGAGCGTCAGCGACGTCGCGACCTCGGCCAGGGAGACACCCGGTGAGACGCTGGCGGCCGTCAGCAGCTCCCCGGTGACCGTCCACGGCTGGCGGCCGATCTCGCTGAGCAGCCAGCCGGCGATCACCGCCACCAGCGGCAGCGGCAGCGCCAGCAGCAGCGCCCGCGACAACCACGCCGGGAACGGCCGTCTGCGGCGGGTCAGCCACAGGCCGAGCACCGACAGGCCCACCGTGGCCAGCCCGAACACGATCATCACCCGGAACGACCAGAAGACGACGGTGGGGTCGGGGCGGTAGTCGCCGGGGCCGAACTGCCGCTCGAAGCGGGCCTGCAGGTCCTCGGTGCCCTGGACGGTGGCGCCCGGGTCGTGGGCGGACAGCAGGCTCAGCAGCTTGGGGATCTCGATCCCCGGGACCACGGTGAAGGCCGCGCCCTGGGTGTCGTGCTCCAGGCCCTCGGCGGCGGCCAGCTTCATGGGCTGCTGTTCGTGCAGCAGCCGGGCCGAGCTGTCGCCGGTGCCCGCGACGACCGCCCCCGCGATGGCCGTCATCACCAGCGCCGCCCGCGCCGCGCTGCGCCACATCTCGGCGCGCGTGCGCAGCAGCCAGTAGCCGCACACCGCCAGCACGAAACCGCCCGCCACCACGAACGCGGACCCCACCACGTGAGGCACCTGGGCCAGCGCCGTGGAGTTGGTCAGCACCGCCCACAGGTCGGTCATCCTGGCCTTGCCGTCCACGACCTCGTAGCCCACCGGGTGCTTCATCCAGGCGTTGGCCGCGAGGATGAAGTAGGCCGACAGGTTGGAGCCGATGGCCGCCGCCCAGATGGTCGCCAGGTGGACCTTCTTCGGCAGCCGGTCCCAGCCGAAGATCCACAGGCCGAGGAACGTCGACTCCATGAAGAACGCCAGCAGCGCCTCCATGGCGAGCGGGGCGCCGAAGACGTCGCCGACGAAGGTGGAGTACTCACTCCAGTTCATCCCGAACTGGAACTCCTGCACGATGCCGGTGACCACGCCCATGGCGAAGTTGATCAGGAAGAGCTTCCCGAAGAACTTCGTGAGCTTGAGGTAGTGCTCCTTGCCCGTCCGGTGCCAGGCCGTCTGCAGGCCGGCCACGAAGACGCCGAGCCCGATGGTCAAGGGCACGAACAGAAAGTGGTAGACGGTGGTCACCCCGAACTGCCACCGCGCTAGGTCAAGTGCGTCCATTTCCTCGCCGATTCCTGGAGCTCTACACGCCGTAGTACTTCTACCCATAGTAGTACTACGAGGCGTAGAGCAACGCGATGCGACCTTGGTCACAGGTGCGGTAGCGAGGATGCCGTGCGGGCCCCGCCCGGCGCGTCCACCGCCGGGCTGATGCCCCTGCTCCGCGGGGTGGATGCGTCTGGCGGAGGTCGGCTGCGTTAGGCGTGCGGGGGGCGGTGTCGTGGTCCGGTGTGGTGGTCCAGCCGGCGAGGAGGCGGAGTTCGTCTACGAACGAGGACCCCGGCTCGTCCCTGCACGGCGCCTCAGCGGACGACGTCGCCGTGCGGAACGGCCGCCTGCACCTGCGCGACGACCCCGGACGCGGCGAGACCTACCGGCAGTTGCTGACCCGCACCCATCGCCCCCCACCTGGAGGCGCGCGGCGGGTACACCCCCGGCGACGAGGTGGAACGGTTCTCCACGCACGCCTACGGGGTGGTGTTCGCCGAGGTGGCCGTCGACGAACGCCTCGGCCTGGTACGGGTCCGGCGGGTGCTCGGCGTGTACGGCGCCGGCCGCGTCATCAACCCCGGGCTCGCCGAGAGCCAGGCGATCGGCGGCCTGGTCGGCGGCATCGGCATGGCCCTGCTGGAGCACACCGTCACCGACCCACGCGACGGCCGTATCGTCAACGCCAACCTGGCCGACTACCTCGTCCCCACGAACGCCGACGCCCCCGACGTCAACGCCGTCCACCTCACCGGCGACGACCGCACCGCCGACCCCATCGGCGTCAAGGGCCTGGCCGAGGTGGTGATCGTCGGCGTGGCCCCCGCCATCGCCAACGCCGTCTTCCACGCCACCGGCCGCCGCGTCCGCGACCTGCCCATCACCATCGAAGCCCTCCTGTGACGCGTTCTCGGTGTCAACTGCTGTTCGCCCGCTCCGCGACCTCGAGGTATGCCCGCAGGTCGCCGAGCGCGAAGCCACGGCGCTTGATCTTCTTCACCAGGATGCGGAAGTCGCCGGCCAGGTTGGGGCGGAAATGCAGGAGCAGGATGTCGCCTGGGCGCAGCTTCTTGTCGGGCACCTGGTAGGCGATCTTGCCGCCGGGCTGGACGGAGGCCGTCCAGAGCAGCACGGTTTCCAGGCCGCAGCTCTTGGCGGCCCTCAGGGTGTCGGTGTTGTAGCTGCCGAACGGCGGCCGGAACAGCGTGGGCCGCCTGCCCAGCTCCTTCCCGATCAGCCGGGAGGTGCCGCAGATCTCGCGGCGCTGCGCGGCGTAGCCGAGGGTGCGCAGGTCGGGGTGGGTGAGGGTGTGGTTCTCCACGGGCGCGCCCGCGTCGCGGAGCTGCCGGAAATATGCCCACTCGCCGGCTCCGACGTACCGGGCCGTGCCGCCGGCCTGGTCGGGGGTGCCGCGGGCCTCGACGGCGTCGCGCATGGCGAAGACGGTGATGGGGATGCGCTCGTCGCGTACCTGCTGGACGAACCCCGGGTCCTGCTCCCAGCCGTCGTCGATGGTCAGGAAGACGACCTTGCGCTTGGTGGGGATCGAGCTGACCACCGGTGGCAGGCCGCCGCTCCCGGCGATCCGCCCCACCTCGCCCGCGCGCGGCTTCACCCCGGGCGGCCCCTGGGGCGTTCGCATGGGCTCCGGCGACCGCCGCCCCTGGGGCTGGGTGGAGCCGACGGCCGGGGAAGCACCCGCGTCCCCAGCGCTCCCGCCAGGCGCGCATGCCACGGCGGCCACCAGCACGCCGACCATGCCGACCGCCCTGATCGCCCTCCGCCCGCGGCCTCGCTGCCCCTTCGCCGCTCGTGGGGTGGGAAGGCGCGGGTCCGACGTGGCGGCCTCGCCGAGGGTGGATGCGCACGGCGTCGGCGTGGGGGGAACGTGCGGGCGCCTGGTGGGGCTGTGGGCAGGTGGGGTGGCGCCTGGTGCGGGGGTGTTTGTGCGTAGGCGCCCGATCATGGGGCACCATGATGCCAGTTGTGATCCACGACGTCGGACGGCTCCGGGACGGATTGCCCTTCTGGAGGCGGTCTCACGTGCCTACAGTGGCCTCATGGATCTGGCGGGCAGTGCCGTGATCGGCGCTTCGAGAGACCTGGTGTGGGCGGCGCTGCGTGACCCGGCGGTGCTGGTGCACACCATTCCGGGCTGCGAGCGGCTGGAGGAGACGGGGCCGGACACGTACCGGATGACGATCAACGCGGGGGTGGGCTCGCTCAGGGGCGTCTACCAGGGAGAGGTGGCGCTGGCCGACCCGCTGGAGCCGGAGAGCTTCACGCTCAAGGCGCGCGGCCAGGGCGCGCCCGGCACCGTGGACGCCACCGTACGCGTGCGGCTGAGCGGGGCCGACGGCGGCACCCGGGTCGACTACGACGCCGAGGCCGTGGTCGGCGGCATGATCGGCGGCGTCGGGCAGCGCATGCTGACCTCGGTCGCCAAGCGCACGGCGGGGGAGTTCTTCGCCGCCGTCGAGGAGCACCTGCGTGCCCCGGCCGAAGCGGCCCTGCCCTCCGGCCTGGGGTTGCCCGCCGAGACCGCCGTCCCGGCCGAGCCGGCCGCTCTCGTGGGCGAGGCGGCGGACCGCGCGGGCGAGGTGCGCGGGGCGGTCTACGAACGTCCCGCCCCCCGGCACACCGAGACGCGCCCGTGGGTGATGCTGGCGTCGTTCGGCATGGGGGCGGGTGTGGCCCTCACCGGGGTCGCGATCGGCTGGCTGTTCGGCCGGACCTCCCGCCGCCACTGACGGGCGTCCCAGCGGGCCGCCCACTGGCCGGTCCCGGTGCGTGGCCCGGCGGGCCGTCCGAGCGGGGCATCCCGGTGCAGGTCAGCATGGGGACATCCGGCCTCTCGCGGAAGAGGATCTCCGGGCGTAGCGTGGCGGTATGCGGCAGGCACACGCTGAAGACGCACGAACCGAAGCCAGGCGAGTCGTTCGCGACCTGCTGGGCGAGGAGCAGCCGACGGCAGGGGCGCTGGTCGCCGACGTACGCCCCGTGCTGGGCGCCGAGCGCACCGCACGCGCGCTCGAGCTCGCCCTCGGCGCCCAGCTCACCAGGCGCTCCGCCGAGCTGGCCGCCATCGCCGCGCTCCTCGTCGGCACCCGCGAGCTGGGCGAGGAGTGGTGGACGCGGTCCCGGGGCGGCAAGCTGCCCCCGCCCGACGAGGTGCTGAGCACCGCCGTCGCGATCGAGCCGTGGACCGACCTGACCGCGCTCGAGATGCTCGCCGCCTGGATCTCCGACGACGCCGCCGACCGCATGTGGGGCCGGGCGGTCGCCGAGGTCGACCTGAACTCCTGGCAGGCGGAAGACCGCTTCGGCCTGCCGCCGGGCGTGCGGCCCGGGCAGCGGCTCGTCGTCCACTTCGACGCGGGCGGACGCCTCGACGCGGTCGTCACCCGGCGCCCCGGCGACGAGCTGGGCTCCAACCTCGACTTCCAGTCGCTGCGCTACTCCCGGCCCGCCGAGGCGCAGTGGAGCTGGGGCGTGGCGGCCGGGCTCGGCCCGCACCGGCTGCCGGGCGAGAGCCCCGACCCGTACACGCGCGAGGTCCCGTCCGAGGCGGCCGGCATCCTGCGCGGCTGGGCGCTGCGCCACGGCGCGACCCGGGAGCAGCTCGGGGAGCGGTGGGACACGGTCGGCGACGTGGTGGCCGCCATCGAGCGGGTCGACTGGATGTGGCGCAGCGGCGAGTGGTTCGGGTGGTGGCGAGGGGCGTCCGCGCTGGTGGACGACTCGGCGTACCTGCCGTACCGGCTGGAGGAGCTCGCCTCCGGCTGACCTCGCCCGCGCAGGAATCAGGGCGATCGGCGCGGGGTTGTGGTCGTACATGAAGGTGGAGATCTTTTCTGATGTCGTGTGCCCGTGGTGCTACATCGGGCACACGCGGTTCGCCAGGGCCGCCGAGCGGTTCCGGGCCAAGGGCGGGACGATCGAGGTGACGATGCGGCCGTTCCAGCTCGACCCGAGCACTCCCGAGGAGGCCGAGCCGATCATGCCGGCGATGGAGCGCAAGTTCGGCGCGAACGCCCGGCAGATGATCGACCGGGTCGTCGGCGTGGCCCAGGCCGACGGGTTGGAGATGGACTACGCCAACGCCCTCAGCGCCAACACCCTGGAGGCGCACCGCCTCATCGAGGTCGCCACCCGGCAGGGCCTCGGCAAGGAGATGGCCGAGCGGTTGTTCCGCGCCTACTTCGCCGAGGGCCGCGACGTCGCCGACCGCGAGGCGCTGGCCGAACTGGCCGCCGAGGTGGGCGTCCAGGACACCGGGGAGGGTGCGGAGGCCGTGGCCGAGCAGATCGGCCGGGCCCGCGCCCTCGGGATCAGCGGGGTGCCGCTGTTCCTGTTCGAGGGCAAGTACGCCGTGTCGGGCGCGCAGCCGGAGGACGCCTTCGCCGCGGCCATCGACGAGGTGGCCGAGCGCACCGGCCAGACGCCGATCGTCCAGCTCGCGGCCCCCGCCGACGGCTGCGACGACGGCTCCTGCGCCATCTGAGGCGGCGGGGGAGCGGGCTCAGATCGCGGCCGGCGTGCCCTCGCCGAGCTCGCCGGAGCGGTGGTGACGGCGGCAGAGCACCTGGTAGCGCACGGGCGCCTCGCCGGTGTCGCCGATCACGACCTGCTCACCGGTACGCACCAGCACGCCCCCCACCACCCGGGCGTTGAGCTGCCCAGGACGCCCGCACCAGCACAGCACCTCGACCTGCAGCCGGCACACCTCGTCGGCCAGCTCGAACAGCCGCTGCGCCGCCGGGAACATCACCGAACGGAAGTCGGAGGCCAGGCCGAAGGCGTAGACGTCCACACCGTGCTCGTCCACCAGGTCGGCGAGCTGCTCGATCTGCTCGATGCTGTAGAAGCACGCCTCGTCGCAGATCAGGTAGTCCACCCGCCCGTACGAAGTCACCAGCCGGACGAGGTCGAGGGAGTCCTCCACCTCGATGGCGTCGCGCCCGAGCCCGATGCGGCTGGTGACCTTCGGCCCGCCGGAGCGGTCGTGTTTGGTCAGCACCAGTCCGCGCCTGCCTTGTCGTGCGTGGTTGTAGTTCATCTGAAGCGCCAGGGTGGACTTCCCGCAGTCCATGGGGCCGAAGTAGAACTTCAGTACGGCATCCCTGGCGCCAGAGGGTACGGCAGACAAGGCAGACAGTTCGGTCACGGGCCGTCAGCTTAGTGGCTTGGCTTGTTACCTGGCCTCGTGGGACATTTCTCCCCTGAGTTACAGGAGGGACATTCTGTGGTCACGGACAAACCCCCGGCGCCCCCGCCGACGCTCGAGGCGATGATGAGACCGGACGAGCTGACGGCCGCCCAAGCCGACGCGACGCGGTGGCGATACGGTTTCCTCGTCGTCGTGGCGGGCATCGTCGCGGTCCTGGTCGCGTTCGGCGCGGCCGTGTTCGCCAGCGGTGAGTTCGCCGCGTTGTTCGCCGGTGTGGCCGGGGTCGTCGGCACCATCATCGGGGCCTACTTCGGCGTACAGGCGGGACAGAGCGGGAAGGCGAGGGTGGAGGCGGAGCTGGCCAGGTCGCAGGAGATGGTGGTGCGGCTGGCGGCGTACGTCGGCACCGACAACGCGCCCCGGGTCATCGACGAAGTGCTCGGCCGGCGCCGGAGCTGAGGAGCCATGCGTAGCGTCCGTATCGGAGTGGACACCGGAGGCACGTTCACCGACGTCGTGGCGGTGGACGAGGAGACCGGTGAGATCCTCACCACGAAGACCCCCTCGACCCCCGCGGACCCGGCCGACGGGTTCCTCGCGGGCATCGACAAGCTGGGCCGGCTCGACGTCGGCTCCATCGTGCACGGCACCACGGTGGCCACCAACCGGCTGCTGGAGGACCGGATCGGCGATCTCGGGTTCATCACGACCGAAGGTTTCGAGTTCATCCTGGAGATCGCCAGGCAGAGCGTGCCCGACGGCTACGGCAACTCCTATTTCTGGGTCAAGCCGCCCAGGATCGTCCCGGTGCACCTGGTGAAGACCGTCGGCGGGCGGCTCGACCACCGGGGCAACGAGGTTCGCCCGTTCAACGAGGAGCAGGCGGTCGAGGTCGCCCGCTGGTTCCGTGCCAAGGGCATCACCGCGATCGGCGTCTGCTTCCTGCACTCCTACGCCAACCCCACCCACGAGCACCGCATGCGCGAGGTGCTCTGGCGTGAGCACCCCGAGGCGGTCATCTCGCTGTCGAGCGACGTGCTGCGCGAATACCGCGAGTACGAGCGCTCGGTCACCACCCTCGTCGACGCCGCCGTCAAGCCGGTCATGCGCGGCTACATCGCGAGCCTGTCCCACAGGCTCGGCAGGCCGTTCTCGGTGATGAAGTCCAACGGCGGCATCCTGTCGGCCCGCGAGGTCGTCAACCAGCCGATCACCACGGTCCTGTCCGGCCCGGCGGCCGGGGCGCTCGGCGCGGCGCTCATCGCCTCCACGGCCGGCCACAAGTCCGTGATCACTCTCGACGGCGGCGGCACCTCCACCGACGTGGCCGTGGTGGCCGACGGCGAGCCCTCCGTCACCACCGAGGGCAGCGTCGGCCGCTACCCGTGCAAGATCCCGATGATCGACATCGTCACCGTCGGCGCGGGCGGCGGCTCGGTCGCGTGGATCTCGCCGGAGGGCACGCTCAAGGTCGGCCCCAGGTCCGCCGGCGCCGACCCGGGCCCCCTCTGCTACGGCAGGGGCGGCACCGAGGTGACGGTCACCGACGCCCACGTCTTCCTCGGCCGCATCCCGCCGCACCTGCTCGGCGGTGAGATCCCGCTGGACGCCGACGCCGCGCGCACCGGCATCCAGGGCCTCGCCGACAAGCTCGGCCTGACCCCCGAGCGCACGGCGACCGGCATCCTGGAGATCAGCGCGTTCAACCAGAGCAACGCGATCCGGCAGCTCACCGTCCAGCGCGGGCTCGACGTGCGCGACTTCCCGCTGGTGACGTTCGGCGGGTCGGGGCCGCTGCTGGCGTGCCGGCTGATCGACATCCTCGGCCTGCCGTCCGTGCTCGTGCCGCGCGACCCGGGCAACGTCTCGGCGTTCGGGCTGCTCACGGTGGACGTCAAGAACGACTACGTCCGTACGTACGTCACCCGCGACCTGTCGCCAGGCACGGCCGCCGAGATCTTCCACGACCTGGAGCATCAGGCGGGCGAGACGCTCCAGCGCGAGGGCTTCGACGACCCGGTCTACCAGCGCAGCGCCGACCTGCGCTACTACGGCCAGGCGTACGAGGTGCGGGTGCCCGCCCCGGCCGGTGAGATCGACGAGGAGTGGCGGGCCGAGGTGGTGGCCCGCTTCCACGACGCCCACGAGAAGCTCTACGGCTACGCCTACCGCGACGATCCCCGCCACGCCGTCGAGTGGGTCAACCTGCGCGTGTCCGGCATCGGGCCCATCAACCGCCCCGTCATCCGCCGCCTGGACAAGCCGGGCGCGGGCGCCACGTCGGTCCGGCCCGTCCACTTCGACGAGACCCGCGACACCCCGATCCACCAGCGCGCCGCGCTCGGCCCGGGGGCCACGGTCAGGGGCCCGGCGGTGATCGAGGAGTACGGCTCCACGATCCCGATCCACCCCGGCTTCATCGCGAAGGTCGACGAATACGGAAATGTGGAGATAGCTCGTGACTGATCCCATCCTGGTGGAGATCGTGGAGGGGACGCTGGCCTCCGTCGAGATGGAGGTCGAGACGGCCATCGCGCGTACGGCCCGCTCACCGATGATCCGCGACGCGCACGACTTCCGCGCGGGCATCCACGACGTACGGCTGCGCAAGCTCACCGGCCGCTCCTACAGCGCGCTCGTCCAGCCGGTCGTGCGCGACTACCCGATCGAGACGATGAAGCCCGGCGACGTCTACTTCCATAACGACGTCTACCTGTCGGAGGGCGGCATCGGCCACCTGCCCGACCTGTGCGTCACCGTGCCGGTCTTCCACGACGGCGAGGTGGTGGCGTTCGTGCAGGCGTTCGGCCACCACGACGACATCGGCGGGTCGGTGCCCGGGTCCATGCCGTCGCACGCGCGGTCGGTGTTCGAGGAGGGCCTGATGGTCCCGCCGATCAAGCTGTGGGACCAGGGCGTGCCCAACGAGACCGCGCTGCGCATCATGACGCGCAACTCCCGCATGCCTGACTCCCTCGCCGGCGACCTCGACGCGGAGTGTTCGGCCTGCCTGATGGGCGCGCGCCGCCTGGCCGAGCTGTTCGAGCGCTACGGCCGGCAGGACGTCGAGGAGTGCTTCGACGCGATCATCGACAAGACGACCGAGACGTTCCGCAGGGAGCTGCTGGCCAAGATCCCCGAGGGCACGTACGTGTGGGAGGACTACGCCGAGCACGACGGCGTGGACGAGCCCCGCCTGCACGCGCAGCGCATCACCCTGACGGTCGACCATGCGGAGCACGCCCCGCTGACGATCGATTTCACCGGCACCTCGCCGCAGGCCAAGGGGCCGATCAACCACGCGGGCGACTACGCCGACGGCGTGTTCCTGAAGAAGTGGCTGGCGCCGGTGCTGCGCAACCTGGCCGACACCCCCGAGCGCATGGCCGAGCTCGACGTCAACGAGGGTGTGGTGCCGCTGATCAAGATGGTCTTCCCGGAGAAGGGCACCCTGCTCACCCCCGTCTTCCCCGCGCCGACCAACGCCCGCACGTTCGTCATCCTGCGCCTGCTCGGCGTGCTCGCGGGCGTGCTGGCCAAGGCGACCGGCGGACGCATGCCGGCCGACCAGGAGACCATCCGCTACACCGGCGTGTACGGCACCGACGCCGAAGGGCAGCCGTACCTGATGCGGGAGGTCCTCGGCGGCGGCTCCGGCGGGCGCTGGTACGCCGACGGCGAGGACACCATCCACGTCGTGCCCGACTCGCGCAACATCCCCGTGGAGTTCGCCGAGGCGCGCTGGCCGTTCCGGGTCGAGCGGCTGGGCCTGGCCTGCGACTCCGGCGGGCCCGGCATGTTCAGGGGCGGGCTCGGCTACGACAAGCACATCAGGATGCTGCGCGACGCCTCCTACATGTCGATCGCCGACCGGTCGATCCTGTCGTGCTGGGGGGTCAACGGGGGCCTGGCCGGGCGGCCGTTCCGCGTCGAGATCGCGGGCAAGGAGATGGACGGCCTGGTGGACGACTACCAGGTGCAGGCCGGCGAGCTGATCCGCATCCGCACGACGGGCGGCGGCGGCTGGGGCTCCCCGTACGACCGCGATCCCCGCGCGGTGGCGGCCGACGTGCGCGACGGCAAGGTGTCGATCGCCGGGGCGCTCGGCGACTACGGCGTGGTGCTCGACGGCGACCGCATCGACGAGCAGGCCACCGCCGAGCTGCGCGCCCGCCTGCGCCCGCGCGCCGACCGTTTCTTCGACCGCGGCCCCGGCTACGCCAGGCTGTCCGGCGGGCGCGCGCACGCGGAGGTGGACGAGCTCTAGCCGAGCTCTATTCGAAGCTCGCGTGGTAGGTGGCGCACATGTCCTCGTCGCCGTGCCCCTGGGCCTCGGCACGGCGGAAGCGCTCGCCGGCCGCCGCCACCACGTCGAGCTTCACCCCGGCCCGCTCACCCGCCTCGACGATGAGCCGGGTGTCCTTCTCGGCGTTGCGCACGGTGAAGCTGGGCGTGAAGTCGCCCTCCAGGATGGCCTTCGCCTTCGTCTGGAGGTAGGCGTTGTCCAGCGGCCCGCCGGAGAGCACCTCCCGCACCAGGGCGGGGTCGAGGCCGAGGCCGCGGGCCAGGGCCAGCGACTCGGCCACCACGGCGGTCAGCGAGATGGCGTAGCTGACCGTCGCCATCTTCAGCTTCGTGCCGGCCGCGCTCGCACCGTTCTCGTCCAGCCAGAGCGTCCGCTGCCCGAGGGCGTCGAAGACCGGGGTCAGCGTCTGCCTGGCGGCCTGCGGCCCGGAGGCGAGGATGATCAGCGCCCCCTGCTCGGCGGGCTGCTTGGTGCCCTGGACCGGGGCGTCGACGTACGTCAGGCCGTGCCCGGCGGCCAGCGCCGCGAGGCGCCCGGCCGCCTCGATGCCGACCGTGCTCATCTGCGCCCACACCTGCCCGGCCCGCAGGCCGGCGGAGGCGGCCGTCATCGCGGCGTGCACCGCGTCGCCGTCGAGCAGCATCGTGATCACCACATCGGCGCCCCGGACGGCGTCCGCCGGAGAGCCCGCCACGGTGGCGCCGTCGGCCGCCAAGGGCCGGGCCCTGTCCTGCGTACGGTTCCAGACGGTGACCTGCATGCCGGATTTGAGCAGGTTGCGGGCCATGGCAGCGCCCATGATCCCGGTTCCCAGCATTGCGACTGTTGTCATGGATTCACCCTACGATCGCCCTCCTGCCTCACCGCGCGGGGACACGGCGGTGGCGTGCGACCTGGCGGGCTGTCCTCAGGGGACGTGGCGAACCATGACCATTGCCCCGTTACGCGAAGTTCACCGCCCGTCCAGCTGGGGCCTGGACGATCTCCGGCGAGACCCTCGACGGATTGGACTCTCCTGATGAACGCACTGTCCAAGGTGCTCTGCGCCGCGCTCACCGTGTCGCTGGCGGGCGCCGCCCCCGCGGCCGCCCGGGCCGAGGACCGGCGCGACGGGCCGGCCGGCCACAGCAGCGCGGCGTTCTCGTTCGGCCTGATCGCGGACCCGCAGTACTGGAGCGGCCCGCCCCAGGGCACCCGGTACTACGCCGACTCCCTCCGGAAGCTCGCCGAGGGCGCCGCCACGATCAACGACGCGAACGTCGGCTTCACCGTGCAGCTCGGCGACATGGTGGACCGCGACCCCAGGAGCTTCGAGGAGATCCTGCCGGTCTTCGAGCGGATCCGCGGCCCCCGCTACAGCGTGCTCGGCAACCACGACTTCCCCGGCCTGTCCAGCGACGAGGCCGCCGAGCGGCTCGGCATGAGCAACGAGTACTACGACTTCACCTACCAGGACTGGCGCTTCGTCGTGCTCGACAACAACGACGTCTCGCTCTACGCCAACCCGCCCGGCTCCCCGGACCACGTCAAGGCCCAGCGGCTCATCGACGAGTTGCGGGCGAAGGGCGCGATCAACGCCCAGACGTACAACGGCGCGCTCGGGGACGAGCAGACGGCCTGGCTGAAGGCCACGCTCGCGGACGCCGAGGCGAAGGGGCAGCAGGTCATCGTCCTGGGGCACATGCCGCTCGCGGGCGGTGAGACGGAGGACGCCCTGGACGCCCCCGAGGTCCGGCAGGTGCTGGAGTCCCACCCCAACGTGGTGGCCTACCTCAACGGGCACTACCACCCGGGCGCGTACGAGGTCGTGGGCGGCATCCACTACGTGACCCTCAAGGGCATGGTCGAGCAGCCGTACCCGGCCAACTCGTACGCGGTGGTGACCGTGCAGGAGAACCGGATCCGCATCAACGGGTACGGCCTCCAGCAGGACCTCGTGCTCGTCCCCCGCTCGCACTGACCGGCGCGGCCGGGGCCCTGGTCCAGGCCCCGGCCGTCACCGCTACCTGCCGTCGATGGCGACGCGGACGAGCTCGCGGCCGCGCAGCGCGTAGAGCGCCCGGCGCGACGGGTCGAGGGCCATTTTCGGCTCGGCGCCGAACCAGTCGCCTGCCAGCCCCTCCACGATCGGCCGCACGGTCCACCTGACCAGGTCGATCTTGTAGATCGCGGCCCCGTCGGTGCAGTACGCCATCCGCCCGGTGACGAACAGCTCGCCGCCCTTCGCCCCGACCGCCAGCGTCCGGGTGACCTTCCTGCGCAGCAGGTCGAACTCGAATACCTCGCCCGCGAGGGTCATGCCGTACAGGGTGACGGTGCCGAACGCCAGCGAGGAGATCCGGGTGGCGCCGGGGACCGGCTCCACCTCCCACAGCAGCTTCCTCCTGACCAGGTCGAACGCCGCCAGCCTGGCCGTGGTGGTGACCGGCGGCAGGCCGAGGCCTTCCTGGGTCATGGTGCCGAGGTAGGCGACGCCGCCCCGGGCGACGACCGAGTAGACCGTTTGACGCTCCACGATCGGCCGGTACGTCTCGTAGGAGCCGGTGCGGGGCGAGTAGAGGGACAGGGCGCCGTTCATGTGGCCGGGCTCCGGCTGGCTGGGCATGACGATCAGGCCCGTCGCCTTGTCGTGGGCGAGGTCGCGGGGCCGGTCCTGCTGGTTGCCGGTGCGGGCGAGGAGCCGGGCCTCCGGCTCGCCGGGGCGGTGCGCGTACAGGGCGGCCTGGGTGTAGACGCCGAGGTAGTTGACGCCGTCCACGGTGAGCATGGTCTTCGGCTCGCCGGCGATGCCCAGCCTGGTGGTCTGCCCGGTGGCGATGTCGTGGATGTCGGCGCCGTTCTTGCCGCCGACGTAGACGCGGCGGCCGTCGGAGTGCACGGACATCGGCGCTTCCGGGGCCGACTTCAGCCCGCGCTGGACGAGGTCGACGTAGTCGAGCGAGCCGGTCGCCGGGTCGTAGACGAAGACGGCGCTGTCCTGGATGCCGTAGACGCGGCCCTCGTGGGCGAGCAGGCGGTGGGTGAGCGCCTCGAAGTACGGGACGCCGAGCACCTCCAGCTCCCGGCTCTCCAGGTGGTAGCGGTAGAACGTGCCCGACGGACGGCCGGCGAAGTAGACGTAGCCGTCGTGGATGAGCACCGCGACGGTGTACTTCTCGCCGGGGGTGGTCGCCTTGACCACCGTGTACGTCTCCGGCGCCGCCTTGTCCAGCACGACCAGCTCGGCCAGCGAGTTCATGCCACCGGCGATGTGGGTGTCGGAGATGTTCATGCTGGACACCCAGTCGCGGTCGGCCAGCTCCTCCGGCAGGAGCTCGCGCTTCTCGCCGGTCACGCGGTCGATCGCGATCAGGTGGGCGTTGGCGCCGATCCCGGCGTAGACGTAGCGCTCGTCGGCCTGGATGCTGCGGACGTACTGCTCGCCGGGGGCGGGCTCGCCGAGGTCGCGGCTCGCGCCCGTGGCGGGGTCGTACTCCACGACGCGGCCCGGCTGCGAGGTGCCCAGGTAGACCTTGCCGTCGGGGGCGGCGCACATCGTCCAGATGTACTCGTCGGTGTATTCGGCGACCTTGGTGACCTGGCCGGAGACGGTGTCGAGGCGGTACAGGTCCGAGCGGGCGTGCGTGGCGACGTAGACGTCGGTGCCGACCTTGCACATGGCCCAGACGCCGACGCCGGTGGGGATGTCGTAGTGGGCGATGACCTTGTCCTGGCCGAGGTCGTACGCGGCCACCACGTTGGGGGACAGGCCGCGCGAGCCGACGTAGAGAACGTCGCCGACGAACTCGCCGTTGCCGAGCGGGCTGGCGACGCTGGCCGGGCCCATGCCGGTGATCGTGCCCTCGGGGCCGGGC
>NZ_SMKQ01000083.1 GCF_004348995.1 Nonomuraea terrae
TGTATAAGAGACAGCGAGCGACCTCATGAGGCGTCCGGTGAGGGTGTAGAGGGCGGCGACGGAGCCCCAGACCACCAGGGTGATGAAGGTGATCCGGGCGTCGAAGAGGGCGGCGGTGATCGCGATGGCCGCGAACCGCTCGCCGATGGGGAACACGATCATCTTGCGCGCCCAGTGGACGGCCCTGAACCTGCCGGCCCTGCCCCACATCTTGAGCACGGCGCGCAGGCCCTGGGTGCGCTCGGCCTTCCGGCGGACGAGCGCCTGACGCAGCTCGCGGTCGTCGGGATCGTCGAGCGGGATCGTCGGCAGCTTGGCGGGGGGCTTGCGGCGGTTGGCGATGCCGAAGGAGAAGTCGAGCAGGTGGCGCACCGACTGCAGGCCGAGCGCGGCCAGGGCCAGGATCCAGATGTCGTCGCCGTTGCCGGAGACCACCCAGCCGACGGCCAGGCCGGCGAAGACGACGTACTCCTTGAACCGGTCGAACGTCGCGTCGAGCCAGGCCCCCAGCACGCCGAACTTGCGGGCGTAGCGGGCGACCTGCCCGTCGACGCAGTCGAAGACGAACGCGAAGTAGATCAGCACACCGCCGAGGATCATCCACGGCCGGTCGCCGGTGGCGAAGCAGGCCGCGGCGGCCACGCCCAGCGCGATCGAGATCAGCGTCACCTGGTTGGGCGTCAGCCCGCGCCGGGCCGCCCAGCGGGCGATGAACCGGGAGTAGGTGGAGACGAAGTACGTGGTGAAGAAGCCGTCGGCGCCCTTGACCGCGTGGTTGAGCCGGGCGCGGTCCTCGTCGATGCCGACGATCTCGGCGCCGGCCTCGTTGACCTCCTCCTGGGTGGTGACCCGGCGGTAGAACAGGTCGCGGCGGCCGCGGATGCCGACCGACACGCCGTTGCGCACCAGGCCGAACACGATGAGCTGCACCAGGTCGTCGTCGGGGCCGAAGCGGTCGGCCATGTCGGCCAGCGCGCGGCAGGTCTCGGCCAGGACGGGTGCGTTGCGGGCGCTGACGTGGAGCGGGCCGAGCACGATGCCGTTGGGCCGGGTCACGGCGTGAGTGGCGGTGCCGACCGACACGACGCGCCCCGACTTCCCGATGCGGACGCGTACGGGCAGCCCCTCGACGCGGTTGTGCCCGATCTCGGGCTCGGCCTCGTCGACGGGGATGCGCTCGACCTGGCTCTCGTCCTGGTCGCTGTCCTCGTCCGCCTCCTCGGTCGCCTGAGGGCGTGGCTCTTTGGCGACGAGCGCCAGAGCACCGCGCTTGGTCTTGGTGATCTGGTACATCAGCTCGTCGTGGACGACGGAGTTCTCGGGGATGATGAAGAGGTTCTCCGTCGCGGAGTCGGCCACGTCGGCCACGGCGCGCAGAGCCGCGGCCACGTCACCCGAGGGGATCGTGGCGAAGCGAGGATCCATGGCGGCGAGCTGGCTGTGCAGCCGCTCGGCCACGGTGGGGTTGCCGGGCAGTGCGGCCAGCCTCAGGCCAGTCGGAGAGATGTCGGGGCCGGGCGAGGCGCCCAGCAGGACCACGCGGGTCATGACTCCCTTTCGAGGCGGTAGCGGGGGGTTGAACAACGGGTAATGCGGGGACAGGGGTCAAAGTCTAGTGAGAAGGACGTAAAGTCGTGTCACTGGAGGATGCCCGTAACGTCCGGTCCGCCGGTATAGGGGGCGGCCGTAAGATGTTCGGGTGAGTCTCTACCGTGACGAAGGCGTGGTCCTGCGCACGCAGAAGCTCGGTGAGGCCGACCGCATCGTCACCATCCTCGCCAGGCGCACCGGCAAGATCCGGGCGGTGGCGAAGGGCGTGCGCCGCACCACTTCGCGCTTCGGGGCCAGGCTGGAGCCGTTCACGCACGTCGACCTGCAGCTGCACACCGGCCGCACGCTCGACGTCGTCACGCAGGCGGAGACGATCAGACCTTACGGGGAGGCGCTGGCCGCCGACTATCCCCGCTACACCGCCGGCACCGCGATGCTCGAGACCGCCGACCGGCTGACCCATGGGGAGAAGGAACCCGCGCTGCGGCAGTTCCTGCTGCTGGTGGGCGGGCTGCGCACTCTCGCCGACCGCGGCCACGAGGCCAGGCTGGTCCTCGACGCCTACTTTCTGCGCTCGCTGGCCGTGGCCGGCTACGCCCCCGCGCTGGAGGCGTGCGCCAAGTGCCAGGCGCCGGCGATCAGGGCGTTCGCCATCGTGGCCGGGGGCGTGGTGTGCGGGGCCTGCAAACCCGCCGGCGCGGCCGTGCCGGCGGGGGAGACGATCGGGCTCATGACGGCGCTGCTGCGTGGCGACTGGGCCACGGCCGACGCCTCCGAGCAGCGCCATCGCAGCGAGTGCAGCGGCTTGGTGGCGGCTTACCTGCAGTGGCATCTGGAGCACGGCATACGCTCTCTCCGTCACGTCGAAAGGGAGCCCGTGTGAACGTACGTCCTCCGTCCCCGCACCCGTCGGGGGCGACGCCGCCGCCCATTCCCCGGGAGCTGGTGCCCCGCCACGTCGCCATCGTCATGGACGGCAACGGCCGCTGGGCCAAGGCGCGCGGGCTGCCCCGCACCGAGGGGCACAAGGCGGGCGAGTCCTCGCTCTTCGACGTCATCGGAGGGGCCCTGGAGCTCGGCATCCCCTACCTCAGCGCCTACGCGTTCTCCACGGAGAACTGGAAGCGCTCGCCCGAAGAGGTGCGCTTCCTCATGGGCTTCAACCGCGACGTCATCCGTCGCCGCCGCGACGAGCTCAACGCCATGGGCGTACGCGTGCGCTGGGCGGGCCGGCCCGGGCGGCTGTGGAAGAGCGTGATCAGCGAGCTGCAGACGGCCGAGGAGATGACCGTCTCCAACACCAAGCTGACGTTGCAGTTCTGCGTCAACTACGGCGGCCAGGCCGAGATCGTGCAGGCCGCGCTCAAGCTGGCCGAGGACATCGCGGCCGGGCGGGTCAAACCGTCGCGGGTCGACGAGAAGGTGTTCTCCCGCTATCTCGACGAGCCCGAGATCCCGCCCGTCGACCTGTTCCTGCGCTCGTCGGGGGAGCAGCGCATCTCCAACTTCCTGCTGTGGCAGTCGGCGTACGCCGAGATGGTGTTCCTCAACCGGCTCTGGCCCGACTTCGACCGCCGCGACCTGTGGGAGGCGTGCGAGATCTACGCCAAGCGCGACCGCCGCTACGGCGGCGCGCTCCCCAACCAGGTCTAGCCACGCGGCGGTCGAGAGTCCTGGAAGGTGCCGGGCGCGTCGGTGACGTGGCCGGGTCGCGCCTGGACGATGTCCAGGCATGTCAGGAGTTCCTCCGGGTATGCCGTGCACGGTCATGCCGTCCGCGATGACGCTTCCTTGGTGTTGTGGGCCACATCCGCGACATACGTCACATCATGGGATGATTGGGATTATTAGCCCCAGGTGGCTGGTTGACGCCGATGTAACACAGCAACCACGCCGGTCGCTCTGGAGCATCCAGAGCCCCAGAGCGGCAGGCGTACCAAGGGGAACACACGATCATGAGTAAGATCGTTATGCGTTTGACCACGGCTGCCGCAACTCTGGCGGTCACGGGGGGCATTTTCTTCGCCGGCGCGGGAGCCGCGTCGGCGACGACGACCACGGGGCAGAACGTCGCCGTCGGCCGGCAGGTCGTCCGGCACGACAGCGCCGCCCAGCGCTGGGACGGACAGCGCTGGTGGTTCCGCTACAGCGGCCACGGGGACTGGTACAGCTTCGACCACAGCGAGCGCTACCGCTATGACGGCCACCGCTTCTACCGGTGGAGCGGCGGCAAGTGGAAGGCCGTGTCGGCGTCGTACGCCCGCCGCCACGACCTGTACCGCCACGACTTCTTCCCCGGCCACCGGCCCCGTGACCACCACGGATCCGACCGCGGTCGGGACCATGGCAGGGACCACGGCCGTGACCATGGCAGGGACCATGGCAGGGACCACGGCCATCACGACCACGGCAACGGTCACGACGACCACGGTGACCACGGTGACCACGGTGACCACCACGACGGCAACTCCGGTCGCTGACATGTTGAACAGTCGCTGACGTCTGAACGAAAAGGGCCGGCCCGGGCAACCCCGGGCCGGCCCTTTCGCATCCGAAGAAAGCGTGCCCGGTGTCAGGCGGATGCTGTCAGGCGCGGCGGCGGGCGCGGTAGGCGGCCACGTGCATGCGGTTGCCGCACGTACGGCTGTCGCAGTAGACGCGGGAGCGGTTGCGTGACTCGTCGACGAAGACGCGTTCGCAGTCGGGCGCCGAGCACGTGCGCAGGCGCTCCACCTCGCCCTCCACCAGCAGGTGGGCCAGCGCCACCCCGCAGTCGGCCGCCACGTGCTCGGCCAGCGACGCGTCGGCCGCGAAGTAGTGGACGTGCAGCGGATGCCCGTCGTGCTCGGTCAGCCGCGGCGTGATGCGCGTGCCGGCCAGCAGGGCGTTGAGGGTGCGAACGGCCGTCGGCTGGTCGGGGGCGGTGAAGACCCGGTGGAACGCCTCGCGCACCATCCGCACCTGGCCGAGGTCGCGCGGCGTGAGCGTGTGGACCCCGCTGACCTGGCGGGACTCCACGAACGCCTGCAATTCGGCCAGGCTGGGCAGCCCCTCGTCGCCTCCGGTGGCGGGCGAGGTGTTGACCAGTTCGACAACGGTGGCCAGAGAATGCACCATGTCATGGCCAAACGGCATGTTGACTCCTGTCGCGCCGGGTTCTAGCGTGATCGCAGCGTATCTCGTGCGCGTGGGTCGGGGGGTTTCCGTGAGTGCACATCGGCGTATCGTGCTGATCGCGGTAGCAGGCGCACTCATCATCTCGACCTCCGGCCCGCTGGTCCGGCTGTCCGATGTAGCGCCCGCGACCTCGGCGTTGTTCCGCTGCGCGTACGCCGTGCCGCCGATCGTGCTGCTGGCCTGGCTGGAGCGGCGCAGGCTGGGGCCGATGCCACGAAAGGCGCTCGTCCCGGCCTGGGCGGCCGGCGTGACGTTCGCGCTCGACCTGCTGTTCTGGCACCACGCGATCGAATACGTGGGCGCCGGCCTGGCGACCGTGCTGGGCAACCTGCAGGTGTTCATCGTGGCGTTCGCCGCGTGGGCGTTGTTCAAGGAGCGGCCGTCGTCCCGGCTGATGGTCGGCACTCCGGTGGTGTTCGCCGGGGTCGTGCTGATCTCCGGGGTGTTCGACAGCGCCGCCTACGGCAGCGACCCCACGATGGGGGTGCTGGCCGGGGTGGCGACGTCGGTGTCGTACGCGGCGTTCCTGCTGCTGATGAAGAGCGGATCGGGCCGCGGGGCCGGGCCGCTGGCGCACGCGACCGTGGTGGCGACGATCGTCATCGCGCTGCTCAGCCCGGTGTTCGGCGGCGCCGACTTCGTGCCGGAGTGGCCGGCTCACGGGTGGCTGCTGCTGCTCGCGCTGGGCCCGCAGGTGGTGGGGTGGTCACTGATCGCCTTCTCGCTGCCGAGGCAGCCCGCCGCGCTCACCGCGCTGCTGCTGCTCGTGCAGCCCCTGACGACCGTGGCGCTCTCCGCGTTGGCCCTGGGGGAGCGCCCCTCGCCGCTGCAGCTCGCCGGCTGCGCCGTGGTCGTCCTCGGAGTGCTGTACGGCTCGCGCCGCCCTCAGCCCGCCTTGGCCGTCGCCGAGCAGGACGCGCAGGTGCCGAAGACCTCGACGGTGTGAGTGATCTCGGTGAAGCCGTGTTCGCTGCCCACCAACTCGGCCCAGCGCTCGACGGCCGGCCCCGCCACCTCGACGGTGCGGCCGCAGTGGCGGCACACCAGGTGGTGGTGGTGCGAGCCGGTCGCGCACGCGCGGTAGACGGACTCGCCGTCGTCGGTGCGCAGCACGTCGACCTGGCCGCCGTCGGCCAGCGCCTGCAGGGCGCGGTAGACGGTGGTCAGGCCGATCTTGGCGCCGTGCAGGCGCATCTCGGCATAGACATCCTGCGCGCTGCGGAAACCCTCGCTCTTGCGGAGGGTGTCGTGGACGGCGTCGCGCCTCGTTGTCATGCGACCTCCTCGACGCGCAGCTGTGGTCGATCTGTCACGGAAGACTCCTGGGTTCGGCCTCGCCGTACGAATTTACCGACTCCGAGGGCCAGGACGAAGCCCGCGAGCGCAAGAAGCACGATCGCGGCGCCCGGCGGGACCTTCGTGGAGAAGGTGGAGGCGAGCAGCCCGCCCACGGAGGCGAGCACCCCGAACAGCATGGCCAGCCCCATTGTCGTACGGAATCCGCGGGTGAGCTGCTGGCTGGTGGCCACCGGGATCACCATGAGCGCGCTGACCAGCAGCAGGCCGACCACCCGCATGGCGATGACCACGGTGAGCGCGGCCGTGACGGCGATCAGCAGGCTCAGGAAGCGTACCGGCAGCCCGCTCGCCCTGGCCATCTCCTCGTCCTGGCAGAGCACGAACAACTCCCTGCCGAACACCACGACGATCCCGATCACCGCGACGGCCAGCGCGGCGATGACCCAGATGTCCTCGGGCGTGACGCTGGCGATGGCGCCGAACAGGTAGGAGTTGAGCTTGGCGTTGCTGCCGCCCGGCGCGATGGCCATGAGCATGACGCCGCCCGCGATGCCGCCGTAGAACAGCAGCGCCAGCGCCACGTCGCCGCTCGTACGGCCACGAGCCCTGACCAGCTCGATGGCGACGGCGCCGATGATGGAGACGATCACGGCGGTGAGCACGGGAGTGGTGCCGGTCAGGAAGCCCAGCGCCACGCCGGTCAGCGCGACGTGTCCGATGCCGTCGCCGAGCAGCGCCAACCGGCGCTGCACGATGAACGTGCCGACGGCGGGCGCGCAGAGCCCGACCAGCAGCGCCGCGACGAGCGCGAGCTGGAAGAGCTGCTCCTGCAGCAATTCGATGATCACCTTGGTTCCCCCTGCCAGCCGGTCAGCGGACCGGCGACGGACTCCACCGCGTGCGCGTGCTGGTGGTCGTGCCCCGGCCGCGCGCACTCCCCCTCGGGGCGCGGTGGCGGCCCGTCGTGCACGACCCGGCCCTCGCGGATCAGTACGCCGCGCGTGATGATCGGCTCCAGTGGGCCCAGCTCGTGGGCCACCAGCACCACCGTCTTGCCACTGAGCACCAGGCCGGACAGCGTGTCGGCCAGCAGCTGCTGCGTCTCGGCGTCCACCCCGGCGGTGGGCTCGTCCATCACGTACGTGTCGGGCTCTCCGGCCAGCGCGCGGGCGATGAGCACCCGCTGCTGCTGGCCCCCGGACAACGACTGGACGGGGTCGTTCGCCCGCCCGGTCAGCCGTACGGCCTCCAGCGCCTGCGCGACGGCGGACCTGTCGGTCGTGCTCGTGCGGCGCAGGCGGCTCTGGCGGGCGATCCGGCCGGAGGCGACCACCTCGCGCACGGTCGCGGGCACGCCGCCGCCCACCTGGAGGCGCTGCGGCACGTAGCCGATGCGCCACCAGTCACGGAACTTCGCCGGCGGGACGCCGTACAGGAGAGTCCGCCCGCCGCTCAGCGGTGTGAGGCCGAGCAGCGCGCGCACCAGCGTGGACTTGCCCGACCCGTTGGCCCCGAGCAGGGCCACGACCTCCCCGGAGCTGACGGTCAGGTCGATCCCCTGCAGGACGGGTTTGCCGTCGAAGGAGACCCGGCCGCCGGTCATCGAGAAGGCCGATTCGCTCATGCCATACACCCCAGTGCTGTTTGTAGGGTTTTGAGGTTATCGCGCATCGCCGAGACGTAATCTCCGGCGGGCTTGCTCTCCAGCGGGTCGAGCACGGCCGTCTTCGCGCCGACCTGGCTCGCCAGCACCTCGGCCACCTTCGGGCTGACCAGCGACTCGGTGAAGACCGTGGTGACGCCCTCGGACTTGGCCAGCTTGGCCACCTCGGACAGGCGCGCGGGCGACGGCTCCATCTCGGGGTCGAGCGTGATGCCGACCTGCTTGAGCTTGTAGCGGTCGGCCAGGTAACCGAACGCCTCGTGCGCGGTGACCAGCGTCTTCGACCGGCACGTGCTCAGCCCCTGGCTGAGCTCCTGGTCGAGGCCGGTGAGGGTGGCTGCCGTCTTGGCGGTGCGGTCGCGGTAGCCCTGGGCGTGCGCGGGGTCGGCGGCGGCCATGCGCTCGCCCAGCTTGGTGGCGACGGTGGCCAGGCGGGAGGGGTCAAGCCAGATGTGCGGGTCGTAGGAGACGTCCGCGTGCTCGGCGTGCTCCTCCTCGCTCTCCCCGGCGTGCTCCTCGTGCTCGGCGTGCTCCTCGTGCTCGCCGGCGGGGAGCGTGGCGACGGCGGTGGCGGCGTCGAAGCTCTTGTCGGGCTCGACGGCGTCGTCGACGGCCGGCTGGATGCCCTTGATGTAGACGGTGAGGGCGGCGTTCTTGATGTCGGTGACCTGCTTGATGCCCAACTCGAGGTCGTGCGGCTCGACCCCCGGCGCGGTCAGCACCGTCACCTGGGCGTCGGATCCCCCGACCTGCTCGCTCAGCCACTGCAAGGGGTAGAAGGCGGCGACCACCTCCGGCTTCCCGGTCGCTGCGGCGGTGGTCTGGGTGGAGCCGCTCCCGCAGGCGGCGGTGGCCAACGCAGCCGCCAGCACAGCGGTTCCAGCCAATGAACGAGCGGCACAAGCCCGGGAAAATCCTGACATCATGCGACCAGTATGCGCCGAAATGAAAACGATTGTCAAAATCCGCTGCGCCCCGAGCCCGTCCACGCATGACGGTATTGCCCCCACCCGCCCCACTTCGCAGGCGGGGTCGAACGTGGGTGCAGCGGCGGTGAGCAGCGACCCCACCAGACGGGGGTCAACATCCACCCGCACCTCATCCGTGAGGCCCACCGCTTCCCGGGGCCGGGGCCGTGCGCGGGTGTCGGGTCGAGGGCGGCCTCACCGAGGGTTGAGCGGGTGGTGGCAATGTGCACAGCGGCCCCTCGCGCGGGGGCGTCGACCCGCCTCGCGGGTGGCCCAACCCGCCTCATGAGCGAGGTCCGCGTGGGTGCCGGCACGGGGACCTGTCCCACACACGGGCGGACGGTGCGGGGACTGGTCCGTCTTTCCGGGGAGCGTACGTGGTGCTGGCCGTCTTACGCGGGCGTACGGGGTGCGGATTCTGGGGGAGGAGGCCGTCTCACGACTTCAGGCCGGTGGGAAATCGCGAGGGAGCTGCCGTCGCCTGGAGGAGCGGAGGGAGCGAAGCGACCGGAGCGGGGGAAGGCGGCGGCATTCGAGGCGACCGAGCCGGCCTCGCGGAGCGAGGCCCATGGGAACGAGGCCCATAAATAGGGATGCCGGTCGGCGGCTGGGGGCCCGGCGCGCCGATCGGCATCCCGTCATCACCCCGGTGATCATGCGTCGGCAGAGCCGTTGCCGACGCCCGAGGTGACGTCTTACGCGACCGTGACGGCGCTTTCGCGCAGGCGCCGTTCACCGGTGTAGTCGTGCACCGCGTTCCCCTTCGGGAACCCGATGTGTGTCAGTCCTTCTTGGGCCGGCTCGCGGATGGCCTTCGCGGGTGCGCCGGTCACGGATTCGGCCACGGCGGGCGTCCAAGGCCCGACCGACTCCTTGAGCTCCTCGGAGCCCGCCGTGGCGCGCTCGCTCTCCCGGGTCGCGGCGTGGGCGGTAGGATGTCCGCGCTCATGCCGAGTCCCGGTCGGTGGAGATGGCTGGCCGCCGAGCCCCACGTCATGATGCCGTCGGCGTCCTCGGTCTTCTGGTGGGACGAGGTGCCGAAGACGGCGGAAAGCCTTGCCACGCTGGGCGCGTGGCAGGTGCGGTCGCAGGAGTCCACAGTGTTGGTGCCGATCATCGTGAGTCTGTCGGGGCCATGGTCAGGCGGCCATAGCTCATGATCCCCTCCATTCCGCATACAATGTACGGTATTCCGGGCTAAACCGCACGGGCAAGGTTTTCGTTCAGCAGGTCGCTCACCGCGTGGATGGCACGCAATGTCGGGACCTCGGCGCCGGTGAGGTCGGCCAGCTCGACCACCGCTGACAGCAGCACGTCGAGCTCCAGTGGCTTGCCCTTCTCCAGGTCCTGGAGCGTGGACGTCTTGTGCTCGCCCGCCTTCTCGGCTCCGCGCAGGCGGCGTTCGATGGAGATGCCCGGATCGCAACCGACGCGGCGAGCCACCTCCACGGTCTCCTGCATCATGGCCACGACCAGTTCCCTGGCGCCGTCGTGGCGGCAGATGCCCGCCATCGTCGCGCGGGCCAGGGCGCTGATCGGGTTGAAGGAGATGTTTCCCATGAGTTTGATCCAGATGTCCCGGCGGAGGTCGGTCTCCACCGGGCACTTCAGGCCGCCGGCGATGGCGGCCTCGCTGAAGGACGTGCAGCGCTCCGTCAGCTTGCCGTTGGGCTCGCCGATGGAGAATCGGGTGCCTTCGAGGTGGCGGATCACGCCAGGTTCCTCGATCTCGGTCGCGGCGTAGACGACACATCCGATGGCGCGGTGCAGCGGCAGGGCCGCCGTCACCGTGCCGCCCGGGTCCACGCTCTCGATGCGGTAGCCCTCGTAGGGGCCCTTGAGCCCGTGGAAATACCACCACGGGATGCCGTTCTGTGCGGCGATGATGCTCGTGGTCTCGTGGAGGAGCGGCCTGATCATGGGGCCTGCGGAGGCGTAGCTGTTCGCCTTGAGGCCCAGGAAGATGTGGTCCACCGTGCCGACCTGGTTGGGGTCGTCGGTGGCATGGGGATGGGCGACGAAATCGCCCCTGGGGGAGAGCACCCGCACACCGGCGCGGCGAATTGCTTCGAGGTGCGCGCCTCTCGCGATGAGATGCACCTCGACTCCCGCCCTGTGGAGGGCGGCCCCCACGTATGCGCCGATGGCGCCGGCGCCAAGAACAGCCACCTTCATGCTGCGCTCCGTTCTCGCGTCGGAGGTGTACGGGCCCGTACACGAGATGGGCCGCGTGATGCGGCCCACCGTGTATTCGGTATACAGTATGGAAAAAGGTGGGTCAAGGAGCGTGCCTGTGACCGTTCTGCGGCATGAACCAGTGGTGGAAACGATGCCGCGGGCCTACGTGGACCGGCCGGCGCCTCCGCCGGGCACCTCAGGACCGCCGCTCGGCGAGGAGCTTGGCGACCGCCTCGCCCCGCCGTCGAGCCCGCCGGCGACGGCGACCGTCGAGGCCGTTTCCGCCACGCGGGGTCACACGGTCGCAAGCCCGGGCCGCGCAGCGGACGGCCGGCGGGACGAGAGAGCCGGCGGCGTCGAGCGGGCCGGTCCCCGCGCCCCCACCCGCGCGGCCCGAGCCCGCCGCATCCGGTCGCTCGCCTTTGGTCACGATCCCGTCTCGGAGGCCGGGGTCATGGTCGATCGCGGGAGGTCCTCAAAGGGGGCAGGCGATCACATGTGGGGTGTCTCGGAGGTGAGGAGGTCGTCGAGGGGATGGCTGCACGAGGCCGTCATGCCCCTGTGCGAAGCCCCGCTGGCCGACGTGCCGGCGGACGCCCATCCGGGGTGGTCCGGCGGGCGAGTGGAGCCGATCGAGTTGCCCCGTAGGGGCTAGACAGTCCGTTCAGGAGGGAGTAAGCATTGCGTTCATACGGTATGCAGTATGCGGAAGACAGGTATAGCTCGTCGCCGGGAAAGGGTGACTGATGTCTGAAACGATCTCTGGTGGTCATCTCGTAGCAAAGGCACTCAAGGCCGAGGGCGTGGACGTGATCTACACGCTCTGCGGCGGCCACATCATCGATATCTACGACGGCTGTGTCGACGAGGGCATCGAGGTCATCGACGTACGCCATGAGCAGGTGGCCGCCCACGCGGCCGACGGCTACGCGCGCATCACCGGCAAGCCCGGATGCGCGGTGGTCACCGCGGGCCCCGGCACGACGGACGCGGTCACCGGTGTGGCCAACGCCTTCCGTGCGGAGAGCCCGATGTTGCTGATCGGCGGCCAGGGTGCTCTGAGCCAGCACAAGATGGGCTCCCTGCAGGACCTGCCCCACGTCGACATGATGACCCCGATCACCAAGTTCGCGGCCACGGTGCCGAGCACGGAGCGGGTGGCCGACATCGTGTCGATGGCCTTCCGCGAGTGCTACAACGGCGCTCCGGGGCCGTCGTTCCTGGAGATCCCGCGCGACGTGCTCGACGCGAAGGTCCCGCTGGAGAAGGCGCGCATCCCGCAGGCGGGCCACTACCGCGCCTCCACCCGCCAGCAGGGCGACCCGGAGGCCATCGAGCAGCTGGCCGACATGCTGGCCCACGCCGAGAAGCCGTGCATCCTGCTCGGCAGCCAGGTCTGGACGTGCCGGGCGACCGACTCGGCCATCGACTTCGTCCGCGCGCTCAACGTGCCGGCCTACATGAACGGCTCCGGCCGCGGCACCCTGCCGCCCGGTGACCCGCACCACTTCCAGCTCAGCCGCCGCTACGCCTTCACCGAAGCCGACCTGATCATCATCGTCGGCACCCCGTTCGACTTCCGGATGGGCTACGGCAAGCGGCTGTCGCCGACGGCCAAGGTCGTCCAGATCGACCTCGACTACCGCACGGTCGGCAAGAACCGCGACATCGACCTCGGCATCGTCGGCGACGCCGGACTCATCCTCGCCGCGGCGGCCCAGGCCGCGAGCGGCCGCATCCAGGACGCGGCCGCCAAGCGCAAGGCGTGGCTGGACGAGCTGCGCGCGGTCGAGACCCAGGCGTACGAGAAGCGTCTGCCGCGCCAGCACTCCGACGCCCAGCCCATCGACCCTTACCGGCTGGTCCACGAGATCAACGAGTTCCTCACCGAGGACACCATCTACATCGGCGACGGCGGCGACATCGTCACCTTCTCCGGCCAGGTCGTGCAGCCCAAGTCGCCCGGCCACTGGATGGACCCGGGCCCCCTCGGCACCCTCGGCGTCGGCATGGCCTTCGCGATGGCGGCCAAGCAGGCGCGCCGCGACAAGGAGGTGCTCTGCCTCTTCGGCGACGGCGCCTTCAGCCTCACCGGCTGGGACTTCGAGACGATGGTCCGCTTCGACCTGCCGTTCATCGGCGTCGTCGGCAACAACTCGTCCATGAACCAGATCCGGTACGGCCAGGCCGCCAAGTACGGCGAGGACCGCGCCCGCATCGGCAACACGCTCGGCGACATCAAGTACGGCGAGTTCGCCAAGCTGCTCGGCGGCTACGGCGAGGAGGTGCGCGACCCGGCCGAGATCCGCCCCGCGCTCGAGCGGGCCAGGGAGTCGGGCAAGCCCTCGCTGATCAACGTCTGGGTCGACCCAGAGGTCTACGCCCCCGGAACCATGAACCAGACCATGTACAAGTAGGGGAACTCCGACATGAAGGCTCTCGAAGGTGTCCGCGTCCTCGACATGACTCATGTCCAGTCGGGCCCGTCGTGCACCCAGCTGCTCGCCTGGCTGGGCGCCGACGTGGTCAAGCTGGAGGCCCCCACGGGCGACATCACCCGGCAGCAGCTCCGCGACGTGCCAGGCGTCGACAGCCTCTACTTCACGATGCTGAACTGCAACAAGCGCAGCATCACCCTGAACATGAAGAGCGAGCGCGGCAAGGAGATCTTCACCGAGCTGGTGAAGGAGGCCGACGTGCTCGTGGAGAACTTCGGGCCCGGCGCGGTCGACCGCATGGGCTTCTCCTGGGAGCGCCTGCAGGAGCTCAACCCCCGTCTCATCTACGCCTCGATCAAGGGCTTCGGCGCCGGCCGGTACGCCAAGTTCAAGGCGTACGAGGTGGTCGCCCAGGCCATGGGCGGCTCGATGAGCACCACGGGCTTCGAGGACGGCCCGCCGCTGGCGACCGGGGCGCAGATCGGCGACTCGGGCACCGGCGTGCACGCGCTGTCCGGCATCCTGGCCGCTCTCTACCAGCGCACCCAGACCGAGCGCGGCCAGCGCGTACAGGTGGCCATGCAGCACGCCGTGCTGAACCTGTGCCGCGTGAAGCTGCGCGACCAGCAGCGGCTGGCGCACGGCCCGCTGCGCGAGTACCCGAACGAGTCGTTCGGCGACGAGGTGCCCCGCTCCGGCAACGCGAGCGGCGGCGGGCAGCCGGGCTGGGCGGTCCGCTGCGCGCCCGGCGGGCCGAACGACTACGTCTACGTGATCGTGCAGCCGGTCGGCTGGAAGCCCATCGCGGACATCATCGGCCGCCCCGAGCTGGCCGAGGACCCCGAGTGGGCGACGCCGGAGGCGCGGCTGTCGAAGCTGGACAAGATGTTCCAGCTCATCGAGGAGTGGACGATCCGCCACGACAAGTGGACGGTCCTCGACCGCCTCAACGCGGAGAACATCCCCTGCGGTCCGATCCTGTCCACCAAGGAGCTGGTCGAGGACGAGAGCCTGCGCGAGGAGGGCATCGTCGTCACGGTCGACCACCCCGAGCGCGGCGAGTTCGTCACCGTGGGCAGCCCGCTGCAGCTGTCCGACTCGCCGGTGGACGTGCGCACCCCGCCGCTCCTCGGCGAGCACAACGAAGAGATCTACGGCCGGCTCGGCGTGAGCGCGGACGAGCTGGCCGAACTCAAAGCGAACGGAGTCATCTAGGTGAGCACGGTCAGACAAGTCATCGACAAGGCACTCGCGGAGGGCCGTACGGCCCTGACCGCCCCCGAGGGCCGGCTGCTGTGCGAGGAGTACGGCATCACGACTCCCGGCGAGGGGCTGGCCACCTCGGCCGCCGAGGCCGCGGAGATCGCCGAGAAGATCGGGCTCCCGGTCGTCCTCAAGATCGTCTCACCGGACATCCTGCACAAGACCGACGCCGGCGGTGTGCTCGTCGGTGTGCGGACCGTCGAGGAGGTGCGGGAGGGCTACGACAAGATCCTGGCCAACGCCCGCGCCTACAACCCCGACGCCAAGATCGACGGCATCCAGGTGCAGCAGCTCGTCGGCGGCGGCCACGAGGTCATCGTCGGCGCCGTCACCGACCCGACCTTCGGCAAGGTGATCGCTTTCGGTCTGGGCGGCGTTCTGGTTGAAGTCCTTAAGGACGTGACCTTCCGTCTTGCCCCGGTTTCAGGCGATGATGCGCTTGGCATGCTGGACGACATCAAGGCAGCGGAAGTGCTGCGCGGGGCCCGAGGCGCCGAACCGGCGAACCGGGAGGCGCTCGCGAGCCTCATCGAGCGCGTCGGCAAGCTGGTCACCGACTACCCCGAGATCGCCGAGGTGGACCTCAACCCGGTCTTCGCCGACGCGAACGGGGCCGTCGCCGCGGACGTGCGCATCCTCATCGGCGACAAGCCCGCGGAGGTCACCCGGCTGTCGAGGGAGGAGATCCTGCGGCAGATGACGAGGATCTTCAAGCCGCGCTCGGTCGCCGTCATCGGCGCCTCGGCCGAGGACGGCAAGATCGGCAACTCGGTCATGAAGAACCTCATCAACGGCGGCTACAAGGGCCAGATCTTCCCGATCAACCCCAAGGCCGACGAGATCCTCGGGCGCAAGGCGTACAAGAGCATCTCCGACGTGCCCGGTGACGTGGACGTGGCCGTGTTCGCGATTCCCGCCAAGTTCGTGGCGTCCGCGCTGGAGGAGGTCGGCACGAAGGGCGTGGCGGGCGCGGTCATGATCCCGTCGGGCTTCGCGGAGACCGGCAACGTCGAGGGCCAGCAGGAGATCGTCGAGATCGCCAAGCGGCACGGCGTGCGCATGCTCGGCCCGAACATCTACGGCTACTACTACACGCCGGAGAACCTCTGCGCGACGTTCTGCACGCCGTACGACGTCAAGGGCAGCGTGGCGCTGACCTCGCAGAGCGGCGGCATCGGCATGGCCATCCTGGGCTTCAGCCGCACGACGAAGATGGGCGTCTCGGCCATCGTCGGCGTCGGCAACAAGGCCGACGTGGACGAGGACGACCTGCTCACCTTCTTCGAGCAGGACGAGAACACCAAGGCCGTGGCCATGCACCTGGAGGACCTCAAGGACGGGCGCGGCTTCGTCGACGCCGCCCGGCGGGTCGTCAAGGAGAAGCCGGTCATCGTGCTCAAGGCGGGCCGCACCGCCATGGGCGCCCGCGCGGCCGGCTCCCACACCGGCGCGCTGGCCGGTGACGACAAGGTCTACGACGACATCCTGCGCCAGGCCGGCGTGGTCCGCGCGCCCGGGCTGAACGACATGCTCGAGTACGCTCGCGCGCTGCCGGTCCTGCCCGCGCCGAAGGGCGAGAACGTCGTCATCATCACCGGCGCCGGCGGCTCGGGCGTGCTGCTGTCGGACGCCATCGTGGACGCCGGCCTGACCCTCATGGACATCCCTGAGGACCTGGACAAGGCGTTCCGCGCCTACATCCCGCCGTTCGGCGCGGCGGGCAACCCCATCGACATCACCGGCGGCGAACCCCCCTCGACCTACGAGAACACGGTCCGCCTCGGCCTGCAGGACGACCGCATCCACGCGCTCGTCCTCGGCTACTGGCACACGATCGTGACGCCGCCGATGGTCTTCGCCGAGCTCATCGCCCGTGTGGTGGCGGAGGAGCGGGCGAAGGGCAATGTCAAGCCGGTCGTGGCCAGCCTGGCCGGCGACACCGAAGTCGAGGAGGCAAGCGAGTACCTGTACGAGCATGGCGTGGTCGCGTACCCGTACACGACAGAAAAGCCCGTGGCGGTCCTCGGTGCGAAGTACCGCTGGGCCAGGGCTGCCGGTCTGCTGAGCTAAGAGCCGAGCGCAGCAGCACCAGGCGAGGGGGCATTCGGGGCGCAAGAGGAAAGGCAACAAATCCCCCCAGGAGGTCCGTAGGTGGACACATCGAACACCCCACCGGCGACGGCCACGCCGCCGGTCGAAGATGGACGAGTATGGAAAGCGGGCCGGCTCGAGCCGATGCCCATCAGGAAGCTCCCCGACGCGCCTCCCTCGGTGCACCTGCTCGGGCCGACGGTGTTCCTCGTCGCCCTGGGCGTGGGCATGGGCGAGTCGTACATGTGGCCCAGGCTGGTGCTGCTGTTCGGGCCTGAGATCAGGTGGCTGTTCCTGATCGGCGTCACCCTGCAGGCCGTCGTGATGCTGGAGATGGCCCGCTACGCCATGGCCACGGGGGAGAGCATCTTCTCCGGCGCGGCCAGGGTGTTCAAGCCGCTGATGTGGTTCTTCTTCATCGTGGCGATCGCCGTCTACATCTGGCCGGGACACCTGTCAGCCGGAGCCGCGGCGTTCGAGGAGATCACCGGAATTCCCTGGGTGGTGACCGCGATCGCCGGGTTGATCCTCGTCGGCGTGATCTTCACCCTGGCCAAGGTGATCTACAACCTGCTCGAGAACGTGCTGTCGCTGCTCATCGGCGCGCTGGTGCTCGGCACCGCTGTGATCGCGGCCATGGTGGGCTCCTGGGCCGACGTGGTCACCACGATCTCCGGCATGTTCGCCATCGGCTACCTGCCGCCGGAGGCCATGTCCGCCGCGTGGTTCCCGGTCATCGTCGGGGCGTGCGCGTTCGCCGGTCCCTCGGGTATGCAGCAGATGTGGTACACGCTGCACCTGCGTGACTCCGGGGCCGGCATGGGCGCGCACATCCCGAAGGTCCGCGGGCTCCGGCACGCGGGCGAGGAAGAGGAGATGCCCAACCGGGGCTTCATGTTCGACACCGAGGACCCGGCCGAGATGGCGAAGTGGAAGGGCTGGCGGCGCTGGGTCACCTTCGACGCTCTCCTGCTCTTCTGGGGCGTCACCATGCTGGTCACGATCTCCTTCACGGTGATCGCCCAGTCGGCGGCCCGGATCAACCCGGGCGTCCGCGACGCCCTCATGGCCGACGACCGGGAAGCGGCGCTGAGCGCGATGTCGGCCGCCGTCTCCTCGGCGGGCAGCTCGGTGCTCGGGGTGGTCTTCCTCGGGTTCATCGCGCTGATCGGCCTGAACGCCACGCTCGGCCTGTTCGACTCCTTCTCCCGTGGCCAGGCGGACATGACGTTCAACTTCGTCCCCGGGGCGAAGAAGATCGGCATGTCGAAGCTGTACGCGATCTTCCTGTGGGGCGTGATCATCTTCGGCATCCTGATCCTGCTCTTCGGGCCGGCTGACGGGCCGAGCGCGATCCTGGACACGCTGGCGTTCCTGTCGACGTTCGCGATGGGTGCGTACTGCGTGACGCTGCTGCTGGTCAACAACCGCATGCTGCCGAAGCCGATCAGGCCCAAGTGGTGGAGCAACGCGATCATCGGGTTCGGCGCGGTGTTCTACCTCGGCATGCTCTTCTACAGCATGATCGCTTTCGGCGTGGTCGTGAACTGATGAACGGACGGCACAGCCTCGAACTCGCCCTGCCAGGGGCGACTATCGGAGCCGTCGCCGGTGCCATGGCCGGCGGGCTGACCCTCTTCGCAGGGCAGCCCGCCGGGATGGCCGCGCTGTCGGCCCTGGCGCTGTCCGCGCCGCTCGCCCTCTTCGGCGGGCTGTACGGCGTGCTCCTCGGCCACGGCGTGTTCCGCCCCGGCACCTTCGGCCCCGTCGGCCTGTACTGGATGGCCGCCTTCCCGCTCTCCCGGCTGGTCCAGGAGACCCTGTTCGGCGTCGGCACGGCCGACGGCGTGCTGACGTTCCTCGCCTACCAGGCCATGGTGAGCCTCGGCTTCGCGATCGGATTCGTCTGGATGCACGAGCGACTCATGCCGCACTGGCTGATACGCCGTGCCCCTGACAATCCCGTCGCAAAGGAGTTGCTCGGTCACTACCTCCGATACGCCCGGATGACCCAGGCGCGGAAGGGAGCGCGTAAGTGAACCTGCCGCTGTGGATCTGGCTGGCCACGATCGGCGGCTTCTGCCTCGTGCTCGCGTTCGACTTCTGGCTGGTCGCACGCAACCCGCACGAACCCAGCTTCAAGGAGTGCGTCGGCTGGGTGTCGTTCTACGTGGGCCTGGCCGTCGCCTTCGGCGTCGGCCTGCTGGTGCTCTCAGGGCCGACACACGGCGGCGAGTTCTTCGCCGGCTGGATCACCGAGTACTCGCTCAGCGTGGACAACCTCTTCGTCTTCCTGCTGATCATGAGTCGCTTCCAGGTGCCGCGGCAGTACCGCCAGAAGGTGCTGCTCATCGGCATCGTCATCGCACTCCTCCTGCGCGGCGCCTTCATCGCCGCCGGCGCGGAGGCGATCACCAGGTTCGACTGGCTCTTCTACGTGTTCGGCGCCTTCCTGGTCTACACGGCGTGGAAGCTGATCGGGCACGAGGAAGAGGAGGCGGAGTTCTCCGAGAACATCGCCCTGCGCACGGCCCGGCGGGTGCTCCCCACCACGGAGACCTACCACGGCGCCAGCCTCACGGTGCGCCACATGGGCCGCAGGATGTTCACCCCCATGCTGATCGTCATGGTCGCCATCGGGACGACCGACCTGTTGTTCGCGCTCGACTCCATTCCGGCGATCTTCGGGCTCACCCAGGAGCCCTACCTGGTGTTCACCGCCAACGCCTTCGCCCTCATGGGGCTGCGGCAGCTGTTCTTCCTCATCGGCGGGCTGCTGGACCGGCTCGTCTACCTGAGCAAGGGCCTGTCGGTGGTGCTCGCCTTCATCGGCGTGAAGCTGATCCTCGAAGCGCTGCACCACGACGGCGTCTCGTGGGCGCCAGAGGTGCCCATCATGGTGTCGCTCGGAATCATCATCGGCACTTTGGCCATCACCACGGTGCTGAGCCTGATGAAGTCCTCGCGTGATGCCAAGGCCGAGAAGGCCGAGGCGGAAACGCAGGACAAGGAGCCTGCGGAGGAACCTTCACACGGGCGCTGAACCGGGCCGCGTGCGGGGGGACGGGGCTGCCACGCGGCCACGCCCCTTCGCCGCGGCCTCAGTGCCGCGGGCTCTTGCGAATCTCGTGCTCGGCGCTCCACTGGCGCGCGTAGTCTTCCGCGTCGTCCGCGGAGTAGTACTTCTTGAGCGCTGTGCTCAGGCCGAGGCCGATGGACCGGCCGTCTGCCGCGTGACCCGGCGGATCACCAAGGAGATAGCGCCAGAACGCTTTCATCGTCATGCACCTCCAATCGGTCATGGCTCCACCCTCTACCCGAGGTGTTTCGGAGCATGTGGGCTTCTGTGAACGTCACGTCAACCGGCGCCGCTACCCCGCGTACGGGGTGCGCGGCCGCCGCCGGCGGACGGGCTTGGGCGCGGGCTCCACCGGCTCGTTCTCCCGCTGCGCCATGTAGGAGATGCGGGTGTGCTCGGTGTGCTCACGCATGATCTTCGCGGCGCGGCGTTCGTCGCCGGCCTCGATGGCGTCGATAAGCTGGGTGTGCTCGTCCCACGAGGCCATGCCGCGCCGACGGGCCACCGGCGTGTGGTACCACCGCACCCGCCTGGCCACCTGGGCGGCCAGCTCCGCCAGGACGGCGTTGCCCGACAGGGCGGTCACCAGGCCGTGCAGGTCGGAGTTGAGCGCCACGGCCGTGTCGACGTCGTCGGACTCCACCGCGGCGATGCCCTGCTCGCACAGCTCCCGCAGCCGCTTCACGCCGTCCTCGCCCGCGTGCTTGGCGGCGAGCCGGGCCGACTCGGTCTCTAGCAGCGCGCGCACGGCCAGCAGCTGGTCGGCCTCCTGAACCGTCGGGACGTGCACGAACGCGCCCTGCCCGGGGTGGAGATCGACCCAGCCCTCACCGCTGAGCTGCTGCAGCGCCTCGCGGACCGGTTGCCTCGACACGCCGAGCAGGCCGGCCAGCTCGCTCTCCACCAGGTGCTGGCCCGGCTTGAGCTGGCCGGAGACGATGAGCTCTTGGATGGCCTCGATCACGCTTTCCCGGAGCGTGGCCGGGCGGGGAATCTTGGCGGCCGCCGACTGGCCGGTTTGTTCCGACAGCAACATGGTCACGACTCCAGGACTGCGTTAGTGTTAAAAGGTTTTTGGTCGACTGCCTACAGCATACCGTCCGGGGGTCCCCGGCGTGGGTGAGTCTCATCACAGGACGTCACTTGTGGCGCTGCCGAGACTCCCGTGACGTGCGCAGAGGCCTCAGACGCCACATCTGATGTCTCATTTCACAGATGCACAACTGTGAGGGCGTCTTGAGGCGTCCGGGGGCAGAGCGCCGCGCAGGATCATTATCACAGGGGGATGGTGGCCGGCAGGCCCGGAATTCGCAGACGGGGCGCGGCCAGCGCGGGCAGCGCCGCGAGCGCCGCGGCGGCGAGCAGCGCGGCCCCGGGCGCGGTCAGGGCGGTGAGGGCGAGCACGACCGCCACCACGCCGGCCACGGCCTTGGCGCTGTAGACGACCGCGTGGATGTCGCCGGCCCGCTCGGCGCCGAAGAACTCGCGCACGAGGCCGGCCAGCAGGGGATAGAACGCTCCGCCGCCCAGCCCGGCCGCGACCGCGCCGAGCCAGAGCAGCGCCCCGGCGGCCTGCCCCGGCACGGCGGCGTTCTGGACGGCCACGGCGAGCAGGATCTGGCCGACCGCGAGCGAGCCGAACACCGTGGCGAGCACCCGCCGGCGGCCGAACAGCTCCGAGGCCCGCACGGCCACCGACCGGCTGGCCCCGTTGAGCGCCACGAGCAACGCCAGCGCGCCCCACGCCCCCGTGCCCGCCACCACGATGACGTCGAAGACGGACACCGCCCCCGCGCAGGTCAGGATCAGCGCGAGGGTCGGCATCGTCCGCGTGCGCATCGCCTGCGCGAGGCCGAACTGCTTGGTCCCCTCCGGGGCCGTGCGCAGCCGGGCCGCGTCGAGGGCGTGTGTACGCGGGTCCACGTCGTCGGGCCACCACAGGGCCGGCGGGAGCCGCAGACGCGCGGCGGCGGCCGCGATGACGCCCGTGGCGACGGCGGCGGCGGCGAGGAACGCGGCGGTCGTCGCGCCCGGGGCGATCCCGGCCCAGACCAGCAGCGGCACCGCGCCGTAGCCGAAGGCACCGGTGATCAGGCCGACCCGGCCGGCGGGGCGCTCGGGGAACCAGGCGGAGACGACCTCGCCGCAGACGCCGTAGACCAGGCCGCCGCCAAGGCCGCCGAGGACGGCGTAGCCCACGAGGGCGGGCAGGCCGAGCCCGCCGGACAACGCCGTCGTGGCCAGGCCGAGGCCGCTCAGCGCGGCGCCCATGGCCAGGCTGGCGCGCACGCTCAGGCGTCCGCGGCGTACGAGATGGAGCGCGGGCAGGGCGCCCGCGGCCTGGCAGGCGATCCAGACAGCCAGCAGCGTCAGGCCGCCCGCCTCGCGGGCGAGCAGGGCGGCGTAGCCGTACTGGAGCGGGCTGATGGCCGCCATCGCGGCCAGGGCCAGCCAGAACATGCGCATGCGGTCGGCGGGGACGGGCCCGGGACGGTATGCGCGGCCCCGCCAATCTCGGATTGCATTCTCCATACTGTATGGAGTATCCACACGGACCCACGCCTGTCGAGACCCTAGACGGAGGATACTCCATACGGTATACCGTCTACAAAGGAGGCTCGAATGGACCTGTACGAGTACCAGGCGAAGGAGCTCTTCGGGCGTCACGGGATCCCCGTTCCCGCGGGCAAGGTCGCGGCCACGCCGGCCGAGGCCCGCGCGATCGCGGCCGAGCTTGACACGCCCGTCGTCATCAAGGCCCAGGTGAAGACCGGTGGACGCGGCAAAGCGGGCGGCATCAGGCCCGCGTCCGGGCCGGCTGCGGCCGAGAGCGAGGCAGAGCGCGTCATCGGGATGGACATCAAGGGGCACATCGCGCGCCGCGTGCTGGTGGAGGCCGCGACCGTGCCGTTCGAGGAGTATTACGCGGCCTTCCTGGTGGACCGGGCAGAGGGCGCGTTCCTGGCGATGGTGTCGGCCCAGGGCGGCATGGAGATCGAGGAACTGGCCGCCCGCGACCCCGATGCCATCGTGAAGCTGCCGATCGACCCTGTCGCCGGCGTCGACGCCGACACCGCGCGGCAGCTGGCCGGCAAGGCGGGCCTGCCCGAGCAGGCGGCCGGCGTGCTGGAGAAGCTGTGGCGGGTGCTCGTCGAGGAGGACGCCCTGCTCGTCGAGGTGAACCCGCTGATCTGCACGACCGACCAGCAGATCATGGCGCTCGACGGCAAGGTCACCGTCGACGACAACGCCGCCTTCCGGCACTCCTGGGAGTACGCGGAGGAATCCGTCAGCTTGGAGGCCCAGGCCAAGGCCAAGGGATTGAACTACGTCAAACTGGACGGCAAGGTCGGCGTGATCGGCAACGGCGCGGGGCTCGTCATGAGCACGCTCGACGTGGTCGCCGGGGCCGGCGCCGCCCCGGCCAACTTCCTCGACATCGGCGGCGGAGCGTCCGCGCAGGTGATGGCGGACGGGCTGGAGATCATCCTGGCCGACCCCGACGTGCGTTCGGTGCTGGTCAACGTCTTCGGCGGCATCACCGCCTGCGACGCGGTGGCGAACGGCATCGTCACCGCACTCCAGCTGCTCGGCGAGCGCGGCCACGGCACGCCCATCGTCGTACGGCTGGACGGCAACAACGCCGAGGTGGGGCGGCGCATCCTCAGCGACGCCCGGCACCCGGCGGTCCGCCAGGTCTCCACCATGGACGGCGCCGCCGAGATGGCGGCCAGACTCGCGGCAGGTGCGTAATGGCGATCTTTCTGACCAAGGACAGCCGGGTACTCGTCCAGGGCATGACCGGCGCGGAGGGCAGGCGGCACACCGCTCGCATGCTCGCCGCCGGCACCGACATCGTGGCCGGCGTCACGCCCGGCAAGGGCGGCGCGTCGGTCGACTTCGGTGAGCGCACGGTGCCGGTGTTCGGCTCGGTGGCCGACGCGGTCGAGCAGACCGGGGCCGACGTGTCGGTGGTCTTCGTGCCGCCGAAGTTCACCGGCGGCGCCGTCGAGGAGGCCATCGCGGCCAAGGTGCCGCTCTGCGTGGTCATCACCGAGGGCGTCCCCGTGCACGACGCCGTACGCTTCCGCGCGCTCGCGGCGGCGGGCGACACCCGGATCATCGGCCCCAACTGCCCCGGCCTGATCAGCCCCGGGCAGTCGTCGGCCGGCATCATCCCCGCCGACATCACCTCGGCCGGCCGCATCGGCCTGGTCTCGAAGTCCGGCACGCTCACCTACCAGCTCATGTACGAGCTGCGCGACCTCGGCTTCTCCACCGCCGTGGGCATCGGCGGCGACCCCGTCGTCGGCACCACCCACATCGACTGCCTGCGGGCCTTCCAGGAGGACCCGGGCACCGACGCCATCGTGATGATCGGCGAGATCGGCGGTGACGCCGAGGAGCGGGCCGCCGCCTACATCGCGGCGAACGTCACCAAGCCCGTCGTCGCCTACGTGGCCGGCTTCACCGCCCCCGAGGGCAAGACGATGGGCCACGCGGGCGCGATCGTGTCCGGCTCGTCCGGCACCGCGCAGGCCAAGAAGGAGGCCCTGGAGGCGGTCGGCGTCCGCGTCGGCAAGACCCCCACCGAGACGGCCCGGCTCATGCGCTCGGCCCTGGGCGCGCGGTGAGCGCGGGGACCGTGGCGTCGGGCTCACCGAAATTCGACGTCAACCTGTCCATTCTCTTCACCGAACTGCCGCTGCTGGAGCGCCCGGCCGCCGCGGCCAAGGCCGGGTTCGACGCCGTCGAGCTGTGGTGGCCGTTCCCCGCGCCCGACCCCTGCGGCGCGGACCTGGCCGCCCTGCGCCAGGCCATCGAGGACGCCGGGGTGCGCCTGGTCGGGCTCAACTTCGACGCCGGCGACATGGCGGGCGGCGAGCGCGGCCTGCTGGCCAGACCCGATGGCTCAGACCGCTTCCGCGCCAACATCGACATCGCGGTCCGCTTCGCCGGGGAGCTGGGCTGCGGCGTGCTCAACGCCCTCTACGGCAACGGCCCCGGCACCGACCACGCCCTCGCCGTGGACAACCTGCGCCGGGCGGCCGACGCGGCGGCCGGCATCGGCGCGACCGTGGTCGTCGAGGCGCTCAACTCGCACGAGAACCCCCACTACCCGATCACCTCGTCGCAGGCCGCCTTCGAGCTGATCGACGAGGTGGACCGGGACAACATGGCCTTCCTGGCCGACCTCTACCACCTGAACCGGATGGGCGAGGACGTGCTCGCGCTCATCGACGGGCACGCGGCGCGCTTCGGCCACGTGCAGATCGCCGACGACCCAGGAAGGGGCCGGCCGGGCAGCGGGCGGATGCCGTACGCGGAGATCTTCGCGCGGCTGGAGGCGGCGGGCTACCACGGGCACGTCGGCCTGGAGTACCGGCACGAGGGGCCGGGCGCGTTCGACTGGAGGCAGACATGAACATCGGGTTCGTCGGCTTGGGGATCATGGGCAGCCCGATGGCGGCCAATCTCCTCAAGGCCGGTCACGCGGTGACCGGGTACGACGTCAGCGCGGAACGGGTCGAGCAGCTCGTCGGCCTGGGCGGCAAGGCCGCCACGGGCGTGGTCGACGCGGTCGGCGGCGCCGACGTGGTGATCACGATGCTGCCCGACTCGCCGCAGGTGGAGGAGGTCGCGCCGCTCGTCATCGAGTACGGCAAGCCCAACCTGCTCTACATCGACATGAGCACCATCAAGCCGGAGACCTCCCGCTCGGTGGCCAAGCAGGCCGCGGCGGTCGGCGTACGGGCGCTGGACGCCCCCGTCAGCGGCGGCGAGCGCGGCGCGATCGACGGCACCCTGTCGATCATGGTCGGCGGCGAGCCGGAGCACGTCGAGGAGGCCAGGCCGGTCCTGGAGGCGCTCGGCACGACCGTCGTGCACGTCGGCCCGGCCGGCGCGGGACAGACCGTCAAGGCCGCCAACCAGCTCGTCGTCGGCGGCATCTACGGGCTGGTGTCGGAGGCGATCGTGCTGCTGGAGGCCTCCGGCGTGGACGCGGCGGCCGGGCTCGACGTGCTCGCGGGCGGCCTGGCCGGCTCCCGGATCCTGGAGCTCAAGCGGCAGACCATGGTCAAGCGGGAGTTCGCCCCCGGCTTCCGCATCGACCTGCACCACAAGGACATGGGCATCGCCGTCGCCGCCGCCCGCGAGGCCGGCGTCAGCCTGCCGCTCACCGGGCAGGTCGCCCAGCTCGTGGCGGCGGCCCGGGCGCAGGGGCACGGCTCGCTCGACCACTCCGCCCTGCTCAAGGTCATCGAAAGGCTGAATGGATGACGCGCGTTCCCTGTATGGAAGCCGTGGTGAAGGTGCTGGAGTCGGAGGGTGTGGACACCGTCTTCGGCATCCCCGGCGCGGCCATCCTGCCGCTCTACGCCGCGCTGCAGCACAGCTCGATCCGGCACATCACCGTCCGCCACGAGGAGGGCGGCACCCACGCCGCCGACGGATGGGCGCGGGTGACCGGCAACGTCGGCGTCTGCATCGGCACCTCCGGCCCGGCCGGCACGAACATGATCACCGGCCTCTACACCGCGATGGCCGACTCTATCCCGATGATCTGCATCACCGGCCAGGCCGCGACCTCCAAGCTGCACCAGGAGGCGTTCCAGGCGGTCGACATCGTGGAGATCGCCCGGCCCGTGACCAAGTGGGCCGTGCAGCTCAAGGAGCCCGCACAGGCTCCGTGGGTGTTCCGTGAGGCGTTCAGGATCGCCCGCTCGGGGCGGCCCGGCCCCGTGCTCATCGACCTGCCCATCGACATCGCGAAGGGCACCTGCCTGTACGACCCCGCCCTGGACGGGCCGCTGCCCGTCGAGGTGCCGGAGCCGCTGCCGCAGGCCGTGGGCGCCGCCCTCGACATGATCGAGCGGGCCAAGCGGCCGATCATCCTGGCCGGCGGCGGCGTCATCATCGCCGACGCCTGCGACGAGCTGCGCGCGCTGGCCGAGCACCTGCAGGTGCCCGTCCAGGTGACGCTCATGGGCAAGGGCGCCTTCCCCGAGGACCACCCGCTGTTCGCCGGCATGGCCGGCATCCAGACGCAGACCCGGTGGGGCAACGCCGCGTTCCTGGAGAGCGACCTCGTGCTGGCCGTCGGCGCCCGCTTCGGCGACCGGCACACCGGCGAGCTCGACGTCTACCGCCGGGGCCGCAAGTTCATCCACGTCGACATCGACCCGCTGCAGATCGGCCGGGTCTTCGAGCCCGACCTCGGGGTCGTCGGGCACGCCCGTCCGGTGCTCGCCAACCTGCGCGACGAGGCGCGCCGGCGCGGCGCGCCCAAGGAGCCGGACAAGTGGGTGCGCAAGGTCAGCGAGCTGCGCGGCACGCTGCTGCGGCGCGACGACTTCGACGACGTGCCGATCAAGCCGCCCCGGGTGTTCAAGGAGATCAACGAGTACTTCCCGCGCGACACCACGTTCGTCACCGCCATCGGGCTCTACCAGATCTGGTCCGGGCAGTTCCAGACGACGTACCTGCCGCGCCGCTACCTGGTCTGCGGGCAGGCCGGGCCGCTCGGCTGGGAGGTGCCCGCGGCCATGGGCGTCAAGCTCGCCCACCCGGAACGGCAGGTCGTGGCGGTGGTCGGCGACTACTCCTTCCAGTTCCTCATGGAAGAGGTCGCGGTGGCCGCCCAGTACCGCATCCCGTTCGTCATCGTCATGATCAACAACGAGTACCTGGGCCTCATCAGACAGGCCGAGCTCCCGTACGACATGAACTTCGCCGTGGACCTGCACTACGGGGAGGGGGGCATCGACCATGTCAAGGCCATGGAGGCGTTCGGCTGCCCGGCGCGCCGGGTCGAGCTGCCCGGGGACATCCGCGACGCGCTGGCATGGGCGAGCGCCGAGGCGGCGCGCGAACGGCTGCCGGTGCTCGTGGAGGTGATGGTCGAGCGCGAGGCGAACGCCGCCATGGGGCCGTCGCTGGAGGCCGTCAAGGAATTCGAACCGCTGCCCGAGCTCATCACCGCCGACTGGTCCGACTGAGGAGGAGCACATGCAGCTGAAGCCGGGGACGTCCTGGCGGGACACCTACGAACGGTGCTGTTCGGTGGCGCCGGAAGCCTTCCACGATGATCGGGTGCTCAACCACTGGGGCGGCATCTGGCACCGCGACGGGCGCCCCGTGCCCGGCTTCTCGCCGGTCGACGGCACCGCCATCGCCGGCCTGCCCCGGCTGGACCGGGCCGGCGCGGGCCGGGCCGTGGCGGGAGCGGTCGAGGAGCACGGGCGCTGGCGGTACCTGCCGCCGGCCGAGCGCAAGGCCATGGTGTCCGCCGCGGTGGAGTCCATGGCGGCCCACCGCGACCTGCTGGCCATGCTGCTGGTCTGGGAGATCGGCAAGCCGTGGAAGACGGCCTGCGCCGACGTCGACCGCTGCCTGGACGGCGTGCGCTGGTACATCGAGCAGATCGACGACATGACGGCCGGGCGCACCCCGTTGCCCGGCCCGGTCAGCAACATCGCCAGCTGGAACTACCCGATGAGCGTGCTCATGCACGCCATGCTCGTGCAGGCGCTGGCCGGCAACGCGGTCATCGCCAAGACGCCCACCGACGGCGGGCTGTGCTGCCTCACCCTCGCCACGGCGCTGGCCGTCCGTGAGGGGCTCCCGTTCACGCTGGTGAGCGGGGGAGGGGCGGAGCTGTCGCCGGTGCTGGTGGGCGGGCAGTCGCTCGGGTGCGTGTCGTTCGTCGGCGGACGCGACGCGGGGGCGAATGTGGCCACCTCGCTGGCCGACCTCGACCGCCGGCACGTGCTGGAGCAGGAGGGCCTCAACTGCTGGGGCGTGTGGGAGTACGGCGACTGGGACCTGCTCACCCGGCAGATCCGCGGGTCGTTCGACTACGCCAAGCAGCGCTGCACCGCCTACCCGCGGTTCGTCGTGCAGCGCTCGTTGTTCCACGAGTTCCTGGCCGCGTACCTGAAGGCCGTGGGGTCGCTGCGGTTCGGCCATCCGCTGGCCGTGGCCGACCCCGATGACCCCCTGCCGGAGCTGGACTTCGGCCCGCTGATCAACGCCTCGAAGGCCAAGGAACTGGCCGACCAGGTGGACGAGGCCGTGGCCAGGGGCGGCGTGCCGCTCCACCGTGCCGCACTGGACGCCGGACATTTCCTGCCTGGGCAGGATAAATCCGCTTATTTTGCTCCGACAGCGCTGCTCAACCCGCCGCGCTCGTCGCCCCTCCACCACGCCGAGCCCTTCGGGCCGGTCGACACGATCGTGCTGGTGGACACCGAGGCCGAGCTGCTGGCCGCCATGAACGCCAGCAACGGCGCCCTGGTCGCCACGCTCTCCTGCGACGAGGAGGAGACCTTCCGCCGGCTGTCGCCCGAGGTGCGGGCGTTCAAGGTCGGCCACAACAGGCCGCGCTCGCGCGGCGACCGCGACGAGCTGTTCGGCGGCCTCGGGGCGTCGTGGCGCGGCGCGTTCGTCGGCGGCGAGCTGCTCGTGCGCGCCGCCACCGTCGGCCCGGACGGCGAACGCCTCCCGGGCAACTTCCCCAGCTACACGCTGCTGCCGGACACCCCCGCGGCCACCTGAGCGACTTCCAGGGCTCTGCGCTGGTCGCGCCCACGCGGCGTGACCAGCGCAGTACCCCTGCGTCAAGCGAGTTGCAAGTGGCATCAATACGGTCGAACCGTGCTGCAAGTCATCAACGCCATCGCCGTCGTCGGCGGCATGGGCCTGCTCTTCGCCGTCGTCGGCGGCACGCTGGCGATCAGGTCACGGGGCTTCCGCAGGCGGGCCCACCGCGCTCGCGGCCTGGTCGTGGGGCTGAGGCCGAACCGATCCGGCCCCGGCGAGGGCGCCGCCTATCACGCCGTCATCCGGTACACCACCCGGCAGGGCGTGCACGTGGAGGCCGAGACCCCGTTCGCCAGCAACCCACCGCCCGCGCGGCCCGGTCAGCAGGTGGGCGTTCTCTACGACCCGGACGTCCCCACGCAGGTCCGCATCGACAGCGCGATGGGAAGCGGCGTCCTGCTCGGCCTGATCTTCTTCGCCGTCGGGATCGGCATGCTCGTCGTCATGGTCGTGATCGCCGCCCAGGAGTTGGCGACGTTCTAGAAGACTCTCCAGAAGGCCCTCTAGAAAACACCGAAGCGCGTCGCCGCGAGCAGGACCAGGAAGGTCAGCATGGCGACCCGCATGATCTTCCCGCCGATCCGCAGCGACGGCCATGACAGGTAGGCGAGCCAGCCGATGAACGCGATCACCGGCAGCACCGCCACGCCGCCGAGCGGATGGGCCACGGCGAAGCCCACCAGCAGCAGGATCACCAGCACCGCCGGCGCCACCCACCGGGGCACCTGCGTGAACAGGAACGCCATCGGCACCGCGCTGCGCTGCTCGACGGCCTTGCGCAGGCCGCTCGCGCCGGGCGTGAAGAACTGCTCGTCCTGGGGCAGCGGGCGGCGCTTGTCGTCAGGGGCCACGCCCCCGAGCCTACGGGAGATCGCCCGCCCGTGAGCCGGATGAGCGCAGGTGACCGGGCTGTGGCGGACCGCCTGCACCCCTAGGCTGGAACGCGTGCTCGCCGTCATCCGCTACACCGTGCCCGATGCCCAGTCGCAGGACTTCCTCAAGCAGGGCCACACGATCCTCGACACGTTCGCCGAACAGCCCGGCTTCCAGCGGGGCAGGCTCGCCCGTTCGGTCGACGAGCCCAATCTGTGGGCCCTGGTCACGGAGTGGGAGGGCGCCGGTTTCTACCGCAGAGCGCTGTCCGCCGCCCGCATGGTGATGTATCCGCTGATGATTCTCATGGTCAACGAACCCAGTGCGTACGAGGACGTCTATCCGCGCGACGGGGCGTAACATTTACTCGCGCGCGAGACCGGGGAAGCGTCCCCTAAGCTGGGAGCTCACCAATACCCTCGCCGACCTCCAGCCGGAAAGAGAACCTACCGAAATGGCACGACGCAACGACGTCATGGACACCATCGTCAGCCTCGCCAAGCGCCGCGGGCTCGTATACCCGTCGAGCGAGATCTACGGCGGACTGCGCGCGTCGTGGGACTACGGTCCGCTGGGTGTCGAGCTGAAGAGCAACGTCAAGCGGCAGTGGTGGCTGTCGATGGTCCAGTCGCGCGAAGACGTGGTGGGCCTTGACTCCTCCGTCGTCCTGGCGCCCGAGGTGTGGCGCGCCAGCGGCCACGTCGACACCTTCACCGACCCGCTCACCGAGTGCCTGTCCTGCCACAAGCGCTTCAGGGCCGACCACCTCATCGAGGCCTACGAGGAGAAGAACGGCAAGTCGCCCGAGGGTGGCCTGACCGACGTCACCTGCCCCAACTGCGGCAACAAGGGCACCTTCACCGAGCCTCGCCAGTTCAGCGGCCTGCTGAAGACCTTCCTCGGCCCCGTCGAGGACGAATCGGGCCTGGCCTACCTCCGGCCCGAGACCGCGCAGGGCATCTTCATCAACTACCTCAACGTGCAGCAGTCGGCGCGCAAGAAGATCCCGTTCGGCATCGGCCAGATCGGCAAGTCGTTCCGCAACGAGATCACGCCGGGCAACTTCATCTTCCGCACCCGCGAGTTCGAGCAGATGGAGATGGAGTTCTTCGTCAAGCCCGGCACCGACGAGGAGTGGCACCAGTACTGGATCGACGAGCGCTACCGCTGGTACTCCGACCTCGGCATCAACAAGGACAACCTGCGCCTTTACGAGCACCCGAAGGACAAGCTGTCCCACTACTCCAAGCGCACGGTCGACATCGAGTACCGGTTCGGCTTCACCGGCTCGGAGTGGGGTGAGCTGGAGGGTGTCGCCAACCGCACCGACTTCGACCTGACGGCCCACTCCAAGGCGTCGGGCGTCGACCTCAGCTTCTTCGAGCAGGAGACGCAGGAGCGTTACGTTCCCTACGTCATCGAGCCGGCGGCCGGCGTCGACCGGGCCACGCTCACGTTCCTGCTCGACGCCTACAGCGAGGACGAGGCGCCCAACGCCAAGGGCGTCATGGAGAAGCGCACGGTCATGCGCCTCGACCACCGGCTCGCCCCGGTCAAGGCCGCGGTGCTGCCGCTGTCGCGCAACGCCGACCTGTCGCCGAAGGCGCGCGACCTGGCCGCGCAGCTGCGCCGCCGCTGGAACGTCGAGTTCGACGACGCCGGCGCGATCGGCCGCCGCTACCGCCGCCAGGACGAGATCGGCACGCCGTTCTGCATCACGGTCGACTTCGACACCCTCGACGACCACGCGGTGACCATCCGCGAGCGCGACACGATGAGCCAGGAGCGCATCTCCATCGACGCCGTGGAGTCCTACCTCCGCCAGCACCTGAACGACTGACTTCTCCGGCACGGGCCGCTCGCCGTACTCACGGCGGGCGGCTTTTGCCATGTCTTCCGTCGAGTTCTTCCGTCGAGGGCGCTGTCCCGACGCTCGCGGCAGGGTGGCCCTGGTCACGGACGCGGCGGCGCGATGCCCCGATTCATTTCCTCCTTTACGGCTGCGCCGGCCCGGCCCACCCGCCGTGGCCACCCTGACGGCCCTCCAGGGAGACGCTCCTCCGCCTCACCGGCGCGCCGCCGTTACGGCGCACGTCGCCCGGCTCCGTGGTCCCGCCGGCCTGCTCACCTTGTGCGGAGCGACTCCAGGATCCCGGTGAGAGCAGTGAGAGCAGTGAGAGCAGTGAGAGCAGTGAGAGCAGTGAGAGCAGGGCGCTGAGGGGCTGACGGCCGAGTTGGGGCTGCGCACCGAGCAGTTCGGCCGGCGGCTCCTCATCGTGGCCCAACGGCGTGCTCATCGACGTGATCGAACAGGGGCCGCCCGCCGACGCCGACGCCGACGCCGACGCCGACGCCGACGCCGACGCCGACGCCTACGCCTACGCCTACGTCACCCGTTGACCGAGGCGTCAGGCGAGGTGCCGATCGAACCAGGCCGTGACGCGGTCCCATGCCTGTGACGCGGCTTCGGTGTCGTAACGCCGGCCGGTGTCGTTGAAGAAGGCGTGGCCGACGCCAGGGAACGTGACGATCTCGTGCGTCAGGTCCGCCCCCCCCGCAGGGCGGCTTCGGCGGCGTCGCGGGTGGCGTGCACCCGGTCGTCCTGCTCGGCGTACACGCCGAGCACCACCGCCTGGCTCCCGCTCATGTCGGCGTTCTCCGGGAGCGGCCCGTGGAACGGCACGGCGGCCGCGAGGCGCGGCTCGGCCGACGACAGCAGCAGTCAGGTCGTCCCGCCGCCGAAGCAGCAGCCGATCATGCCCAGCTTGAGCCCTTCGGCCCGCCGCCCCAGCTCGCCCACCGCCGCCTTCATATCCGCCACGAACTGCTCCGGCGGGATCTCCCCGAGCCGCGCCGTGGCCTCGGCGGTGTCGGTGAACGCCGCCGTGCCGCCGTCCCGTGACAGCAGGTCCAGGGCGAGGGCCGAGTAGCCGCTCGCGGCCAGCCGTCCCGCGACCGACCGGACGTGGTCGGTGAGGCCGCGGTTCTCGTGGATCACGAGGACGGCGCCCTTGGCGTCCTCGGCGGAGGCCCAGGCGGCCTGCAGCGTCGTGCCTTCGGGCCCGCCGAACGTGACGGGCTCCGTGGGCAGCGGTGAGGGCCCGGCCGGGCTCGCGGTGGGGGCGGGGGAGCAGGGGAG
>NZ_SMKQ01000084.1 GCF_004348995.1 Nonomuraea terrae
GATGAGGTCTCCCACCCTGTGAGGGGGTAAGGCTCCCGGTGGATGACCGGGTTGATAGGCCGGAGGTGGAAGCGCGGTAACGTGTGGAGCTGACCGGTACTAATAGGCCGAGGACTTGACCACAAAGCATTGTGCTTTGGTGTGTGCTGCGCTCTGTTACTCTTCGCCGGGTCCAGAGCTGCGCCACACCGAAGGATCGGTTTGCTCGCGTCCACTAGGCAATTCTGAGACAACAAGCGGTTTGCTTGTGTGTTTCGGAGGGTTACGGCGGTTATGGCGGGAAGGAAACACCCGGTTACATTCCGAACCCGGAAGTTAAGCTTCTCTGCGCCGATGGTACTGCACTCGGGAGGGTGTGGGAGAGTAGGTCACCGCCGGACAATTTTTTGAGGGGGGTCTCGATGCCTGCGGGTGTCGGGGCTCCTCTCTTTTTGTGTTTGCTGAGGGTTCCATGCTGATACTTTGAGGGCTCCCGCTGATGCGTGGGGCCTTTTCTGTGTTTCCGGGGTTGTGTGTTCCGGGTGTTCGCGGTCAGGGCTGGATGCTGTGGCGGTGTTGTGCGGCGGTTGTGTGTGTTGCGGTTCTGGCGTTCGGGATGGGTGCGGGTCTCGTGCGTTCCGGTGTGGGGCTTGTCTGTGTGGGGCCTGTGTTTCGGCGTCGGTGGTGGAGGGGCAGAGGCGTTGTGGGTGTCGGGGTCCGGCTTTGTCGGTGCGGGAGGGGACGCGTCCGCTGTCTGACGTGTCGGTGTGTGTGGGTCTCATGCCTTTGGGTTGAGGCCCTTTTGCGTTTTCAGGGCTGCCTGTTCGGCGCTGGTTGCGCGCGTGAGATGGCTTCGAGGCTTCGGCCAGGTCCGCCGAGTGCGTCGTGCTTGTGATGTCTCGTGCTGTGGTGCTGTTGTTGGCGGTGGGCGGCTGGGGGAGGGCACCGGTGTCGGAGACTGTGTCGCTCTTATTTGGCTCAGCTGCCTGACGGCCGGCGTGGGTGGCTGTGGACCGTGCCTGGTGGCCGCCGGCTGAGAGTTCGTCGCCTGTTCGCCATGGCGGCTGGGCGCCGCAGGTCACCTGTTGTTTCTGTTGGGCACGGTTTCCAGCACTACGGGAAAGCAGGCGTCTCGTGCGCCTGGCTCTCAGGTGAGGACACCGTGGACTTCCGCGCTCACGCGGAAAGAGGGCCGACGCCAAGAGAGACCGTCTCCCCGTGCTGACGACCGCGCGCTCGCACACCCCGCCCTGTTGGCGGGTGCACTCTGACGAGCTTCCGCAGCGACCAGTCGGTTGGCGCGCTCCTGTTGACGAGGCCGTGTGAGGCGCAATCGGCACACGCGCTCGTTCCCACGGCGGGACGTCGCAGCGGCTGTGCGACGACCGCCTGTCCCGGGCCGCCTCGGGGTCGGGCGCGGGATGGAGTGCTGGCAGGGGTCAGTAGGGTTGAGGGGTGGATTATCGTGCGGTTGAACGCGCCATCCTGGATCGCGGCGTCGAGTGGGATTTCGAGCCGACGCTCGACCGGATCGCGGCCCTCCTGGACGTGCTCGGCTCCCCGCAGCGGGCGTACCCGGTCATACACATTGCCGGCACCAACGGCAAGACGAGTACGGCGCGGCTGACGGAGGTGCTGCTGAAGGAGCGCAACCTGCGGGTGGGGCGGTTCACCAGCCCCCACCTGGTGTCGATGCGCGAGCGGATCACCGTCGACGGGGAGCCCCTGAGCGAGGAGCGGTTCGCCGAGGTCTACGAGGAGATCATCCCCTACGTCGAGCTGACCGACGCCAACGGGCGGCGCATCCAGTTCTTCGAGCTGCTGACGGCGATGGCGTTCGCCGCGTTCAGCGACACCCCGGTCGATGTCGCGGTCGTCGAGACGGGCATGGGCGGGTCGTGGGACGCCACCAACGTGGCCGACGGCACCGTGTCGGTGATCACCCCGATCTCGCTCGACCACACCGACCGGCTCGGGCCCGACATCCCGAGCATCGCCTCGGAGAAGGCGGGCATCATCAAGCCCGGCTCGACGGCGGTGTTCGCACAGCAGGAGCTGGAGGCGGCCGAGGTGCTGATGCGGCGCGCCGTCGAGGTGGGCGCGGTCGTCGCGCGTGAGGGGCTGGAGTTCGGCGTGCTGAGCCGCGAGGTCGCCCTCGGCGGGCAGCTGCTCACGCTGCGGGGTCTCAAGGGTGTATACGACGAGGTCTACCTGCCGCTCTACGGCGCCCACCAGGCGAGCAACGCCGCCTGTGCGCTGGCCGCCGTCGAGGCGCTGACCGGTGGCGACGAGCCGCTCGACGTCGAGCTCGTGCGGCAGGCGTTCGCGCAGGCGTCCTCGCCCGGGCGGCTGGAGATCATCAGGCGGACTCCCACGGTGGTGGTCGACGCCGCGCACAATCCCGGCGGCATGCAGGCGACCCTGGACGGGCTGCACGAGGCGTTCGACTTCGCCAAGGTGATCGGCGTGGTCTCGGTCATGCGCGACAAGGACGTGGAGGGCCTGCTGGAGCTGCTCGAGCCCGTGCTCGCCGAGATCGTCGTCACGCGTAACTCCTCGCCCAGGTCCATGCCGCCCAAGGAGCTCGCGGAGCTGGCCGAGCCGCTGTTCGGCGAGGACCGGGTGCACGTCGTCGACCGGCTCGACGACGCCATCGACAAGGGCATCGCCATCGCCGACGCGGAGGGCGAGTTCAGCGGCACGGGCGTGTTCATCACGGGATCGGTCGTGACCGCGGGCGACGCCCGGCGGCTGCTGAAGGCGGACGGCACATGATGAACTTCGAGGTCACTCCCGGGATGCGCCGGCTCGGCGCCAGCGTGCTCGGCATGGAGGCCATCGTGGCCGGGCTCGTCACGCCCGTCGCGATCCGGGTGGGCGGGGTGTCGCCCGGCCTCGCCGTGACGGTCGGCATCGGGCTCGCTGTGCTGTGCGTGGTGGCGGCGGGCCTGCTCAAGAAGCCGATCGGATACGTTCTCGGGAGCGTCGCGCAGGTACTGGCGATCTGTACGGGGTTCGTCGTGTCGATGATGTTCTTCCTCGGCGCGATCTTCGCCGCGCTGTGGATCACGGCCATTCTCGTCGCTCGCCGTGTCGAGGGCGCTACTTCGCGCTAAAGTCGGCCAACATGGCCGTCCCCCCACTCCAGCGGTCGTCCGACCCGGCTGGCCAGAGACCTTCGTGGCAGTTCGACGTATTGCTCGGGCTGCTCGTCGTGGCATCGCTGCCTTTGGCGATCGTCGCGATCCCCAACACGCTCTCCGTCGTCGCCGGGCTGCTGCCGGGCGACGTCGACCAGCCCGGGCTCATGCGCACGCACGGGCTCGCCCTGCCCGCGCTGATGCTCACCGTCCCGCTGGCCGCCGTGGCGCTGCGGCGGGTGCCGGCGGCGTACGTGCTGGTGGCCGGGCTGGCGCTGGTGGCGCTGTCCGACGCCGCGGGCGGTTACGCGGGTTCCGAGCTCGTCGTCGGAGCCGTACGCGTGGTGCGGGGCATCGGGGCCGGGCTGGTCCTGCCGGCCACGCTGGCGGCCGTCTGGGAGCGCACACCCGTCCTGCGGGCCCTGTGGGTGGGCATGCTGGGCCTGAGCCTGCTCGTGGCGCAGGCACTGGCGTTGTGGCCGCTCGACGACGTCAGCAGTTGGCGGGTGACGCTGCAGCCGTACCCGCTGGTGACGGGGATCGCGCTGGCGCTGGCCGCCCTGCACCTCGGCGTGTGGACGGCGAGCGGCCGGCCCGCGGCGCCGGTGCCCGATCTGCGTGAGCGCGGGCTGGTGCTGCTGTCGGCCGGGCCCGCGGCGGGCATCGCGGTCGTGGCGGTCAGCACGGCTTCGGAGGGCTGGCGGGCCGGCTGGGTGATCCTGCTGGCGGCCGTGGCGGTGACGGCGCTGCTGGTCATGGCCTCGATGGGAGCAGCCGAGAGCCGTGCGCTCGCGTACACGATGGTGGCGGTGGGCGTCGTGCTGCTGCCGAGCGCCGCGCAGATCACGATGGTGGAGATGGGCGGGCTCGGCGGGCCGGGGCTGCGGGGATTGTGGTTGCCGTACGTCCTGGCGGGGGTGCTCGCGGTCGCGGCCGCGATCCTGGTGCGGCTGCACGCGCCCGCCGCCGGGCGGTGGCTGGCGCCGCTCGGCCTGCTGGCCATGGTGGGAGGCCTGTGCTCGGTACGGTTCCTCGTGCCGTCGGCCGACGGGCTGCTGCTGGTGGTGCCGTTCGGCCTGCTCGCGGTGGGTGCCGCGGTGGCGTTGACGGCGACGTTGCAGGAGGTGACTTTCGGTGCCGCGGCGTTCGGGCTCTCGCTGGGCGTCGCCGGGGTGCTGACGGGGTTCCTGCTCGGCACGGGCGTGCAGATGGCGATGCTCGACGGTGTGGGCTCGGTGCAGGAGCTGGTCGACGGTTTCGTGGGCGCGCTGCACTGGTGGGCGCTGATCGGCGGGTTCCTGGTGGTGCTGATCATCATGCTGGCCGCCGTGCTGGCGCGGCGTACCGACCAGCCTCCGGTGGACGAGCGGGAGCGGGTGCCGTGCGCCGGTACGCCCTCGGACACGCTGCTCGCCCCCGATGACGGCGATTCCGGACATCAGCCGATCGTCCCGCCCATGGGCGCCTTCGACCGACCGGTCGCGTCCGACGAGGAGCGATCGCTGCCGTCGGTGCCGCCGCAGGGGCAGTCGCCGGAGGACACCTCCTCCCCGTAGGGAGGCTAGGCTTCCCGTACGGAAACGAGGGCAGGGGCGGGGAACGGTAAGCTGAGGCCCTGCCACGGCGACGTGTGGGCGTGTAGCCCCGCGAAGCGTCCTCCGCGGCCAGGCCGGTGCCTGCAGCCGCGACCCCACTCTGTTCGAAGGAGAACTTCAAGTGTCCGAGCGCACTCTTGTCCTGATCAAGCCCGACGGGGTAAAGCGCGGCCTCATCGGTGACGTGATCTCCCGCGTGGAGCGCAAGGGCCTCAAGGTCGTGGCGATGGACCTCCGCACCCTCGACGCCGACACCGCCAAGGCGCACTACGCCGAGCACTCCGAGCGGCCGTTCTTCGGCGAGCTGGTGGAGTTCATCACCTCGGGGCCGCTCGTCGCGATGGTGCTCGAGGGCCCGCGTGCCATCGAGGCCTTCCGCGCGCTGGCGGGCGCCACCGACCCGGTCAAGTCGCCCCCCGGCACCATCCGCGGCGACCACGCCCTCGAGATCGCCGAGAACATCGTCCACGGCTCCGACTCTCCCGAGTCGGCCGCCCGGGAGGTCAAGATCTTCTTCCCGGACCGGTTCTGAGCGACTCCGTTCTCCGCGCGCCCGCGCAGCTCCGGCTGCGCGGGCGCGCGTTTTTCTGTCGGTCGTCCCGCGTAAGGTTCTGGAGTCGGCGGGGTGGCCGACGACCGGAGAAATGGACGAAGCTTTTCCTGAAGTTTTCTTCGTTGTGGTGAATTCGCGGTTCCAGCGGCCAACGGATGTTGTGGTGCAATCCGGGCAAAATTAGAGGCTGGAAAATTTGACAGGCGCGCTGGCTCATTGCGGCCCTCGGTGGGTACGTCACGTTACGATTCGAATTCGATCCGTAGTCATTCGCGAACGACGTTACGGAGGGCTCCGTTCCCCATGGGCAGCAAGCTCGCGTTCCTCGGCCGTGACATGGCGGTCGACCTGGGCACCGCCAACACGTTGGTCTACGTGCGTGGCCGCGGCATCGTGCTCAACGAGCCGTCAGTCGTAGCGATCAACACCGTCACCGGCAAGATCGTGGCGGTCGGCATCGAAGCCAAGCGGATGATCGGTCGCACGCCCGGCAACATTGTCGCGGTCCGCCCGCTCAAAGACGGCGTGATCGCCGATTTTGACGTCACCGAACGGATGTTGCGTTATTTCATCCAGCGGGTGCACAAACGACGGCATTTCGCCAAGCCGCGCATCATCATCGCCGTTCCCAGCGGAATCACCAGCGTCGAGCAGCGGGCGGTCAAGGAGGCCGGCTACCAGGCCGGCGCGCGGAAGGTCTACATCATCGAGGAGCCCATGGCCGCCGCGATCGGCGCCGGGCTGCCGGTGCACGAGCCGACCGGAAACATGGTGGTCGACATCGGCGGCGGCACGACCGAGGTGGCGATCATCTCGATGGGCGGCGTGGTCACCAGTCAGTCGATCCGGGTCGGCGGCGACGAGCTCGACCAGGCGGTGATGACGTTCGCGAAGAAGGAGTTCTCGCTGATGCTGGGCGAGCGCACCGCCGAGGAGATCAAGATGTCGATCGGCTCGGCCTGCCCGGTCGGCGAGGAGCTGCACGCGGAGATCCGCGGGCGCGACCTGATCACGGGGCTGCCCAAGACCATCGTGGTGTCGAGCGAGGAGATCAGGAAGGCCACCGAGGAGCCGGTCAACGCGATCGTCGACGCGGTCAAGACCACGCTCGACAAGTGCCCTCCTGAGCTCTCCGGCGACATCATGGACCGCGGCATCGCGCTCACCGGCGGCGGCGCCCTGCTGAGGGGCCTCGACGAGCGGGTCAGGGCCGAGACGGGCATGCCGGTGCACCTCGTCGACAACGCCCTCGACTCCGTCGCCATCGGCTCGGGCAAGTGCGCCGAGGAGTTCGAGGCTCTCCAGGGGGTTCTGGTGCCGGAGTCGCGACACTGATGAGAGACTCGCGCCGTGCCCGGATCGTCCTGGGAGTGCTGCTCTCGGCGGCCCTGATCATCCTGACCGTCGACCACCGCTCGGGCGAAAGCTCGCCGCTGCGCCAGTTGCGCGCGGCCGGGGCCTACGTGTTCGGCACGGCGGAGCAGTTCGGCGTCGGGCTCATCCGGCCCGTCGGCGCCTTCGTGCAGGCGGTCGCGTCGGCGCCGAGCGCACAGCGGCGCATCGACGCGCTGAAGGAGGAGAACGCCAAGCTGCGCGCCGGCCTCGTCGCCGGCCGGCTGGACGCGGATCGCGCCAAGGAGCTTGACCGGCTGCTCGGGCTGGCCGGGACCGGCGGATACAAGGTGGTCGCGGCCAACGTGGTGGCTCGGCGCGGGCTGCCCGGGTTCGAGGACGCCGTCGAGATCGACGTCGGCACCGGCGACGGGATCCAGCGGGACATGACGGTGCTCAACGGCGACGGGCTGGTCGGGCGCGTGCTGCACGCCTCCGCCCACACCTCGACGGTGCTGCTGCTGAGCGACCCCGCCTCGTCCGTCGGCGCGCGGCTGGAGGGCGGCAAGGAGATCGGCGTGGTCCACGGCGTCGGGGAGAACGGGCGGCTCGTGCAGTTCCGGCTGCTCGATTCCACGGCGTCGATGAGCAGGGGCGGGCGGATCGTGAGCTTCGGGTCCAAGAACGGGAGACCGTACGTGCCGGGGGTGCCGATCGGGATCATCGAGCGAGTCGAGTCCACGCCAGGGGAGCTGACGCGGATCGCCTATGCGCGGCCGTACGCGGACATGACGGCGCTCGACGTGGTCGGCGTCGTGGTGGAGGCGCCCAAGCGCAACCCGCGCGACGCGGTCCTGCCGGGCAAGGAGAGGCCGCGGTGAGCGCGCCGGGCGTGATCCACGGCGGGGTCGACGGCGGGGTCGACGGCGGGGAGGGGACCAGGTGATCGGGTGGCTGTCGGTGCTGCTGGCGTTGCTCACGCAGGTCATGCTCGTCAACCGGGTCCCCCTGCCTGCCGGGGGCGCGCCTGACCTGGTGCTGCTCGCCGTCATCGGCGCGGCGCTGACCCGGGGGCCGTCGTCGGGGGCGGTGCTCGGCTTCTTCGCGGGACTGCTGGTCGACGTCGTGCCGCCGAGCGCCCACCTGGTGGGCCAGTACGCGTTCGTGTACGCGCTCGTCGGCTACGTCGCGGGGCGCGGCCTGGGCGGGCCCGTCACGACCGTGGTGCTGTGCGTGCTGCTGGCGCCGCTGGCGGCGGCGGGCGTGGGCGCGTTGATGTCCGATCCACGGGTGACGATGTCGATGCTGACCGGCCAGGTGCCCGTCACCGTCGTCTACACGCTGCTGGTCTCGCCCATCGTGATCTGGCTGACCACGCGGAGCAGACAGGCGAGGTTCTCGACATGACGCGGATTCGGACCCGGCTGCTGGTGCTGCACGTGCTCGTGCTGGCGCTGCTCGCGGCGCTGGCCGTGCGGCTGTGGCAGGTGCAGGTCGTGCACGGGCAGGAGTTCGTGACGCGGGCGACGGAGACGCGTACGCGGGTGGTGATCGTGCCCGCGGTGCGCGGGCAGATCCTCGACTCGTCGGGGCGCCCGCTGGTGCGTAACAAGACCGCGCTGGTCGTCTCCATCGACCGCACCCGGCTGTCCAGGATGCAGGACGGCGGCCTGGCGGTGCTGCGCAAGCTGTCGGCGGTGCTCGGCCGGCCGGTGAAGGACCTGCAGCAGCGCATCAGGCCGTGCGGGCCCGGGGTGGGCAAGCCGTGCTGGACGGGATCGCCGTACCAGGCGGTTCCGCTGGACGAGAAGGTCGACACCCGCGAGGCGCTGCAGATCCTGGAGCGGCAGGAGGAGTTCCCCGGCGTGACGGCCGAGGTCAACTCCGTCCGGCAGTACCCGGGGGGCAGGGCAGGGGCTCAGATGCTCGGCTACCTGCAGCCGGTCACCCAGGCGGAGCTGGAGAAGCGTGAGGGGCTCAAGGCCAGCTTCTCCGGGGTCGACCTCGCCGGGCGCGACGGGCTCGAATACGTCTACGACGACGCGCTGCGCGGCAAGGCCGGGCTGCGCCGGGTCCAGGTCGACCGCATGGGCAAGCCGCTCGGGCTCGTGGAGCAGGTGACGCCCGTCGCCGGTGACCACCTGGTGACGAGCATCGACTCGCGCGTGCAGACCGTGGTGGAGAAGGCGCTGGCCAAGGCGATGAAGTCCGCGCCCGGCGCCGACGGCGGGGCCGGGGTGGTGCTCGACGCCCGTACGGGGCGAGTGGTGGCGCTCGCGAGCGCGCCGGGGTACGACCCGGAGATCTGGGCGGGCGGCATCTCGGCGCGCGGCTACCAGTGGCTGATGTCGGAGAAGTCCGACAAGCCGCTCGTGTCGCGGGCGATCAACGGCCAGTTCGCGCCCGGTTCGACGTTCAAGGTCACGTCGGTGTCCGCGATGCTGCGCGCCGGCTATCCGCTCAACGGCACCTATTCCTGCCCCGGCTCCTACATGGTGGGCGGGCGCGCGTTCAACAACTTCCGGGGCATCGGGCTGGGCTCGATGAACCTGCACACGGCGCTGGTCAAATCGTGCGACACGATCTTCTACCGGGCGTCGTACGAGCAGTACCTCAAGGACGGCGGGCGCACGCCGAAGAAGAAGCCGAAGGAGATCTTCGCCAACGTGGCCAGGCAGTACGGGTTCGGCGCGCCGACCGGCATCGACCTGCCGGGCGAGTCAGGCGGCCGCATCCCCGACCGGGCCTGGAAGAAGGAGCTGTGGGACCAGACGAGCGCCGTCACCTGCACGCGGGCGCGCAAGGGGTATCCGGAGGTGAAGGACCGGGCGCGGGCGGCGTTCCTCAAGCAGCTCGCGGTGGAGAACTGCGCCGAAGGATTCCTGCTGCGACCCGGTGACGCGGCCAACTTCTCCATCGGCCAGGGCGACGTGCTCGTGACGCCGCTGCAGCTGGCGCGGGCCTACCAGGCGCTGGTGAGCGACGGCAAGGTGCGCAGCCCGCGCATCGGCTGGGCGCAGGTCCGGCCCGACGGCAAGGTGGTCAAGAAGATCCCGGTGCCGGTGGTGGGCAAGCTGCCGCTCAGGGAGAAGGAGCGCCTGTACATCAAGAACGCGCTGAGCCAGGTGGCCGCCGACGGCACCGCGGCGGGAGCCTTCGCCGGGTTCCCGATGGACAAGGTCCGCGTCGGAGGCAAGACCGGTACGGCGGAGGTCTGGGGCAAGAAGGACACCTCCTGGTTCGCGTCGTTCGCGCCGACGAAGAAGCCGCAGTACGTGGTGGTCGTGATGGTGTCGCAGGGCGGTATGGGCGGCTCCACGGCGGCGCCGGCCGCGCGGGAGATCTACGAGGGCATCTACGGCATCAAGCGCCAGCCCGCCGTACCCGGCGGACGGCTGACCACGCGGCTGCCCAGGTTCGCCCCCGACGGAACGGTGGCCGGGGGATGATCGCGCGCGCGGTGGACATCCGGCGGCCGTCGCTGCTGCAGCGGATGGCCCGCCAGGACTCGACCGTGCGCCGGCTCGACGGGCTGATGCTGGTCGCGGTGGCCGGGCTGTGCGTGATCGGCACGCTGCTGGTCTGGTCGTCCACCAGGACGTGGGCGCCCGGCTCGACGGGGCTGGTGAAGAAGCACCTGCTCAACGAGGCCGTCGGGGCCGTGATGTGCGGGCTCGTCGCCATGATCGACCATCGGGCGATGCGGGCGTACGCGCCGCTGGTGTATTTGATGTCGCTGGTGGGGCTGGGGCTGGTGCTGACGCCGCTGGGGGCGACGATCAACGGCTCCCACTCGTGGATCCTGCTCGGGGGCGGGTTCGCGGTGCAGCCGTCCGAGTTCGCCAAGGTCGGGCTGCTGCTGATCGTCGCGATGCTGCTGGCGCAGCCGGCCGAGGGCACCGACCGGCCGCGCATGATCGACGTGACGCTGGCGCTGGTCGCGGCGGTGATCACGATCGGGCTGGTGATGCTGCAGCCCGACCTCGGCACGGCGATGGTGCTGGCGGTGATCACGGCCGCCGGTCTGATCATCTCGGGCGTGCGCAAGCGCCTGATCGCGCTGCTGATGCTGGTGGCGGGGCTCGGGGTGTTCGCGGTGTTCTACTTCCAGATGCTGGAGCCGTACCAGGTGGCGCGGTTCACGGCGTTCGTCGATCCGAGCGTGGATCCGCGCGGCGTGGGCTACAACAGCACGCAGTCGCTCATCGCGATCGGCTCGGGGCAACTGCTGGGCAAGGGGCTGCTCGGCGGTGGGCAGACGACCGGGCGGTTCGTGCCGGAGCAGCACACCGACTTCATCTTCACGGTGGCGGGGGAGGAGTTCGGTTTCCTCGGGTCGGTCACCGTCGTGATGCTGCTCGGCATCGTGCTGCTGCGCGGCCTGAAGATCGCCAGGGAGTGCGAGGATCGGTTCGGAACGCTGGTCGCGGGCACGATCGTGTGCTGGTTCGCGTTCCAGACGTTCATCAACGTGGGAATGACGATCGGGATCATGCCGATCACCGGGCTGCCGCTGCCGTTCGTCTCCTACGGCGGCACCGCGACTTTCGCCAACCTCGTCGCGGTCGGGCTGCTCCAGGCCATCAAGGTGCGAAGACGGCCGTTCGCCTAACCGGCGCTCGCGCTGGCGGTGAACGACGTGGCCGATGGGGCGGGGGAGAGGCGTACGGAGGCCCGGCAGTGCCCGTGCGCCGCTACCCTGGACTGTATGACTGTCGAGTCGATTTTCCACCGCCTGGAAGCGCTGCTGCCCAAGGTGCAGAAGCCCATCCAGTACGTCGGGGGTGAGCTCAACTCGACCATCAAGGACTGGGACTCCGCCGACGTGCGGTGGGCGTTGATGTACCCGGACGCCTACGAGGTAGGGCTGCCCAACCAGGGCGTGGCCATCCTCTACGAGATCCTCAACGAGCTCCCCGGCACGCTGGCCGAGCGCACGTACGCGGTCTGGCCCGACCTCGAAGCACTCATGCGAGCGGAGGGCGTCCCGCAGTTCACCGTCGACGCCCACCGGCCGGTGCGCGCGTTCGACGTGCTCGGGATCTCGTTCTCGACCGAGCTCGGCTACACCAACATGCTGACCGCGCTCGACCTGGCCGGCATCCCGCTGCTCGCCGCGGACCGCGGCGAGGACGACCCGATCGTGCTCGCGGGCGGCCACGCGGCCTTCAACCCCGAGCCGATCGCCGACTTCCTCGACGCGGCCGTGCTCGGCGACGGGGAGCAGATCTCCATCGCCATCACCGAGGTCATCCGCGAGTGGAAGGCCGAGGGCAGTCCCGGCGGGCGTGACGAGCTGCTCATGCGGCTCGCCGAGTCCGGCGGGGTCTACGTGCCGAAGTTCTACGACGTCGAATACCACGACGACGGCCGCATCAAGCGCGTCGCGCCCAACCGGCCCGACGTGCCGTGGCGGGTGCACAAGCACACCGTGATGGACCTCGACGAGTGGCCGTACCCGAAGAAGCCGCTGGTGCCGCTGGCCGAGACGGTGCACGAGCGGTTCAGCGTGGAGATCTTCCGCGGCTGCACGCGCGGCTGCCGCTTCTGCCAGGCGGGCATGATCACGCGCCCGGTGCGCGAGCGCTCCATCACCACGATCGGGGCGATGGTGGAGAACGGCATCAAGCAGTCCGGCTTCAACGAGGTCGGTCTGCTGTCGCTGTCGTCCGCCGACCACTCCGAGATCGCCGACGTGGCCAAGGGCCTGGCCGATCAGTACGAGGGCACCAACACCTCGCTGTCGCTGCCCTCCACCAGGGTCGACGCGTTCAACATCGACCTGGCCAACGAGTTCTCCAGGAACGGCAGGCGCTCGGGCCTGACGTTCGCGCCCGAGGGCGGCTCGGAGCGGATGCGCAAGGTGATCAACAAGATGGTCACCGAGGAAGACCTCATCCGCACCGTCACCACGGCCTACTCCCAGGGCTGGCGGCAGGTCAAGCTCTACTTCATGTGCGGCCTGCCCACCGAGCAGGACGAAGACGTGCTCGGCATCGCCGACCTGGCCAAGAAGGTCATCAAGGCGGGCCGCGAGGCGACCGGCAGCCGCGACATCCGCTGCACGGTCTCCATCGGCGGTTTCGTGCCCAAGCCGCACACGCCGTTCCAGTGGGCGGCGCAGACCGACCACGAGACCGTCGACCGGCGGCTCAAGGCGCTGCGCGACGCGCTGCGGAGCGACAAGGCGTACGGCCGCGCGATCGGCTACCGCTACCACGACGGCAAGCCGTCCATCGTGGAGGGCCTGCTGTCGCGAGGTGACCGCAGGATCGGCGCCGTGATCAGGAACGTCTGGGAGGACGGCGGCCGGTTCGACGGGTGGAGCGAGCACTTCTCCTACGAGCGCTGGATGGCCGCCGCCGAGAAGGCGGGCGTCGACGTCGACTGGTACACCACGCGTGAGCGGGAGGAGAACGAAGTACTCCCGTGGGACCACCTCGACGCGGGGCTCGATCGCGAATGGTTGTGGCAGGACTGGCAGGACGCCGTTTCCGGCGGCGAGGTCGAAGACTGCCGCTGGACGCCGTGTTACGACTGCGGGGTCTGCCCGACGATGGGGACCGAAATTCAGATCGGCCCGACGGGGCGGAAACTCCTTCCCCTGACGGTGGTCTAGCGCGCTCAGTGGGCGAGCCGTGTCTTGGCGTACACGTACACCTGCCGGGGCGGCTTATCCTGAGACGAAGGAACTCTTTGACAAGGAAGGACGACAAGCTCTGAAACCTGTTCCCGAAGGGCCTCCGCCCGCGCCCACGGTGCAGCGCCTGCGCGTGCGTTACGCCAAGCGCGGCCGTCTGCGCTTCACCAGCCACCGCGACATCTCGCGGGCCGTCGAGAGAGCGGTCCGCCGTGCCGGCATTCCGGTGGCCTACAGCGCGGGTTTCTCGCCCCACCCGAAGATCTCCTACGCGGGCGCGGCGCCGACCGGTGTCGCCAGCGAAGCCGAATACCTCGAGATCGGTGTCACCATGCCGAGCGATCCCGCCCAGGTCAGACAGAGCCTGGACGAGTCGTTGCCCTCTGGGCTCGATGTGCTCGACGTCGTGGAGGCGGGTCCTGGCGGGCTGGCCGACCGCTTGGAGGCATCCGAGTGGGAGGTGCGGCTGCCCGGTGCCGATCGCGGACTCGCCGAGGTGGCGGCAGAGAAGTTTCTCGCGGCGGGCACGGTGGAAGTCGAGCGCCTCACCAAGAAGGGTCCCCGCCGCTTCGACGCGCGGCAGGCCGTCCTGGGGCTCGAGGTTTCCGAGGGAACAGACAGAACCGCAGCTCAGGTGGGCGGACGACCGTGTGTCATACTGCGCATGGTTGTTCGGCACATGACGCCTGCCGTTCGACCCGACGATGTGCTCACAGGGCTGCGCCTTGTGGCCGACTTCGCGCCGCCGGTTCCCCCCGAGGTGACCAGGCTGGCGCAGGGGCCGCTCGACGTTGGTACCGGTGCGCTTGCCGACCCGCTCGACCTGGACCGCGACGTAACGCGCGGCGGCGAGGCGGGACCGGCGGGTGAGCACGTCGCCGGTTAAGGATGTGCCCTGCGTGAGCCGGGCACGACCGCTGACAGGACTTGGCGCCGATACGCCCCTTCCGGGGGCGCCGGTGGACAACGAGACACGAGGGCTCCTGCGCGGCGCGGTGACGCGCCCGGGAGCTGACGGGAGAACGCCCGCATGCTCGACAACGAGCCCAACGCCGGGGCCAATGGCCCCGACGGGGAGACAATTGAACAGCCCAAGGTGACCGAGCGCCGCCGCTCCGCCAGCCGCCCGGCGGGTCCCCCGCCGGAGCCGCCGGAGGAGTCGGCGTCCGTCCCGGTCACTGTCATCGCGGCGAAGGCCGCGCCGCAGGTCGCCGAGGTGCAACCGGTCCGGACGAACGCGGTGCAGCGTGCCGCGGGGGAGCCGGCGCCTGACATCGTGCGGGCGGCCGCCGAGGCGCCCACCGTCAAGACGGTTCCCGCTTTCGCCACGTCCCACGCCGGTGGCGCGCAGGAGAAGGGCGCCGCGGCCGGGGCCACCGGTGAGAGCGCCGCACGTGGCGCTGAGAGCGCCGCGGAGGGCGGCGCGGAGGGAACTGCCCAGCGTGGCGCTGAGGCCGCCGCAGGCGGTGCTGGGAGCGCCGCCGAGGGTGTGGCCGAGAAGCCGAAGCGGACGAGGACACGGTCCACCGCCACGACGACGCGGCGGCGTACGACGAAGAAGGCCGCGGAGACGGCGGCCGAGGTCTCTGAGGCGCCTGCCGCCGAGACCACCGAGACCGTGGAGAACGCCGAGACTGTCGAGCCGGTCGTCGAGGTGGCGCCGAAGCGGCGCCGTACGCGGAAGAAGACCGAGCCGGAAGAGGTCGTGGCCGCCCAGACGCCCGCCACTGAGGACATCACGGCCGGCCGGGACGGCGTCGCCGAAGTGGTGGCGCCCTCCGGCGGGCGTGAGGCCGCGGCGCCGTTCGGCACCGGCGAAGAGGCCGGTACGGACGTGTCGCCCGGCGGCACCGCTGACGTGGAGGCGCCCGTGAGTGGGGTCGCCGCGGCCGGGACCGCTGCTGTGAAGGGCCGTGTGGCGGCCGGGGCGCCGTCCGAGGACATCGCGGCGGAGACCGACGAGGACATCGAGGACGAGGACGTTGTCGAGATCCTGCCCGAGGACGAGCCGCTCGACGACGAGCCCGCCGGCGAGGACCTCGACGAGGACGACGTGCGGCCCAGCCTGCTCGCCGACCCCTTCGGCCTGACGGCGCAGCGGCAGAGCGACTCCACGGGCGCGTTCCAGCGGCCCGCGGCCATCTTCGCGCCGCTGTTCCAGGCGCCCGACCCGAGCCGCGCCACGCCTGTCGTGCCGCGCCGGGCGGAGCCGCCGCAGCCCGTCGTCGAGCCCGAGGACGTCGAGGAGCTCGCCGAAGAGGCGGTCGTCGAAGAAGAAGAAGAGATCGACGCCGACACCGACGAGCAGGAAGAAGAGGGCGGCAGCCGTCGCCGTCGCCGCCGCCGGGGCGGCAGGGGCCGCGGCAGGGCGCGCGAGCGCGACGAGGCCGAGGACGGCGAGGAGCAGGAAGAGGAGTCCGAGGAGGAGCAGCAGGAGGAGGAGTCTCAGGAGGAGTCCTCCACCTCGCGCCGCCGCCGGCGCCGCCGGCGCCGTGGCACCGAGGAGGTCGCAGAACCGGCCGGCGACGACCCGCCGAACACGGTGGTGCGCATCCGCGCCCCGCGCTCCGGGCGGGCGGCGCTCGACACCGCCACCGACGGCGTGCAGAGCGTGCGCGGCTCCACCCGGCTGGAGGCCAAGAAGCAGCGTCGCCGCGAGGGGCGCGAGCTCGGCCGCAGGCGTCCGCCGATCATCACCGAGTCCGAGTTCCTGGCCCGCCGCGAGTCGGTCGACCGCATGATGGTGGTCCGCCGCCAGGGCGACCGTACGCAGATGGCGGTGCTGGAGGACGGCGTCCTCGTCGAGCACTACGTCAACCGCGAGGCCAGCCAGTCCTACGTCGGCAACGTCTACCTCGGCAAGGTGCAGAACGTGCTGCCCTCGATGGAGGCGGCGTTCGTCGACATCGGCAAGGGCCGCAACGCGGTCCTCTACGCCGGCGAGGTCAACTTCGACACCGCCGGGATGGAGGGCCAGCCCAAGCGCATCGAGTCGGCGCTGAAGTCGGGCCAGTCGGTGCTCGTGCAGGTCACGAAGGACCCGATCGGCCACAAGGGCGCCCGGCTCACCTCGCAGATCAGCCTGCCCGGCCGCTACCTCGTGTACGTGCCCGACGGGTCGATGACCGGCATCAGCCGCAAGCTGCCCGACAAGGAGCGCACGCGGCTCAAGAGCATCCTGAAGAAGGTCATGCCGGAGAACGCCGGCGTGATCGTGCGTACGGCGGCCGAGGGCGCCTCCGAGGAGGAGCTGGCCCGTGACGTGGCCCGGCTGTCGGCGCAGTGGGAGAGCATCCAGAAGAAGGCCAAGTCGGCCAGCCCGCCCGAGCTGCTGTCGGCCGAGCCCGACCTGACCATCCGGGTCGTGCGCGACGTGTTCAACGAGGACTTCACCTCGCTGGTCGTGCAGGGCGACGATGCCTGGAACACCGTCGACGACTACGTCAAGTACGTCGCGCCGCACCTGGGCGAGCGGCTGACGAAGTGGGACAGCGACCAGGGCGACGTGTTCGAGTCGTACCGGATCGACGAGCAGCTGGCCAAGGCGCTGGATCGCAAGGTGTGGCTGCCGAGCGGCGGCTCGCTGGTGATCGACCGTACCGAGGCGATGACCGTCGTCGACGTCAACACCGGCAAGTTCACCGGCCAGGGCGGCAACCTCGAGGAGACCGTCACCAGGAACAACCTGGAGGCGGCCGAGGAGATCGTGCGCCAGCTGCGGCTGCGCGACATCGGCGGCATCATCGTGATCGACTTCATCGACATGGTGCTGGAGTCCAACCGTGACCTGGTGCTGCGCCGGATGCTGGAGTGCCTGGCCCGCGACAGGACCAAGCACCAGGTGGCCGAGGTCACCTCGCTGGGCCTGGTGCAGATGACCCGTAAGCGGGTCGGTCAGGGGCTGCTGGAGGCGTTCTCGACGCCGTGCGACTGCTGCAACGGGCGTGGCCTGATCATCTCCAACGAGCCGGTCGAGTCCAAGCCGGAGCCGCGTGGCACGCAGGGCAAGATGGCGGTGGAGAAGGCGGTCACGGACAAGGTTTCCGCGGCGAAGGACTCCTCCGGCCGTGATACCGTGACCGGTGCGCTTGAAGACGTCCCGGCTGAGGACGACCAGGCAAACCAGACTTCCGGCAGAGGGCGGCGACGCTCGCGCCGAGCCAAGTCGGCCGAGTAGTCCTCGGCGGACTTCCGACGTTCCGTCCGGTTCGCCTAGGGGCCCGTTAATCCGGTACCCTGGTGAACCGGTGCGTCAGGTGACGTGCCCTGTTGGCGCGCTTACTCGGTACGTCGGGTCACGACAGGCCGAATGACAGGCGCAACATTCGGCGGCCGCCTCTTCGTGAGGTGGCTGATGTTCGAAAGCCACAGTGAGTCAGTAGAAGGGTTCCGCGGTGTACGCGATCGTTCGTTGCGGCGGCAGGCAGCAGAAGGTCTCCGTCGGTGACGTCCTCGAGGTGGACAAGGTCGCCGGCGAGGTCGGCTCTTCGGTTTCGCTGCCGACGGTGCTCGTCGTCAACGATGGCGACGTGACCACCGAGGCGGGCAAGTTCACGGTCAACGCCGAGATCCTCGGCGAGACCAAGGGCCCGAAGATCCGGATTCTCAAGTACAAGAACAAGACCGGTTACAAGAAGCGCCAGGGTCACCGCCAGCGGTACACCCAGGTGAAGATCACCGGTATCGAGCAGGCCTGACGGGAGTTTGAGAGATGGCACACAAGAAGGGCGCGTCGTCCACCCGGAACGGCCGTGACTCCAACGCCCAGCGACTGGGCGTCAAGCGCTTCGGTGGCCAGCTGGTCAACGCGGGCGAGATCATCGTCCGGCAGCGTGGCACCCACTTCCACCCCGGTGACAACGTGGGCCGCGGTGGCGACGACACGCTGTTCGCGCTGGCCGCCGGTCACGTGCAGTTCGGTGTCAAGCGCGGCCGCCGGGCCGTGAGCATCGTCCCCGTCGCGGAGTAGGTTCGTCCGCGACTCGGGTTTCACGTCAAGGGGTGGATCGATCGGCTGGTCGATCCGCCCCTTTTCGTTTTCCGCGGTGGCCGCCGGGCGCCGGGGCATGAGATCCCGGACGGCCGGTGTTCAGATCGTGGGGCGGGGCCGGTGGCCTCGTACGTCGGAATGAGATGCCCCGGGTGGGGTGATGGAGGAATGCGGGATGCCGGACTTTGTGGACCAGGTGGTCCTTCACATCAAGGCCGGTGACGGAGGGAACGGGTGCGCCTCCATCCACCGGGAGAAGTTCAAGCCCCTCGGCGGCCCTGACGGCGGCAACGGAGGGCGCGGCGGCGACGTCATCCTCGAGGTCGATCCCAGCACCGCGACTCTGCTCGACTACCACCGCCGCCCCCACCGCAAGGCGGAGAACGGCAAGCAGGGCCAGGGCTCCCACCGCGACGGCGCCAACGGCGAGGACGTGATCCTGCCGGTGCCCAACGGCACCGTGGTCAAGGACGCCACGACGGGCGAGGTGCTGATCGACCTCGTGGGGGCCGGCACGCGGTATGTGATCGCTCAGGGCGGTCACGGCGGGCTCGGCAACGCGGCCCTGGCCTCCACCAAGCGCAAGGCCCCCGGGTTCGCGCTGCTCGGCGAGCCGGGCGACGGGCTCGACGTGGTCCTGGAGCTCAAGAGCGTCGCGGACGTGGCGCTGGTCGGGTTCCCCAGCGCGGGGAAGTCGTCGCTGATCGCGGCTCTGAGCGCGGCCAAGCCGAAGATCGCCGACTACCCGTTCACCACGCTGATCCCCAACCTGGGGGTGGTGACGGCGGGCGACCACGTGTTCACCGTGGCCGACGTGCCGGGGCTGATCCCCGGCGCCTCGCAGGGCAAGGGGCTGGGGCACGAGTTCCTGCGGCACGTCGAGCGGTGCGACATGCTCGTGCACGTCATCGACTGCGCCACGATGGAGCCGGGGCGCGACCCTGTCACCGACTACGAGGTGATCGAGGCGGAGCTGCGGGCGTACGGGAAGCTGGAGGACCGGCCGCGGCTGATCGTGCTGAACAAGGCCGACGTGCCCGACGCGCGGGAACTGGCCGAGCTCGTCACGCCCGAGTTCGAGGAGCGGGGGCTGCGGGTGTTCACGATCTCGGCGGCCACGCACGACGGGCTGCGGGAGCTCACGTACGCGATGGGCGAGTGGGTCGCGGCTGCCAGGGCCAACAAGCCGGTCGAGGAGCCGACGCGGCTGGTGATCCGGCCCAAGCAGTTCGGCGACGCCGGGTTCAAGGTGCGGCGGGTCAACGACAACATGTTCCAGATCACCGGCGAGAAGCCCGAGCGGTGGATCCGGCAGACCGACTTCAGCAACGACGAGGCGGTCGGCTATCTCGCCGACCGGCTCGAACGGCTGGGGGTCGAGCAGGAGCTGGCCAAGGCCGGCGCCGGCCCGGGGGCCGAGGTGGTCATCGGGCCGATGGAGGGCGGCTACGTCTTCGACTGGCAGCCGACGCTGCACGCCGAGTCCGTACGCCAGGGTCCGCGCGGCACCGACAACCGCCTGGGCTAGCACTCACGGGCGGAGGGTGGCTTCGGCGCCGCCGTCCGCGTACAGGATCTGGCCGGTCACGAAGGAGTTGTCGGGGCCGGCCAGCCAGGCGAGCAGAGAGGCGACCGGCTCCACCGGGCCGGGGAAGCCCAGCGGTTGCGGCATGGCCGACGACACGAGCGCGCGGGTCGCCGGGTCCGACAGGAACGCCTTCCTGGCCGACTCCGTGTCGACCACGCCGGGGGCGACGGCGTTGAGGGGGATGCCCGCGCCCGCCCATTCGGGGGCGAGGGCGGCGCGGCGGAGCCAGCGGTTGAGCGCCTGCTTGCTCGACGGGTAGATGACGCGGCCGCGCCCGGCTTCGGCCGCCCGGCGTCCGGCCTCGGCGGCGGCTTCCTCGTTCAGGGACAGGCAGGCTTCGACGATGTCGTCGTCGGCGGCCACGATCGCGCTCAGCGACGACACCGCGACCGCCCTCGGCGCCCCGGACGCCGCCAGCAGCGGACGCAGCCCTTCGAGGGTGGCGATCGTGCCGAAGAAGTTGAGGCGTACGGTCCGCTCCGACGGCATGCCTGTGCCCGCCACGGCGACCAGCCCGTCGACCCGGCCGCCCGAGGCCGCCGCGACCTCCGAGAACAGGCTCTCGCGGCCCTCGGGGGTGGTGAGGTCGGCGAGCACGTCGGCGTCGCGGACGTCGCAGCGGATGACCCGGTATCCGTCCTTGGCCAGCAGGTCGGCGGTGGCCGCGCCGATGCCCGAGGCGGCTCCGGTGACCACGTAGGTGCGCATTTCCATGCTTCTTACTACATCGACTGAACTGATGCAGTCAATGTAGCTATTCGAGTGGGTACGAGCGGATAGGCTGCCAGGCGTGCGGGAACAGATCGCCTCAGCGTCGAAAGTCGTGGTCAAGGTCGGCTCCTCCTCCCTCACGACCCCCCAGGGCATGATCGATGTCGATCGGGTGGACGCCCTGGTGGACGTGTTGGCGGCGCGGCGCCGTACCGGGACGCAGATCGTCCTGGTCTCCTCCGGGGCCATCGCGGCGGGCCTCGGCCCGCTCGGGCTGAGCGCGCGACCGCGCGACCTGGCCACCCAGCAGGCGGCCGCCTCCGTCGGGCAGGGCGTGCTCGTGGCCCGTTACACCTCCTCCTTCGCCCGCTACTCCCTGCGCGTCGGCCAGGTGCTGCTGACGGCCGACGACATGATGCGGCGCGCCAACCACGCCAACGCCCAGCGCACCCTCGACCGGCTGCTGGAGCTGGGCATCGTGCCCATCGTCAACGAGAACGACACCGTGGCCACCGACGAGATCCGCTTCGGCGACAACGACCGGCTGGCCGCGCTCGTGTCCCACCTGATCCACGCCGACGCGCTGGTGCTGCTGTCCGACGTGGACGCCCTCTACGACGGCCCGCCCAGCCGCCCCGGCACGCGGCGGCTGACGGAGGTGCGCGGGCCCGAGGACCTCGCCGGGGTCGAGCTGGGCAAGAACGGCGCCGCCGTCGGCACCGGCGGCATGGTGACCAAGGTGCAGGCGGCCAGGATCGCCACCGGGGCCGGCGTGCCCGTGGTGCTCACCGCCGCCGCCCACGCCGCGCAGGCGCTCGCCGGAGCCGACGCCGGCACGTACTTCCATCCCGGCGGCCGGCATCCCGGCACGCGCCTGCTCTGGCTCGCGCACGCCACCACCGGTCGCGGCCGGCTGCATCTCGACGAGGGAGCGGTGGAGGCCGTCGTGGCGCGGCGCAAGTCGCTGCTGCCGGCCGGGGTGACGTCGGTGGAGGGTGAGTTCGCGGCGGGCGACCCGGTGGACCTGTGCGGACCTCAGGGGCTCGTCGTGGCCCGCGGGCTGGTCAACTTCGACGCGACCGAGATCCCCGGCCTGCTCGGCCGCTCCACCAGGGAGCTGGCGAGCACGCTCGGTCCGGAATATGAACGCGAGCTGATCCACCGCGACGACATCGTCATACTGGAAGCCCACGCCTGAGCCTGCGAAGCGGAGCAGCAATGAGCACAGAGTTCCAGAAGGTCGCCCACGCGGCACGAGAGGCCGCCGCCGAGCTGGCCCCGCTGCCGCGGGCGCCGAAGGACCGGGCGTTGCGCGCGATCGCCGATGCCCTGGTCGCGCGGGCGGCCGAGATCATCGAGGCCAACGCCGACGACGTCGAGCGGGCCAGGCAGCAGGGCACGTCCGAGGCGATGATCGACCGGCTGCGGCTCGACGAGGCGAGGGTCGCGGCCGTCGCCGAGGCCGTGCGCCAGGTGGCCGACCTGCCCGACCCGGTCGGCGAGGTCGTCCACGGCGGCACGCTGCCCAACGGGCTGGAGCTGCGCCAGCTCAGGGTGCCGCTCGGCGTGATCGGCATCATCTACGAGGGTCGCCCCAACGTCACCGTCGACGCCGCCGCGCTCTGCCTGAAGAGCGGCAACGCGGTGCTGCTGCGCGGCTCGTCCAGCGCCTACTCCTCCAACACCGCCCTGGTGAGGATCATGCAGGAGGCGCTGGAGCCCACCGAGGTGCCCGCGGGGGCCGTGCAGCTCGTGCCCGGGGAGACCCGCGACTCGGTCAAGGAGCTCATGCGCGCCCGGGGGCTGGTCGACGTGCTGATCCCGCGCGGGGGCGCGTCCCTGATCAACGCGGTGGTCGAGGAGTCGTCCGTGCCGGTCATCGAGACCGGCGTCGGCAACTGCCACGTCTACGTCGACGCCGAGGCCGATGTCGAGCTCGCCGTGCAGATCCTGGTCAACGCCAAGGCGCAGCGGCCGTCGGTGTGCAACGCCGCCGAGACGTTCCTCGTGCACGAGGGCGTCGCCGACGCGTTCGTGCCCCGCGCGCTGGAGGCGTTGCGTGAGGCGGGGGTGACCGTCCACGGCGACGAGCGGATCGCCCGCTACGGCGAGGTCGTGCCCGTCACCGAGGACGACTTCTACGCCGAATACCTCTCCCTCGACATCGCCGCCGCCGTCGTCGGCTCGCTGGAGGAGGCGGTGGCCCACATCAGGCGGTACGGCTCCGGGCACACCGACGCCATCGTCACCAGCTCGCAGCGGGCCGCCCGCAGGTTCGTCTCGCTGGTCGACTCGGCGGCCGTCGCGGTCAACGCCTCGACCAGGTTCACCGACGGCGGCGAGTTCGGGTTCGGCGCGGAGATCGGCATCTCCACGCAGAAGCTGCACGCGCGCGGCCCGATGGGCCTGCCCGAGCTGACCTCCACCAAGTGGATCTATACGGGTGAGGGGCATTTGCGCACGTCAGAGGGAACGGTGGTGGCCGGTTAGGCGGCGTGTCGGCCTGACCCGCGCCCGGCCGCGTGGGTTGACTGGGAGGCATGGACATTGTCGTCGCCCTCGTCTTCTCGGCCGCGGTGCTCTTCGGTGCCGACCGTCTGCTGCTCTGGCTGGAGAGCCGGGGCCACGTCAACTGGCGCAGGAAAGGCCGCCGGCCGCTGCCGGACGAGCCCGCCACGGAGCTCGACCGGATGCTCACCGACCACACAGGCCGATAATCCTTCGGCGTGCCGCAAGCGGCGACGCGCGTACCGGCGCTAGGGTTGTGTCCCTTATGGGCGCGCCGGGCGGGGAGGGACGGTGAGCAAGCTCGGCAAGGTCGGGCCGTACACCTTGATCGAGCGGCTCGGCCGGGGTGGCATGGGTGAGGTCTACCTCGCCTCCACCCGCCGCGGCGAACGAGTCGCGCTGAAGGTCCTGCATGACCTGGCCGAGGACACGACCTCGCGCGTGCGGCTGGAGCGCGAGGTGCGCGCACTGCGCCGGGTCGAGAGCCCGTACGTCGCCAAGGTGCTCGACGCCGACCTCGACGGCGCCCGCCCCTACCTCGTCATGGAGCACATCGAGGGCGTGACGCTGCTCGAACGCGTCCGCCAGCAGGGCCCCCTCGACGTGTCCGGCCTCGTCGACCTGGCCCAGGGCATCGCCACCGCGCTGGCGATCATCCACGCGGCCGGGGTCGTCCACCGCGACCTCAAGCCTGGCAACATCATCATGGGCTCCGAGGGCCCCGTGCTGATCGACTTCGGCATCGCGCAGGTGCTCGACGCGACCCGGCTCACCATGACCGGCACGTTCCTCGGCACGCCCGGCTACACCGCGCCGGAGATCTTCGCCGACGAGCAGGTCGATTCGCCCGCCGACATCCACGCCTGGGCCGCCACGGTGGCGTTCGCGGCGACGGGGCGCCCGGCGTTCGGGCGGGGCACGGCCGAGGCGCAGATGTACGCGGTGCTCAACGGGCAGGCCGACCTCAAGGGCGTGCCCGTGGAGCTGCTGCCGCTGGTGCGGGCCGCACTCAACCGGGAGCCCGGCAAGCGGCCCACGGCGGCGCTGCTCGCGGACCGGCTGTCCCGGCTGGCCAAGGCGACCAGCGCGGGCGATGACCCACCCGCCGCCGACGCGGCCGAGGAGGCCGGCAAGGGCACGGCCACGCGCGGCAGGGGCGCCGAGGAGGCTCGCTCCGCCAGGAGCCGTCCCAACGCCGTGCCTGCCGAGGGGAAGGTGCCGGCGCCGCGCGGGCGTACCGGGAACAGGGCGGTGCCCGACGGCAAGAGCGCCGCGGTGGCGCGCACGCGCACGGGCGCCGACGGGAAGGGCGCCGCGGTGGCGCGGACCAGGACCGGCGCCGACGGCAAGGGCGCGGCCGCCGCGCGCGGGCGCACGGCGGCCGAGGGGAAGGTTCCGGTGCCGCGGGCGCGTGCGGGAGCCGAGGGGAAGGTCACCGGGCCGCGCCGGCGTACGGCGGCGGCCGTCCGGAGCCGCCCGGCGGCCGCCAAACCGCAGAACGGGCGCGCGGCCGGCCTGCGGTCCGAGTCGTCCACCACGCTGCCGGCGGGCAACGGCGCGCTGCTGCTGCTCGCGGTGCTGGCCGTGCCCTGTGTGGTGACGTCGGTGATCTGGCCGATCGCGTCGATCGCGATCACGACCGTGTTCGTGGTGCTCACCAGGACGTTGTGGATGAGCCACTGGATGGTCAGGAAGCGCAGCTCGCGGCGTACGCGGGTGGCGCTGCGGGTGCTGCTCTTCCCGGCCGCGCTGGCCGGGGCGGCGGCGACCGCCGTCGTGTGGCCGGGGCTGCCCGTCGCGGTGGCGTCGGGCGGAGCTCTCTGGGCGATCGGCGGCGGCGCGATCGACGCCGGCTGGTGGCAGCAGGCCGCGCCCGTGACGGTGGCCGGAGTGGTGTTCGGGATGTTCTGCGGTGGGATCACCGGCCGCGAGATCGAGAGGGTCGGGCAGCGGCTGCCCGACCTGCGCAGGGAGGGGCTGCGCGCACTGGCCGTGCTGGGCGGGTTCGTCGCCCTGTGCGCGGCCGCGGTGCGCGCCATCGCCTTGCTGCTGTGACCTGCCGCCGCTCCATCGCAGGTCTGGGCCCTGGGCCCGCCGCCTCGCCATCGTGGGCGCCGGCGGCGGGGACGCGGCTGATCAAGCGGATCGGCCGCGTGCCGTCTCGGATCAGCCCTGGCCGCCGTCGCGGCGGGAGAAGCGGTTGAAGATGCGCTCGCCCGCGTTCACGGCGCCCTCGGCCACGTCACGCAGCACGCCGATGAACGGGTCCTGCGACTGCTGCCATGAGGCGCGGTAGGACTCGGCCGCCGCCTTGATCTCGTCGGTCACCCGCGCGTCGGAGTCGTCTTCCCTGCGGGGGTAGTTACCGGCGATGATGCTGTCGTACTCGCCGCTGCGCTGCCACTTGTCCAGCTCGGCCACGCGCACCACCGCGAACGGGTGGGTCGTGCCGAGCAGGTTGAGGACCTTGAGGAAGCCGTCGCGAAGGTCGCCCGCTGTGTCGTACTCGTGGAACTGCTCGAGGAACGCCTCGATGTTCATCTCGTGCATGTAGGAGCCGCCGGCCAGCTTCATCAGCGCGCGCTTGGCCGCCTCGGGGTCCTGACCGACGAGCAGGCCGCCGCGGTCGGAGGACAGCTCGGACTTGCGGTACCACTCCTCCAGGCCCGCGACGATCGCGCGCAGGCCGATGTAGCCCAGCGGGATCCAGGCGACGCGCGTGGCGAGGCGGGTGAGGATGTCGAGCATCGTGCGGTAGACCGCGTGCCCCGACAGGATGTGGGAGGTCTCGTGACCGATGACGAAGCGCTGCTCCTCCTCGTTCATGAGGTTGAGCAGGCCGGTGGTGACGACGATGAACGGGTCGTCGAAGCCGATGGCCTTGGCCTGGACCTGTGGATCCTGCTGGATGTAGATCTCGGGGATCCGGTGCAGGTCGAGGGTGTAGGCGGCGTCGCGGCCCATGTCGTAGATCGAGCGGAACTGGGTCTCGCTCACACGCACGGCCGAGGCCAGGTACATCAGACGTAGCCTTCGCTCGCTGATGAGGCCGGACATCTGCTTGAGAACTGTGTCGAACCCACTCAGCTTGCGCAGAGCGACCAGCGCGGACCGGTCTGCGGGGTGTTCGTAGGCTCGAGACGAGATGCCGGGCAGTTGGACGCGGTTGCGGTCCGGGGTGGTCGTCATGCCCGGCATGCTACGTCCGCAACGGAAGTGATGCGCGGTCATCACCAAGGGGGGTCCCATCATGTTGGTGGGATGCGTCCGCGTAAGGTCCGTTTCATGATGAATGCGCCCAGTGTGCCGGGTAAGCGGCGAGTGGGGGTGATGGGCGGGACGTTCGATCCCATCCATCATGGGCACCTCGTCGCCGCCAGTGAGGTGGCTCACCATTTCCAGCTTGACGAGGTCGTCTTCGTGCCGACCGGGCGGCCGTACCAGAAGTCGGGACGTGACGTGTCGGCGGCCGAGGATCGCTACCTGATGACGGTCATCGCCACCGCCTCGAACCCCCGCTTCTCGGTCAGCCGGGTGGACATCGACCGCCCAGGGCCGACGTTCACCATCGATACTTTGCGCGATATTTCGCGAATTTATGGGCCTGACGCTGAGCTGTTCTTCATCACCGGCGCGGACGCGCTCGGCGCGATCCTCGGCTGGCAGAACGCGGGGGAGCTGTTCGATCTCGCCCACTTCGTCGGCTGCACACGCCCGGGGCACACACTGCACGACCCCGGGCTGCCGGAAGGCCGGGTGACGCTGCTGGAGATCCCCGCCCTGGCCATCTCCTCGTCCGAGTGCCGGCAGCGCGTCGCCAAGGGCGAGCCCATCTGGTACCTCGTGCCCGACGGGATCGTGCAGTACATCAACAAGCGGGGCCTCTACCAGTCAGGTTGAGGGTGACGGCGGCGCAGGTGAGGGGTCTCGGCCCGGAAGGGTACCCTCAACTTAAGGGCATGCTGCCGACACAGGAGGACAGACCCGCATCGTGACCGCATCTGAGAGATCCGTCCAGCTCGTGCGCATCGCCGCGGAAGCCGCGGCCGACAAGCTGGCCGATGACATCCTGGCCTACGACGTGAGCGAGCAACTCGTCATCACCGACGCCTTCCTGCTCTGCTCCGCCACCAACGACCGGCAGGTCCGCGCCATCGTCGACGAGATCGAGGAGCGGCTGCGCGCCGAGGCCGACGTCAAGCCCGTGCGCCGCGAGGGCGAGCGCGAGGGCCGCTGGGTGCTGCTCGACTTCATCGACATCGTCGTGCACGTGCAGCACGAGGAAGACCGTACGTTCTACGCGCTCGAGCGCCTGTGGAAGGACTGCCCGGCCATCGCGCTGCCGGAGAGCGTCCTGCAGGCCAACCTCCAGCGAGCGCGCTCTTGAGCAAGCGGATCGTATGTCTGCGACACGGGCAGACTCTGTGGAACGTTGAGCAGCGCTTCCAGGGCCACTCCGACATCCCCCTCGACGAGACCGGCGTGGCGCAGGCCGTGAGGGCAGCGTCGTTGCTGGCCTCGCTGCGCCCCACGCAGATCGTCTCCTCCGACCTCCAGCGGGCCAACGACACGGCGCTCGCGCTGGGTCGGCTCGTCGGGCTCGACGTGGCGGTCGACAAGGACTTCCGCGAACGAGGCGGCGGCGAGTGGGAGGGGCTGACCCGCGAAGAGATCGCCGCGCGGTGGCCCTCGGAGTACGTCGCCTGGGAAGCGCCCGGCGGCGAGTCCGTCACCGACGTGGCCGCCCGGGTGGCGGCCGCCATGCGCCGGTGGGTGGCTCGCCTGGACGACGATGGCCTGCTCGTCGTGGCCTCGCACGGTGCCGCGCTGCGGCTCGGCATCTGCGAGCTGCTCGGGCTGCCTGAGGAGCTGTGGCCCGCGCTGGGCGGGCTCGGCAACTGCTCCTGGTCCGTCCTGCAGGAAGGACGCAAGGGCTGGCGGCTGCTGGAGCACAACGCCGGCACCCTGCCCGAGCCGATCCACAGCGACGACCGGCCCGACGCCGAGGTCTAGGACCTAGAACTCTGTCCGTGCGGCTCGGGGGCCGTGCGGATGCGCGGTGTAGTCGCTGAGGGTGATGGCCGCGGCGGCGCGGTCGTTCATGCGCTTGATCAGGCTCTTGCCCGGCAGGTACGGGAGCAGGCGCATGGTCTGGTTGCGCCGCCAGATCTGTGACCTCGTCCGAGGGACGAGGAATTTGTCGGCTCCGCGCGCTTGGCGGTGGCAGATGGCGACATAGGGCCGTATCCGGTCCTCGTAGCGGGTGAACGCCGTCCGGTGGTCGCCGGCCATCGCCAGCTCGCCCGCCAGGACGTACGCGGCGATCAGCGCCAGCCCGGTGCCCATGCCGCCCGGGCCGGGGGCGTACCCGGCGTCGCCCAGCAGGACCACCCGGCCCGCCGAGTAACGCGGCAGGACGACCTGGGCGGCGGGGGAGAAGAAGAAGTCCTCCGCCGTGCGCATCGCCTCCAGCAGGCGCGGGATCTCCCAGCCGAGGCCGTCGAAGGCCGCCGCGATGATCTCCTGATGCTGCGAGCGGTCGTCGTGGTCGTAGGCCAGCGGGGGTGAGGCGAAGTCGAGCGCGGCCCGGGTCTGGCCGGAGGCGCTCGTGATCATGGCGCATCTGCCGGGGACGCTGAACATGAGGCCCTCGTGGTCGAGTCCGTAGGTGTCGGGGACCGAGAAGACGGCGCCGTACATTCCCAGGTGGCGGATGGGGGACGGGGTGGCGAAGGCCGGCTCGCGCACCCGGGATCGCACGCCGTCGGCGCCCACGACGAGGTCGAACGTGCGGGGCGCGGACCGCTCGAAGGTGACGTGGACGCCGCCGGGTGTCTCGGTCAGCGAGGTCACGGAGTCGTCGAAGACGTACTCGGCGTCGGCGGCGGCCTCGTGCAGGATGCGGCTCAGGGTGCCGCGCAGGATCTCGATCTCGCCGCTGAACGCCTCGGAGGGCAGCTTCGCCAGGTGCCTGCCCGTGTCGCCGACGATCGTGATGTCGCCCATGCGGGTCTGCGAGCGGCGTACGGCGTCGAGGATGCCCATGCGGGCGAGCACCCGCAGTTGCGGCGCGCCGCGGAAGTCGACGGCCTGACCGCCGGGGCGCAGGCCCGGCGCCCGCTCCACGACGGTGGGGTGGCTGCCGTGGCGCGCCAGCCAGTGGGCGAGCGCGGGCCCCGCGATGCCCCCGCCGGAGATCAGCACCTTGAGACCACGCATCGCACGGCTCCTCGCTCTTCGTTTACGGTGTACGCGGACTGTAGGACGAGGGTGTTGACGAGGCAATATGTACTAGTGCTGCGCCTTGTGGTCAGCTGGAGTGACGAGCCGAGGCGCTTCTGGTGCACTAGAGCACCGGAGAAGGAGGCCGGGTGACGCGAGACGAGGCGCCGTACCTGCGGATCGCTGAGGAGTTGCGGCGGAGGATCACCTCGGGGGAGCTGGCGGCCGGGGACAGGCTGCCCTCCACCCGGCAGATCATCCGTGAATGGGGGGTGGCGATGGCCACCGCCAGCAAGGTGCTGGGCAGGTTGCAGGAGGAGGGGCTCGCGCGCGCCGTGCCCGGCGTGGGGACGGTCGTGGCCGGGCGCGAGGCGCCGGGGTCCCGCGCGCCGGAGCTGACCAGGCGGCGCATCGTCCGGACGGCCGTGGCGATCGCCGACGCGGAGGGGCTCGAGGCCGTCTCCATGCGCCGCGTCGCCGCCGAGCTCAGAGCCTCCGCCATGTCGCTGTACCGGTACGTGGCGGGCAAGGGCGAGCTCGTGCACCTGATGGCCGACGCCGTCTATGGGGAGGACCCACCGCAGGACCGGATCCCGCGCGGCTGGCGGCAGCAGCTGGAGACGGGGATGCGCCGGCTGTGGGGGATCTACCGGCGCCATCCCTGGCTCGCTCACGCGGTCTCGCTGACCCGGCCCGAGTTCGTCCGCAACGGGATGGCTCACACCGACCGGCTCCTGCGCGCCGTGGACGGTCTGGGCCTGGACCCGAACACGATGCTGCACGCCGTGGTGTCCCTCGTGAACTTCGCCCGCGGCACCGCCGTCAGCCTGGCGGCCGAGGAGCAGGCGCGTACGGAGACGGGCATCACCGACGACGAGTGGATCAGGGACAGGGAGTCGGAGCTGGCCGAGTTGTTCGTCTCGGGCGCCTTCCCCACCCTGGCCAAGGTCGTGGGGCGGCCCGGGCTGGACATGGACCTGGACTCCATCTTCGCGTTCGGCCTGCGCCGGCAGCTCGACGGCCTGGCCGTTCTGGTGGCCAGGGCGCGGGACGGGCGGCGCGATTAGGCGTATGAGGCCGGATGGCTATATGCTCTCCGAGCGCCGCAACGGGTGTACTCGAAGCGGTGACCAGGGGCTATGGCGCAGTTGGTAGCGCGCCTCCATGGCATGGAGGAGGTCTGGGGTTCGAATCCCCATAGCTCCACCTGGTTTTTCTCCGCCGTCTCAGGCGGTCGTACGACGAGTGCGTCGCAGGGATCATCGCTTCTGCGGCGAAGCCCGGTTCCTCCGGAGAGGGCGACGCCGCCCCCGGGCCCGTTCGTGCCCGCCTCCCGGCCGGCGATGGTGGCGGGCCGGAATCTGGAGACGGCGAACTCGGCCGTGGGATTCGGCACCGACTGCGCCGAGGCGCTCGGCCGGCCGCCGCGTCGCTGCCTTTCATCGATGTTCGCGAGGTGCTGCCGGTCGCCGCGGCGCGGTATCTCGCTCGGGTTCTGCGCGGTCGCCGTCGCGTTCACCGGCGGCCGCGGTCTCCGACGTCGGCGGCGGCCTGTTGCTCGACGCCATCGGACGCGCAGGGCGAGGTCTCCCGGTCGCGACCGGTCTTCCCCTATCCGCTGATGGCCGCCTCTGACGGCACCGGCAGCATCGACCAGGCGGCCAACTTCGTGCCCGCGCCGCCGCGGCGTCCGTCGCAGGACGTCATCCCGTGGATCGGCGGTCACCTGCACGAGCTGCGCGGACCGGTGGCGCGCTGGAGGAGTCGGTATGCATGCGAAAGGCCGGGCTGCTCGGATGAGCCCGGCCTTTGTGGCGATGCGTCAGTGCTGGATCACCTGACGGTGCGCCGCCTTGCTGGCGGGGACCGCCGTCAGGCTGAGGATCACCGTGATGACGCCGACGACCCAGGACGTCCACGACGCACCCATGCTCTGGGTGTACGTGATGACCCAGGGAGCGACGAACAGCAGGACGCCCCAGAGGGCGTTGAGCCATTCCGTGGCGACCACTCCCGGGTTCGCGAGCGACACCAGAGAGGTGACCGCGGTGAGGACACCCAGCACGATCAGTGAGGGCGCGGCGCCCGACGCGCCGTTGACCCAGATCGGGGAGAGTGCCGCGTAGATACCGGCGACCAGGGTGACCCAGTCCTGCCAGCGTGACCATGCCTTCATGAGAACCTCCGCCGATGGCGTTTGCGAGGCTGGCCTGTTTGGTCAGTCGTAAACCGCACAACTTCCGGAGATGAGATGCGATTCCACTGCGACATGTGACATTGCGCACAATTTCCGGAAGTTGTCTTCCTCAATTACGACATATCCAAAGAGATGGCCTCGCCGCCCGCGTGAAGGAAGATTTCTCGCCAAGACTTCTTGGGGCTACCCGCGGTAGCGATCGGCCAGTTCGTACGCCGTCTCGGCCAGGCGATCGCGCAGGGCCGCGGGTGAGAGGACCTCGGCGTCCGTGCCCAGCCGGAGGAACTCGCCGGTCGCGTGCTCGATCGACTCGATCGGCACCGTGACGCGGGTCCAGCCGTCCTCGTCCGGGGGCTGCGCGCTCGCCCGTGCCGCCGTCACCACCCCGGGCGTCATGAGGTCGGGCAGCCGTTCCAGGCCGCGCGGCGACAGCCTCACCACGGCCTCGCCCCAGCGCAACCTGGCCTCGAACTCGACCAGGTAGCCCCGCCAGTACTCCGCCAGGTCGAACCCGTCCGGGCGGACGAACCTCTCCGGGAGCCGGTGCAGGCCGAGGATCTGCGACACCCGGTAGGTGCGGACGTCGCCGTCCGTCCGCGCGACCACGTACCACTGCCCGGCCTTGACGACGAGCCCGTAGGGCTCCAGCCGCCGCTCCACCTCCTGCGGCGCCTTCCACCGGCGGTATCTGACCTGGATGCGGCGTTCGTTCCACACGGCGTCGGCCACGGCGGGCAGGAAGGTCAGCGGGTCCTGGTCGCGATACCACGTGGGCGCGTCCAGGTGGAACCGCTCACGGATGCGGCTCGCGCGGTCGCGCAGCTCGACCGGGAGCGCGGCCATCAGCTTGAGCTGCGCCGCCGTCACCACCGCGCCGAGGCCCAGCTCGGCCGCCGGGCCGGGCAGCCCTGCCAGGAACAGGGACTCGGCCTCCTCGGTCGTCAGGCCCGTGAGCCTGGTGCGGTAGCCGTCGAGGAGCTGGTATCCGCCCTTGGGGCCCGCGTCGCCGTACAGGGGGATGCCGGCGGTGTGCAGGGACTCGACGTCGCGGTAGATCGTGCGTACGGAGACCTCCAGGCGCTCGGCCAGATCCTGCGCCGTCATCCGGCCGCGCGTCTGCAGCAACAGCAGGATCGAGACGAGGCGGGAGGCGCGCATATCACTGACACTACATGTCAGTGACCCGGGCGTAGGTTCGCCCGCATGAACGACTTCGACTTTCTCGCAGGCCACTGGAACGTCATCAACCGACGGCTGGTGAAGCCGCTCTCCGGGAGCGCGGAATGGGACGAGTTCCCGGGACGATCGGTCGCCACCCGGCATTTCGGCGGCGCGGCCAGCTTCGATGAGATCGAGTTCCCGACCAAGGGATTCAGCGGCCTGACCGTGCGCGTGTACGACGCCGTGGCGCGGGCGTGGTCCCTCTACTGGGCCGGCAGCGCTCAGGGCGCGCTCGACACCTCCCCGATGGTGGGCGCGTTCGACGGGAACCGGGGTGAGTTCTACGGCGAGGAGACCTGCGACGGCAGGCTGGTGCGGTGCCGCTTCGTCTGGACGGTCGCCGACGACGGCACCGCGCGCTGGGAGCAGGCGTTCTCGCCCGACGACGGGCGTACCTGGGAGACGAACTGGACGATGGACTTCACGCGAGCCTGACGGGCTGCGGCTGATAGGCGTGCGCACGGGCGTCGGCGCTGTTCGCCCAGAGGATCACGGCCACGGCCGCCGCGGCGAGGAGCAGGACGGAGCCACCGGTGACGATCACCCACCACCAGGCCGATCTAGGAGGCTTCATCTCGTAGTGCGATACGTCGGGCAGCATGTCCGGGGTGTACGGCAGTCGCTGGGTGGCGGGGTGCTCCGG
>NZ_SMKQ01000085.1 GCF_004348995.1 Nonomuraea terrae
CTCCTACCCCGCCGCCCTGGTGGAGCGGATCGTCGCCGCCGTCCCCGGGCGCGACGTGCTCAGCGTGGGCTGCGGCACCGGCATCGACGCCCGCCAGTTCCGGGCGGCCGGCTGCGAGGTGCTCGGTGTCGAGCCCGACGCGCGGATGGCCCGCTTCGCCCGGGACACCGGGGTCGAGGTCGAGGTGGCGACGTTCGAGGCGTGGGACGCGGCCGGCCGCACCTTCGACGCGGTCGTCGCCGCGCAGGCCTGGCACTGGGTGGACCCGGTGGCCGGAGCGGTGAAGGCGGCGCAGGTGCTGCGTCCCGGTGGCCGGCTGGCGGTGTTCTGGAACTCGTTCCAGGCGCCGGACGAGGTGGCCGAGGCCCTCGGGGCGGCCTACCGGCGGGTGCTGCCCGGCGCGCCGGACCCGCGTAGCGCCACGGGCGGCCCGGAGCCGTACGCGTTGCTGTGCGAGAAGGCCGCGGACGGGATGCGGCAGGCGGGCGCGTTCGGCGAGCCGGAGCAGTGGCGGTTCGCGTGGGAGCGGGTCTACACCCGTGACGAGTGGCTGGACCAGGTGCCCACCAGCGGCCTGTTCACCCGGCTCGGGCCCGAGCAGCTGGACGAGGTGCTGACCTCCGTGGGCACCGCCCTGGACGCCATCGGCGGCGCCTTCACCATGACTTACACCACCGTGGCCGTCGTCACCCTCCGCACATCCTGATCACCGCGGACTCGCCGCCTTCCCACCGAGCCGACCCTGTTCGGCGGCGTGCCGGCCGTCATGGCGGGCACGGTCTCGCCGCCCGCGGGCGGGCACCGGTGGGTGACGTCATCCCCTCGTCCGCAGGCCGTACGTGAGCAACGCGACGGCGGGCAGCGCCGCGGCGAGCGCCATGGCCAGTGCGGCGGGGAGGAGCCGTCCCGCATCGAGAAGGGGCGTCACGCATGCGGCGCCGAGGGGCGGGGTGGCCTGCATGAGCGTCCTGAGGATCGCGAAGCCCCGGCCGCGCAGCGGCGCGGGAATGCGCGCCATGCGCAGCGACTGCGCCCAGACCGTCATCGGGGCGCTGAACAGCCCGATCACCAGGTAGCCGACGGCGACGGCGGCGGTGTGCGGCGCGAACGTCACCGCCAGGAAGCCGGTCGCGGCGACCAGCTGCACCACGGCGATGGCCACGACCGGGCGGCCCCGCGGCTGCCGGGCTCCGGCGGCGGCAGCTCCGGCCAGCTCGCCGGCCGCCATCGCGGCCAGCACCAGGCCGAGGGCGTTCGGGCCGCCGGACAGCTCGTTCTTGGCCAGCCAGGGGCCGGCGACGAGCAGCATGCCCATGGCGACGTTGAACGCCATGAACGCCGCCGTGGTGGCCACCAGCACCGGGTCCCGCAGCAGCACGAGCACACCGCCGGACGTCCCCCGGAGCCGGCCCGCCGAGCGGCGAGCCACGGAGGTGCCCGTCCGCGGAGGGCGACGGGAGGCGGGGGCGTCCGGATCGAGGGAGCGGCGGACGTCACCCGCGTCCGGATCCAGGGAACGGTGGACGTCACCCGCGTCCGGCTTCAGCGGACGGCGGACGCACAGGGCCGTGACGGCGAGCACCGCGTACGTCAGCGCGTCGAAGGCGAGCACGGCCTCACCCCCGGCCACGCCTATCAGCAGGCCGCCCAGGGCGGGCCCGATCATCCCGGCCACGCTGAAGCTCAGCGACTCCAGGGCGTTGGCCGCATCCCGGTGCTCCGGCGCGACCAGGTCGGGGATCGCCGCGGGGAACCCGGCCAGCGGCACCATCTTGAACAGCCCGTACACCGCCGCGACGCCGAACGGCAGCGCCGCCGGCACCTCCCCGACCCACGCGGCGACCGGCACGGACGCCATGGCCAGCCCGCGCACCACACTGTCCACCGCCAGCACGTGCCGCTTGTCGAACCGGTCGAGGACCGGCCCCGCGAGCAAGCCGCCGACGAACACCGGCAGCGTGTAGCACACGGTCAGCAGCCCCAGCTGCCGGGTCCCGCCCGGCTGGGACAGCACGATCCAGGTGAGCGCCACGAACGTCATCCCGTCGCCCACCAGCGACAAGGACGAGCCGATCCACAACAGGCGGAAGTCGCGGCCGGCGAGCGCACGCCGGTAGACGCCCGACCGGCCACGAGAAAGATCATCGACAACAGGCATGCGGGCCAGCCTGGCGGGCACGCCCCGCCCGGCGCTGGCGGGCATCGGCCGTCGAGCCGTCGACGTCCGATGCCCGCCGGTCCGGCACGGTGAGCGGCTGGCATGCTGGCGGGGATGGTTGACGAGGAGGCCGTCTACGCGGCGATGCGCAGCCGCGACCCCCGCTTCGACGGGTGGTTCTACGTCGCGGTGACCACGACGGGCATCTACTGCCGCCCGAGCTGCCCGGCGGTCATGCCCAGCCGGCGGAACGTGCGCTTGTTCCCCACCGCGGCGGCGGCCCAGGTCAACGGCTACCGGGCATGCAAGAGGTGCCGCCCTGACGCCGCTCCCGGCTCGCCCGAGTGGAACGCCCGCGGGGACCTCGTGGCCCGCGCGATGCGGCTGATCGCCGACGGGCTCGTCGACAGGGAGGGCGTGGCGGGGCTGGCCGCGCGGCTCGGCTACAGCGAACGGCACCTGCACCGCCTGCTGACGGCCGAGGTCGGCGCGGGACCGCAGGCCCTGGCCCGGGCCCAGCGGGCGCAGACCGCCCGGACGCTGCTGGAGTGCACCGGCCTGCCGGTCAGCGACGTCGCCTTCGCCGCCGGGTTCGCCAGCATCCGGCAGTTCAACGACACCATCCGGCAGGTCTACGCCACCACGCCGACCCGGCTGCGGCAGGCCACCCGGCCCGATCACCTGCCGCACACGCCCGGCGTGATCGCGTCGCGGCTGCCGTACCGGCCGCCGATGGACGTGCCCGCGCTGCTGCGCCGGCTGGGCCGCGACGCGGTGCCCGGGATCGAGGAGTACACAGAGGGCACGTACCGCAGGTCGTTGTTGTTGCCGCACGGCACGGGCGTGGTCGCCCTGCGGCACGTCCCGTCCGCCGCGTACGTGGCCTGCGAGATCCACCTGGAGGACGTGCGCGATCTGACGGCGGCCGTACGGCGCTGCCGCAGGCTGCTCGACCTGGACGCCGATCAGCGGGCCATCGACGCCTTCCTCGGCGCGGACCCGGTGCTGGGGCCGCTCGTCGCGGCGCGCCCCGGCCTGCGCGTCCCCGGCCACCCCGATCCTGCCGAACTGGCTGTCCGCACCGTGTTGTCACGCCGCGTCCCCGCCGAGCGGGCCCGCGCCCGCCTCGCCGGCCTGGTCGCGACCCACGGCCGCCCACTGACCACCCCGGTCGGGCAGGTGACGCACACGTTCCCCGACCTGCCGGCGCTGATCTGCTGGGCCCGGCGGCCGGCCCACGACCCCGGCCCGGCCGCCCCGGTCCCGCCGGCTCCCTACGGCTTCGGCCCGCGGTGTGCCGAGGGTCGCGGTGCGGGGGCGGCGGAGCGTCGTCGCACGTTGCCCGCCCTTGTCGAAGCGCTCGCGGAGGGCGAGGTCGTGCTCGACGCCGGGGCCGATCCCCGTGAGGTCCGTGCGGGTCTGCTGCGCCTGCCGGGTTTGGGGCCGCGCGCGGCGTCCCTGGTCCTCATGCGTGCCTTCGGCGACCCCGACGTCTTCATTCCCGACCTCGCCGTACGGCGTGCCCTGCACCGGACGCGCGCCCGGCCGAGCCGGTGGAGCCCGTGGGGCTCGTACGCCACCCAGCACCTGTGGGCGGTGGGTTCCCCGTGAGCGTCTCCGAAGAGCGAGCGAGGAGGCCGAGCATGACGCTTTCCCGCCGGCAACGCTGGAGGGTGAGTTCGGTGGACGAGATCAGCTCCGCGTCCCCCTTGGCCCTGCGCCGTTCCAGCGCCTCCAGGAGCAGCAGCTCGGCTTCGCGGAAACGCTTCTGGTCGATGCGCAGCTTGGCGAGGTGCTGGAGGGCGAAGTCGCGCAGCCGCGCCGGCGCGAGGTCGAGCGCTTCCAGGTTGAGAGGTTCGGCGCGGTCAAGGTCACCGGCGTACCGGTGAGCGTCGGCCAGGTTGATCAGCACGGCCGTCCGGCGGCCTGGATCGTCCCCGGCCACGGCCAGCGCGCGTTCCAGGAATGAGACGGCTTCACCGCACGCGCGCAGGACGACCAGACCGGAGCCGATCGCTCGCAAGAGCTTGAACACCGCGGACGGCTCCGCCGCGCCGCCCAGCCGTTCCAGGTCGGCCTTCATCTGCTCGACTGCAGCCGCATACCGTTCGCTGTCGACCGGAATCATGCGCAGACGGTCGTCATAGGTCACTTCGGTGCTCATGGCGGCAGATGCTACGCCGCGCCCATCGGCAGGAATCCTTTCCGCCCGTCGGGGAAGCCGTGCCGGAATGCGGAGCGAGGAAGGACATCTCGGGCTGAGGCTGGCGATGGCGAGCGTCGCGGTGGTGCTCGCCATGATCCCGTTCGGTCTGCTGCTGATCGTCGCCAGGATGCCGGTCAACGACCTGGACATGCGGGTCGCCGAGGACCTGCACGCGTACGCGCTCGAAAATCCCGGCGTGACGCGGCTGCTCATCGTGTGGACGAACCTGTTCGGGCCGTGGCCGTGGCGGATCGCGGTCGTCGCGTACGCCGTCTGGCTGCTGAACAAGGGCGCCGCGCGGCTGGCCGCCTGGGCGGTCACGACCATCACCGTGGGCGGGCTGCTCGCCCTCGTACTGAAGATCATCGTCGCCCGGGCCAGGCCGCACCTGCCCGATCCCGTCGCGCTCGCGCCCGGAGACTCCTTCCCCTCGGGCCACGCGGTCAACGCGACGATCGGCGCGGGCGTGATCGTCCTGCTCCTGCTGCCCGCGCTGCCCCGCTGGTGGCGGCGAGTGGCCTGGGGTTTCGCGTGGTTCCTGGCGCTGTCGGTGGCCTGCACGAGGGTCGCGCTGGGCGTGCACTGGGTGAGTGACGCGGTCGCCGGCGTCGTGCTGGGGGTGGCCGTGGTGGCCGCGACCACGGCGGCGTTCGAGACGTGGCGGCGGGATCAGGGGCGCAGGCCCGCCGCGCCGCTGGCCGAAGGAGTGGAGCCCGAGTCGGTGGAGGCCCTGCGTGACCGGACCTGATCATGTGAAGTACTACGCGCTGACGTTGTTATGCCCGATGTTCCTGATGGCGGGGCTGACGTACGGCCTCGGCGAGGCGCTGTTCGCCCGCCTGGCCGGCGGGGCCGAGCTGAATCGGGCCCTGGCGGCCGGCCGCACCCCGTTGTGGAACGACCTCACCGACGTGGCCAGCAGCCTGTCGGACACCCCCTACATCGTGGCGCTCACCGCGCTGGCCGCGGGCGCCTTCCGGTTCGTGTACCGGCGGTGGCGCGAGTCGATCTTCCTGGTCACGGCGGTGTGGAGCCAGTCCCTGGTGTTCCTGGCCACCACCGGGGCGGTCGGGCGGCGCCGGCCGCCGGTGCCGCACCTCGACGAGGCCCCGCCCACCTCCAGCTTCCCGTCGGGACACGGCAGCGCCGCCGTCGCGTTCTACTGCGGGGTGGCGCTCGTGCTGACCGCGCGCGTGCGTTCGAGGGCGCTCCGGGTGGCGATCTGGGTGCCGGCCGCCGCCGTCCCGGCGGCCGTCGCGTTCGCCCGCGTGTACCGGGGCATGCATTTCCTCACCGACGTCATCTGGGGGCTGCTGCTCGGTACGGCCTGCGTCGTCATGGCGGCCAGGGCGATCCTGCGGCGGCGGGCGTCCGAGGCCGCCGGAACTGGATGACGGCCTCGGACACCCGCCCGTTCGCCGAACAGGACGGCGCAACTGGAGGGCAGCCGGCTGAGGATCTGGTTGAGCTCACCCCGGAGACGGCTTCCAACGGCGTCGACAGGACCGCGCTCACGTCCCACTGCGCCGTCTCCGGCGTGGCGCCGGTCGCCTCGGCCACCCGGCGGCAGAACTCCGCCACGCCGGACGTCTGTGTCCGTTTCCGTCCTGGCCGGACGGCGTCGGCGAGCCGGCCGGTCAACCGCGCGGCCAGGTCCTTGGCCTCGCCCGGGTGATGCGAGCACTCCGGCACCGCTGCGGCGGCCCGCTCGGCCTCCTGGCGGCGGCGTACTCGCCGCGAACGCGTCGTCCTTCATGGTCGTTCGTCCCCGGTCAGAGGCTTCTCGGGTCGTACGCGGACGCGGTGGCCAGCTGCTCGTACAGCTTCCGCTCGCGTTTCGAGAGCGTCCGCGGCACCACGATCCGCACCTCCGCGTACACGTCGCCGGGCACGCCGTGGGGGTCGGGCAGGCCGCGTCCGCGCAGGCGCAGCCGCCGCCCGCTGGAGGTGCCGGGCGGCACCCTGACCCTCGTCTCGCCGCCCGGGGTGCCCAGCGCGACGGACGTGCCCAGGGCCGCCTCCCACGGCGCCAGGCGCAGCTCGGTGTGCACGTCGCGCCCCTCGACCCGGTAGCGGGGATGCGGCGCGATGCGCACCACCAGCCAAAGGTCGCCGGGACGGCCGCCGCTGGCGCCGCGGCCGCCCTGCCCGGCCAGCCGGATCCGCTGTCCCTCCGTCACGCCCGCCGGGATGGTGATCCGGATGCCGGGCCCGCCGTCGAAGGTGATCGTGCGCCGCGTGCCGTGGTACGCCTCCTCGACGGTCACCTCCAGCTCGGCCTCCTGGTCAGCGCCGGGGACGGGCCCCCAGCCCGCCCGCCTGCCGCCGAAGAAGCCGCCGAACAGGTCGTCGAGGATGTCGTCGCGGAAGCGGGTCTCGAAGCCCGCGCGCGGTCCGCCGTCCCACGGCCCGGCGGTCCAGCCCGCCGTACGCGCCCCCGCCCCGGCGTGCGCCCACATATCGCCCGGCTCACTGAAGGCGTCGTAGCGGCGGCGCCGCTCCGGATCGGACAGGATCGCGTACGCCTCGGCGACGTTCTTGAACGTCTCCTCGGCCTCCGGACTCTTGTTGACGTCGGGGTGGTAGGCGCGCGCCAGCCTGCGGTAGGCCCGCTGGATCTCGTCCCGCCCGGCGTGACGTGACACCCCCAGCACCTCGTACGGGTCGCGCATCGCCGTCACCTTCCGGATCTACGCGGCCTCCGCCGTTCGTGTCGGTCCCAGGGATCGCGGCACACGCCGGGCAGGTGCGACCCCGATGGCGTGCCCGGGGCCGGGACGGGAGGCGTCATCGCCGGCGCGTCCACGGCGAGCCGTGGAGCGGGCGGCAGTTCGGGAGCGGGGGTGTCCATGGTGGAGACCTCCACGCTGTTCGCACGTTCGAGGTGCGGCGGGCCGGTCCGTGCGGGGCCGGCCCGCCGGTGTCATCCGGTGACGGCCTTGGTCCGGTCGCGGGTGTGGATCTCCACCTTGCGCGGCCTGGTGGTCTCGAGCGTCGGAATGCGCACGGTGAGCACGCCGTCGTGGCAGGCGGCCTCAATGCGTTCGGGGTCGAGCTGCTCGGACAGGTAGACGCGCCGGATGAAGCTGCCCATCGGCCGTTCCTGGACGAACATCCGCTCGTCATCGTCGGTGGGCTCCTGCCGGGTGGCGCTCACCGACAACACGCCCCGGTCGACGGTCACCTCGATCGAGCCGGGGTCGACGCCCGGCACGTCGAAGTGCAGCAGCACGTCGTCGTGGCGGCGGACGCCGTCCATCGGCATGACCGGCGGACCGGGCCGGTCGAGCCGCCGCGTGACCTCCTGGAGGAAGGAATCGATCGACGTCAGCAGCATCGTCATCACCTCCGGGTCGCCCGTCTGGGTCGACCTGACGTCGTCACTATCACCTTTATACCTCCGCATACAGGGAACCTCAAACCGGACTTTGAGGTTCCGCTGTCAGTAGCCGGGAGGCGACTGCTGCCCGTAGTTCTGCACGGGGACCGTCCGCTTGACGCGCCAGCCGAAGAACGTCACCGGGATGGCGACCAGCAGCCAGAACCCGAGCGTGAGCAGCGTCAGCCACGAGTGCACGAAGATCCACAGGCACAGGTGGACGCCGAACGTGACCGGATTGAAGCCGCGCTCCTTGACCTGCCGGTACTGCACCGGACCGTACTGAGGCCCGGACGGCACGGGCGCGTACGGCCGACTGGGGGGCTGCGAGCCGTAGGGATCCTGCGGCTGGGGCGGGTAGCTCATCGAGACTCCAGATCGTTAGGGCGACTTGTGAGACGTGTGGAACGTGCCAAAGGTTGGCGTCGGCGGCTGTCCGGATCCGGACACCGGTCGGGTGTACGGCACCCGCCCGCGGCAGCCGGAACTGTCGGTGGCGGCGGGCATGATCGAGGCATGACCGAGACGCCGCCCTTCACCGTCCTGGCCGACGACACGGCCTACGCCGAAGCCGTCCAGCTCGCGGTGGACTCCGCCGCCGCCTACTACGCCGACGGCACCTCCACACTCGACGACGACGCCTACGACCGGCTGGTCCGGGGCATCCAGGCGTACGAAGAGGCCCATCCCGAGTCGGTGCTGCCGTCCTCGCCGACGGGCAAGGTGGCGGGCGGCGCCGTGGTCGGCGACGTGCCGCACACCGTGCCCATGCTGAGCCTCGACAACGTGTTCGGCGCCGAGCAGCTGGCCGACTGGGCGGCCGGGCTGGAGCGCCGGCTCGGGCGGCCGGTCACGGCTTGGAGTGTGGAGCCCAAGCTCGACGGGCTGGCGATCTCGGCCCGCTACCGCCACGGCAGGCTGGCCCAGCTGGTCACGCGCGGCGACGGCACCGCCGGCGAGGACGTCTCCCACGCCATCGGCACCATCGTCGGCCTGCCCGACCGGCTGGCCGATCCGGTCACGGTGGAGCTGCGCGGCGAGGTCATGATGACCACGGCGCAGTTCGAGGAGGCCTGCGCCAAGCGGCGGGCGCATGACGGCACCACGTTCGCCAACCCGCGCAGCGCCGCCGCCGGCACGCTGCGCGCGCAGGACCGGCCGTACGTCTGCGAGCTGACGTTCTTCGGCTACGGCGTGCTGCCGCCGCCCGGCGACGAGTCCGAGCTCGCCGTGCGGCTGCGCGAGCTGCCGCACAGCCAGATCATGGAGTGGGTGGCCGGGCAGGGCGTGCAGACCACCGCCGCGACGCCGGTGGCCGGCATCGCCGCCGGGACGCTGGAGCGGGTGCAGGAGCGCGTCGGCGAGATCGCGGCGGCGCGGGCGGAGCTGCCGTTCGGCATCGACGGCATCGTGATCAAGTGCGACCTGGCCGCCGACCAGGACGAGGCGGGGTTCAGCTCGCGGGCGCCGCGCTGGGCGGTGGCCTACAAACTGCCGGCCACGGAAAAGATCACCAAGCTGCTCGCCGTGGAGTGGAACACCGGCCGCACCGGCGTCATCGCCCCGCGCGCGGTGCTGGAGCCGGTCGAGCTCGACGGCAGCGTCGTCACGTACGCCACGCTCCACAACGTCGCCGACATCACCCGGCGCGGCCTGATGCTGGGCGACAGCGTCACCGTCTACAAGGCGGGCGACGTGATCCCGCGCGTGGAGGCGCCGGTCGTCCACCTGCGCACGGGCGACGAGCGGCCCATCCCGATCCCGGAGGTCTGCCCGTCCTGCGGGGGCGACATCGACGCCTCGCAGGAGCGCTGGCGCTGCGTGCGCGGCCGCGACTGCCGCGCGATCGCCTCCATCGTCTACGCCGCCGGCCGCGACCAGCTCGACATCGAAGGGCTGGCGGAAAACCGCATCAAGCAACTGCTCGACGCCGGGCTGATCGCCGACTTCGCCGACCTGTTCTTCCTGACCCGCGAGCAGCTGCTCGACCTGGAGCGCATGGGCGAGACCAGCGCCGACAACCTGCTCGCCGCTCTCGACCAGGCCCGGTCCCGGCCGCTGAGCAGGGTGTTCGCGGCGCTCGGCGTACGCGGCACCGGCCGCTCGATGAGCCGCCGCATCGCCCGCCACTTCGCCACGATGGACGCCATCCGCGCGGCCGACGCCGAAGCGATCCAGCAGGTCGACGGCATCGGCCCGGAGAAGGCGCCGGTCGTGGTGGCCGAGCTGGCCGAGCTGGCCCCGCTGATCGACAAGCTCGTCCGGGCCGGGGTCACCATGGTGGAGCCGGGGGCGACACCGCCGTCCGCGGAGCAGCCGGCGCAGACGGCGGTCGAGCTGCCGCTGTCGGCCATGTCGGTGGTGGTGACCGGCACGATGACCGGCCCGCTGGCGGCGCTGAGCCGCAACGAGGTCAACGAACTGATCGAACGCGCCGGCGGCAAGGCCTCGTCCAGCGTGTCCGCCAAGACCTCCCTGCTGGTGGCCGGCGAGAAGGCCGGCTCCAAACGAATGAAGGCCGAGTCCCTCGGAGTCCGCATCGTCACCCCAGAGGAGTTCGCCACCCAGGTCAGCGCCTTCCTGTGACGCGTCACCCGTGGAGGGATCGGCACCGTCCCCGCTGACGATCGCCGGTCCAACCGGTGTGGTCCCTTACCGACCAACCAGGTTCGGGCCTGGGGCCGACCTGGTCATTCAGGTGGCGCGCATGTCGGCGAGGTGTGGTGCGTGCTCCACGACGAGCCGATGTTCACTCGCCACGCTCCAGAGGGTGCCGCCTGGAGCGACCACGACCCGCGCTTTCGGGGGCCTCGCCCGTACCTGATCGGCGACTGGACTGGTCTGGTCTCCTGATCGGCGCAGGCCGTACCACCGAACAGGCCTTTCCGAGGTTGCGGCCTGGCTCGGCGCCTCAAGCTACGAGGCTCAGGCTCACTGATCCGGCCAATATGGCCGCTCATGCCCCTCCTTGAGGTATTGGGCGGGAGCGGCCTGCGAGCAACTATTCGACCGGCGGCAAGGGGGCGGCGATGCCGATCGCTCACACCGTGCCGCGGAGATGCCTGCGGCACCTCTCTTGGCGAAACGAGGATGCGGCTGACACACATGTCCGCTGTCATGCTGAACACGATCCGCTGCCGTTGGTCGCCTCACACCTGAGTGGTGCACGACTCCTTGTTCCGGGCGACGGTGATCAACCGCGCGACGGCCTTTCCTTCATCGTCGACGGATCCGGCCTTGGCCTTGGATTCGCCTGTCGAGCGGCGGTGGCTGAGCGAGTGCGCCACTGAGCAGTCCGATCCAGGAATGGAATTCCCCTGAGGTAGACGCAACGGGCATAGCCGACGCGGATATCGGCTGGACAGGCCTTCGAATGACGCCCACGTTGCCCGAATTCTGCTGCTGGAGGACTCCATATGAGTAATCTTCTTCAAAAGATCAAGCGTCACCGCCACCCTCTTCTTCCGAGAGATCGCGCAGTTTCGAAAGATCGCGGAGTGTCATGCCAATAGACCGACCTGAGCTGGTATTCGATGGCGCGCCAGAGTTCCTGGAATGGCTCTACGCTCTCGCCCGGCGCCCCTGGCCGCTCAACCGGGAGAAGCTGCTCCCCATCGTTCACCTTCACGTCGCGGAGCCTCCGGCAGAGTCGAGGAGGCTGCTGACAGCCTTGCACGAGCGCTGGACGGCGCATCGACTGCGCGGGGCGCGCCAGTGCGTCATGGTCGCGCCCTCCCACGTAGCGGCCGAGCAAGGAGTGGAACAACTGCTGGCCGCCGCGGCGGCGCAGTTCTTCCAGGGCAACCGCCTTGGCAGAGGGCGGGGCGCGCCGCATTTCGCGCTCGCCTCGTGGCTGGCGACACTCCAGCGGGAGGGACGCGAACGGCTGTCGGAGGACGAGGTCGTCGCCCAGCTCTCCGCCCACTTCTCCCAATACGAGCTCTTCTACGAGGGGCAGGAGCTCCGGGAAGACACGCAGATCAGGGTGCCCCTGGCCACCATCAGCGACCTGCCCTGGTGGATCAAGCTACCCGCGTCCGTGTTGCCGCGCTTGGTCCTGCACATCGCTGACACGGTGTTCGGACCGCAGAGGTGGTTCGAGCACCGGGGCGAAAGCCGGCAGCAGGAGAGGCGCCGAGACGAGCCGGAGCCTCTCAAGGGCAGTCTGTTCACCCTGGCCAAGAGGTTCGCGGGGATCGAGGGCCAAGCGCCGACGCGGCAGCAAGTGAACGCGCTGCTCGCCGATGCGCTGTTGGAGGATCTGCGGCGAGCGTACAGCAGAGGCGGCTTGTTCGGCCGGGGACGGCGCCGCCGCACCTACCCGGTCCTCCTGCTGGGGTGCGAGAGCGGAGAAGCGACGACCGACCTGCTCCGGGCGATCAAGGACGTGCGGAACAGCCGGCCCCGCCGCGGCACGTTCAAGAAGGATCCGCTGCTCGTCGTCGCAGCGGGCCCGCGCGCGGCATCCGATGTCGACGCGCGTGCTCAGGAGGAGGCGGCACCCGGCAGTCCGGAGGCCGCCTACATGGGGTGGCACGAAGGGCTGAAGGAGGCGCCGAGGCGAGACCGCGTCTGGCTGCTTCCGTTCGCGATCCCTACGAGTCCGCCGCCGGCGACAGTCCGCGACCGGGTCATGAAGTTGCGACCTCCTCAGCGGGTGCCGTGGATGTCGTTCGTGGGGCTGGGCTTGCTGGTCGCAGGCGTCGTGGCGGTGCCGGTCTCCAGTCACGAGTTCTGCCGACCGTGGTGGTCGCCGTCGGTGCGGGCCTGGCCGCCGGGTGTGCTCGATGCCATGACCCTCGAGGATCTGGGCGACGACGGGAAGCAGTGCGTGGGGCTGGCAGGCGAGGACCCGCCGCGAGTCGACACGAAGGAGCTGGGCGGAGTTATCGACAAGATCAAGGAAACCAACGCGAAGGTGGTGCTCAATCCGAAGCACATCACCGTGGTCCACCTGACGATCCTGTCCCCTGGCAACGAGCAGGGCGTGCGGGTCGCCCGTGAGGAGCTGCGCGGGCTGGCGATCGCGCAGCAGGAGTCACTGGAGGAAGACGCCCCGATCCGGCTGCTGCTGGCCAATGCGGGCGCGAACATGGAATACGCGGACCGCGCCGCACAGAAGATCGTAGAGGAGGCGCGCCGGGACCCGCGGATCGTCGGCGTTGTCGGGCTGGGGCTGAGCACGCAGCAGACGATCGATGCGGTCCAGCGACTGGGTCAAGCGGGCCTGCCGTCCGTCGGCTCGGCGACCACGGCCGACGAGCTGATCGACGCCTCGCCCTACTACTACCAGGTGAGTCCGGGCAACCGGCGCCAGGCCGTCTTCGCCGCCGCATACGCCTCGGCGGACCTGCGTGCCCGGCGGGCCCGCGTGTACTACTCGGCAGACCCGGACGACACCTACAGCCACGAGCTCGCCACCGCCATGCGCGACGAGTTGCCGGTCGCGGGGGTGGAGATCAGCGATCACGCGGGCTACCGCGTGACCGATGAGGGTCCGGGCGAAAGTGTCGGCCAACTGGGCAGAAGGGCCTGCCAGGCTGCGGAACGCCCGGACGAGATCGTCGTCTACGCGGGGCGTGCGGAGCGCTTCGAACAGTTCCTGACCGGCATGAAGCTCGCCTGCCAGAACCGCTACCCGCGCATCCTGGCCACCGATGACGTCTCCCGTTTCGTCCTGTCGGGCGCCAACCGCAAGTACCCAGGGCTGCGGCTGGAGTACATGACGCTGGCCAGCAGCGCTCTGTGGGGCGCCGACTGCCAGGCGACCCGGAGACAGAGCGGCTTCTACATCCGCTACAACGGTCTGTTCGGGGGCGCCTGCGAGGAGAACCGTGACGGCCGGGCGTTGCTGACGTTCGACGCGCTCGCGGTGATCCGGCAGGCGGCGGCGAACGTGCTGGCGAAGGACGCGGTCACGCTGAAGACCCAGGGCATCGTCGCCGGGCTGGCCGACATCCGCGGCAAGGGGCTGGTCAGCGGGGTCAGCGGCGACCTGGACTACTCGGATTCCGAGGCGCCGCGGACGCCTGTGGACAAGGCGATCCAGGTGCTGCGTGCCACCGAGGGCCAACCGTGTCTGGCCAAGGTGGCGGGCAAGTTCAGCTCGCAGCCATGGATCGCGCGCGACTGCCCTTGAACCTGCGGCCCTGTCTTACCTGATGGTGGCTTGGTGTGTGCCGGTTCGAGGCCGGCCAGGGGCGATGGGGGATTCTGTCAGGGGCCGGGGGCGCGGTAGCCGACGGCGGAGAGGACGAAGTCCACGGTCTCCTCGACGTACTTGGTCTTGTGTTCGAGGAGGGTGGGGATCTGGCTCGTCGGCGTCGACAGGAAGTGGTTGGTGAGGATGCCGGCGAGCGCGTCCAGCACGAGTGCGGGAGACGTGCCGCCCGGGAGCTCGCCCCGTTCGATGGCGGCGAGCACGATGGCGCGGCCCCGCCGGATGCGCTCGCGCTGGAACGTCTCCAGCGCCTGCCCGAACAGTTCGGGATACACCCTGGCCTCGACCTGGGCCCTGAGGTAGACCAGGCCTTTGGGCTCCAGGTAGCTGTCGAGGATGTCGGTGGCCATGTCGAGCAGGTTCTTCCGCAGCGGGCCCGTACGGCTCGGCGGGAGGCTCTTCGACAGCCAGCTGGTCAGGGCGTCGGCGATCAGTTTGTCCTTGCTCTCCCAGCGGTTGTACATGGCGGCCTTGCCCACGCGCGCCCGGCGGGCCACGGCGTCGATGGTGAATCCGGCCCAGCCGACCTCTCCGTACAGCTCCAGCGCCGCGCCGTGCACCCGCGACTCCAGACCGGGATCCGGCCGCCGACCTCGTCCGCTCACAGGCACAGTGTGCCAGATTCGTGATCAGCTCAGCGGGTGAAGCGCTACGGCGCGGGCCTGGTCGGGACGGCCTCGGCCCGGCCGTCGGGGCGCGTCCGGGCGGGTTCCGGACGCCGGCGGCGCCGGGGCAGGAGCGCTGCGATGATCATGGCGACGGTCGCCGAGACGGCTGTGATGATCAGGGCCAGGTGGAGCCCGTTCTGCGAGGGCAGCGAGAAGGCGCCGCGCTGGACGGTCGCGGCGGCGAGGACCGCGCTGATCACCGCGCTGGCCGTGGAGGTGCCGATGGCGCGCATGAGGGCGTTGATGCCGTTGGCCGCGGCCGTCTCCGACGTGGGCACCGCGCCCATGATCGAGGCGGGCATGGCGGCGTAGCCGAGGCCGGCTCCGGAGGAGACGATCGTCGCGGCCAGGACGACGTGCCAGATCTCGTCCATCAGGAACAGCGCGCTGCCGTAGCCGGCGAGCATGAGCAGAGCGCCGATCATGAGGGTCACCTTGGGCCCGTAGGCGCCGGTGACGCGGGCCGACACGGGGGAAAGGACGATCATCAGCGCGCCGCCCACGGCCATGCACAACCCGGCCTCGAACAGGGACAGTCCCATTCCGTAGCCGGTGGCCGACGGTGCCTGGAGCACCAGGGGGAACACCAGGCTCATTCCGAACATGGAGAAGCCGAAGGCGATGGACGTCAAATTCGTGATCAGCACCTGGGGTCGGGCAGTCGTCCGCAGGTCGACCAGTGGATCGCTGATCCTCAGCTGGACGAAACCCCAGACGAGGAAGACCACGGCCGAGGCGGCGAACAGGCCGAGGGTGAGCGGGCTGGTCCAGCCCCAGCTGCCGCCTTTGCTGATGGGCAGCAGGAAGCACACCAGGCCGGCCGTCAACCCGGCCGCGCCGAGGAGGTCGAACCGTCCCCCGGCCCGCACCCGCGAGTCGGGCACGACCGTGAGGGCCAGGACCAGGCCGGCCACGCCCATGCCGGCCGACACCAGGAAGAGCATGTGCCAGTCGGCGAACTGCGCGACCAGCGCGCCCAGCGGGAGGCCGGCCGCGCCGCCGGCGCCCATGGTGGCGCTCATCAGCGCCATGGCGGAGCCGAGCCGTTCGGCCGGCAGCAGGTCGCGCATGATGCTGATGCCCAGCGGGATCACGCCCACGGCGCAGCCCTGCAGCGCACGGCCCAGCACCACGAGGGGAAGCGAGCTGGACACGACACAGATCGCCGACCCGGCGATCATCAGCGCGAGACTGATCACGATCATGCGGCGCTTGCCGTACATGTCGCCGAGCCGCCCGCTGACCGGTGTGAACACCGCCGAGGACAGCAGCGTGGCGGTGATGACCCAGGAGGCGTCCTCGGCCGGGACGGACAGCAGCCGGGGGAGCTCGGGGATGATCGGCACCATCAGGGTGAACATCACGGCGACGACCATGCCGCAGAAGGCCAGTGCGCCGATGGCGATGTTCGATCGCCTGCGAGATAAGGGCGACGCCACCGTACTCCGTTCTGTGGAAGCTGATCGGCCGGGGCGACGTTCAGCCCTGATCATTATGCCTGTCGCTCCTTGCCCGCGGGGTCCAGCTTCAGCGCCATCGTGATCTCCCCTTCCAGCGCGAACGACCTGGGAGCCGGCACTCCGCCGGCCGATCGGGGACGCGCCCGGGAGGAGGCGGTGCGGCATTGCGACCAAGGGATCGAATCGAGGAATCCCGCCGCACTCTAACTAGACAAGGATTGTCTGTAAATAGGCCGGCACGGCGCTCATACGGGCCCGCCACACCCTTGACACCGGTCGGAGCGCCGACTTAGCTTCTATTTACAGACATGTTGCGTCCAAATTAATTCCCACCTCAACCCCGGTACCCAGCCGACGTCCGACACCGGCGTCGGCCCTGCGGGGCGACCGCCGCACGCCGGCAGGTCTGGAGGAAGCGCATGCCCCGTCATCCCCCGCGCAGCGCACCCGCATCACCCCATGGAGCACCCGGCGAAGGGCTCCTGAGACCCGGCCCGACCTGATCGGGCGGCGGGCCAGGGCAACCTGAACGCGCCGGGCTCCACCTTCAGGCCCGCCACGGCGCCGGGGAACCGGCCGCATCTGATCATCACCACGTAGGGCGCGCGGCGTTCCGCCGCGTCCTCCACCCGTCATGCCCGCGAGAGCCGCGCGGACCGCTCGCGCGGCCGGGCCGGCGTGCCCCCGTCTCCTCACCATGCTCCGGGCCGTCGCCGCGGAGCCGATCAGCCCTACCCCGACGTCACTCATGCCGTCCGGCCACCCGCCGGGCGCGCAGTCGGCCACGGATGTTCAAGGAGCCCCCCACCATGGTCAGCGAGCGTGTCCCACCGCAGAGCGAGCCGACAACATCGAGCACCGAGGCGGCGGCCGGCCCTCCGGCGCATTCCAAGGTCATGGCCTGGGCCATCACGCTCATGCTGCTCGCCTCCACCCTCATCGCCTATCTGGACAAGGCGATCCTCGGCCTGGTCGCCCAGCCCGTGATGGCCGACCTCGGGCTGAGCGCCGCCCAGTTCGGCAGCATCAGCACCGCCGCCAGCCTGCTCGGCCCGCTCGTGGCCCTGCTGTTCGCGGCCGTGGCCGACCGGCTGCCGCTCAAGGGCACCCTGTTCACGCTCGTCCTGATGTGGTCGCTGCTCCAGCTGCCGATCTTCTTCGCCGCCTCGGCCGGTCTGCTCATGGTGACCCGGCTCATGCTCGGCGCGGCCGAGGCTCCCGCCAACTCGGTGATGCACTCGATGGCGTACTCATGGTGGCCGAACGAGCGCCGCGGGCTGCCCGCGGCGCTGCTCACCACCGGAGCGTCGTTCGGCAAGCTGATCTTCGCCCCGATCATCGTCCTGATCATCGCCGCGTTCGGCTGGCAGTCCGGCTTCCTCAGCGTGGCCGTCATGGGCTTCATCTGGTGCCTCGGCTGGGCCTTCATCGGCAGGACCGGCCCGTACTCCGACCAGGTGACCCCGATCGCCAAAAACCCGCAGACCCCCGAGGACCCGACGGCCGGCAAGCGGGCTCCGCTGCGCTCCATCCTGCTGACCGGCACCTTCATCGGCTTTCTGGCGATCTTCGCCTCCGTCGGCATGTTGGTGTCGATCGTCATGACCTGGCTTCCGTCGTACTTCGAGGCCGGTCTTGGCTTCTCCGCGGTGACGGCCGGCTCGCTGTTCGGGGTGCCGAGCATCACTTCGGTGATCTTCCTGTTCCTGTACGGCGGGCTGGGCGACAGGGCGCTCAAGAACGGCGCGTCGTCCCGGGTGGTCCGCGTGCTGATCGGCGGCGGCCTGGCGGCGGCCGGCGGCCTGTGCCTGATGACCCTGCCGCTCGCCTCCGGCGTGGCGGTCCCCATGGCCTTGCTGATGCTCGGCTACGGCCTGTCCACGAGCATCTACGCCATCGCCAACCCGGCGCTCGCGCAGATCGCGCCGCCCGCGCAGCGCACCAGCGTCCTGTCGATCGGCCTGGCCGTGAGCGGCCTGCTCGGCGTGTCGGGGCCGGTCATCGCGGGCGTGGTCCTCGACGCCGCCACGGCTTCTGGCGCCCCGGCGGCCGAAGGCTACACCAGCGTGTTCATGCTGGCGGGAGGGATCGTCCTCATCGGCGGGGCGCTCTTCGCCCTGCTGGCGAACCCGGAGCGGGACGCCCTGAAGGTGGAGGCGGCCCGCGCCGCCCTCGCCGCCGACAAGCCCTGACCGCTCCCCCAGGCCCGCGGGAGGCCCGGATGACGCGTACGGCGATCTCACCGCGGTTGGCGACCAGCACCTTGCGCAGACTCACAGCTGTCCTCCAAGATTCCGTCTGGGTTCCCACCAGCCGCGGGAACCTCTGACAAGAGGACGGCGCAACGCCCGCCGGGCGCGGGCGGGCCGCGGCGGGGGTTCCGCCCGGATCGGGCGCAGGGCGATGACGGGGCCGACGACGAGGGCGGCGAGTTCCTCCGGCGACGGGTCGCCCTTGGTCACGTTCACAGCGGGATGTTCCCGTGCTTCTTCGGTGGCAGGGCGTCGCGCTTGCCGCGCAGCAGGCGCAGCGCCAGGGTGACCTCGCGGCGGGTCTCGCTCGGCCGGATCATCGCGTCCACGTAGCCGCGCTCGGCCGCCAGGTACGGCGTCGCCAGGGTGTCCTCGTACGCGCGGACCAGCTCGGCCCGCAGCGCGTCCGGGTCGTCGGCGGCGGCCAGGCGCCTGCGGTGCAGGATGTTGACCGCGCCCTGGGCGCCCATGACCGCGATCTGCGCGGTCATGGGCGCGCGTATCAGCGGGCTGTTCCGGGGGTTCGTGGGCGAGTGGCTGGGCGACTCCCCCGACGCCGGTCTGCGCGCCGAGCTCATGGAGGCCTCCGTGGTGAGCGCGCACAACCAGGTGCTGCGCGGCTGGCTGCGCGCCGGCGGCGCCCACGACCCGTCCGAGCCGCTCGACCACGCCCTCGGCTACGTCATCGCCACCTTCCGCCACGAACGACCTCAGGAGAACGGCGGGCAGGTCGTCGTCGCGACCTTCTCCCGCACGGCCTCCCCCAGGCCGTCATGGCCGCCGTCCGGCAGCACCTGGACTCCCGGCCTTCTTCGTGAAGGTGCCGTGGTCGAGCACGACCCGGCCGGCCACCGTGGTCTGGAAGCGGCAGGTCTCGCCTTCGTCCCAGATGGCGACCGACAGTTCCTCGCCGGGCAGCACGGGAGAGGCGAAGCGCGCCGACATGGAGCCGAACGAGGCGGGGTCGGAGCCGCAGACGGTGTGCAGCAGCGCCCTGCCGGTGAAGCCGAACGTGCACAGGCCGTGCAGGATCGGACGGTCGAACCCGGCCTTCCCGGCGAGCCAGGGGTCGGAGTGCAGCGGATTGCGGTCGCCGCTCAGCCGGTACAGCAACGCCTGGTCGGGCCGGGTGCGGTAGGTGACCACGTGGTCCGGCTCGGTCTGCGGCCGCTGCCAGGTCACGGAGGCGCCGCGGTCGCCGCCGAAGCCTCCTTCGCCGCGGATGAAGATGCCGCTGCTGACTTCGGCGAGCACCTCTCCCGAGTCCTTGTCCGTGATGGTCGACTCCGTCGCGGCGATGGCGTGCCGCCCTTTGTCGTAGAAGCCGGCCACCCGGCTCCTGGTCACGGTGGCGCCCTCGACGGGCAGCACGCCGTGCAGGGTGATCGACTGTTCGGCGTGCAGCACCTGCGAGATGTCGAAGTCGCCGAGGGCGGGCATCGAGCCGGCGCCGCCGATCATCACCGCGAAGGTGGGCAGCACCTGCTGGGTGACGTCGTGGGAGTTCTCCGTCGTGAACGACAACTCCGCCAGCGGATCTTCGCTCCCCGCTCCGACGCCGAGCGCGTAGAGGATGGCGTCGGCCGAGGTCCATCGGCGGCCTTCGCCGTCCCATTCCTTGCCCACCAGGTCGAGGTTCAGCGCCACGTGATCATTCCTTCCGGGAGTCGGGCCGGGCCGGTGCGTTCGTGCTGAGGGGCGGCTGCGAACCAGCGCACCGGGCTGCGCCCCTGCCTGCGGATGGCGCCGCGGGCCTCGAGGTGGTCCAGGTGTGACAGCGTCTCCCCGACCGCGCTGGTCAGCAGGAAACCGGAATACTCCGCCCAGTCGCGTGACCACGTGACCTGCGAGGCGATCTCCCACGCGGTCACACCGGGCGTGCCTGCCACCTGGTTGTGGATCTCCGCCAGCCGGCGATCATGGTGCGCCCTGACCGTGGCCGTGCGCGCTGCGATGCCGCGGAAGCGGTACTCGTGGCCCGGGAGAGCCTCGTACGCGTCGTGCTCCGGCAGCACGGTCAGGCTGTCGAGGTAGTCGCCGAGGGGATCGAGCGTGTCGTAGGCGTAGCCGCTGATGTTGGGGGTGATCCGGGGCAGCAGGTGGTCCCCGGTGAGGATCACGGCGTCGTCCGGGGAGACGAAGCACAGGTGGCCGGGCGTGTGACCGGGCGTCCACAACGCGCGGACGTCCCGGCCCGGAATGCGGGCGTCGTCACCGTGGCCGAGGAAGAAGTCGGCCTCCAGATCGGTCAGGCCGGTCGGTGTCATGGTGCCGCTCGCCCCGCTCGGCGGCGCGTCAGCGTCCGCGTCAGGGGGGATGCCGGCCGCGTCCCGCCAGCGGCGCGTCCTGGCCGCGCTCGTCTCCGTGTTCGCCTGCCGGCGCAGCGCCTCCTGCTCCGCCTCGTGCATCGCCACCCAGCAGCCGGACTTCTCGCGGACCCAGGACGCCAGCCCGTGGTGGTCGAGGTGGGCGTGGGTCACCAGCACGCCGGTCACGTCCTCGGGGCGGGCGCCGATCGTGGCGAGCCCCGCCGTGAGCGATTCGCCGCCGCCGTCGAAGGGCCAGCCGGGGTCCACGAGGGTCACTCCCGGCCCGCTCTCGAACGCGTAGCACAGCACGTAGCGCAGGGGGTTTCCCGTCATGGGCACCGGCAGCGACCACAGCCCCGGCCGGACCCGCTCCACGGGAGGCAACGTCCGGCGCCGCCACGCCTCCAGTTGCAGACGCCCGGTGACCTCCATGTCAGCCCCCCTCGTCCCGATCCTGGAGCTCTGTCAGGGCCTTGCGGATCTCGGCCGCCGACATGCCCGGCGGCGGCTGGAGGTGGACCTGGTCGACCAGCTCCCCGAAGCGGCGGGAAACCTCCGCCGTCACCTCCGCCAGTGAGCCGCTCACGCAGAACGTGTCGAGGACCTCGTCGTCGACGAGGTCGGCCATCCGTTCCCAGCGGTCGGCCTCGGGACGGACCGACAACGCGTGCAGCCGCTCGTGCAGCTCCTCCCAGCCGTGCAGGGCGAGCACTCCCTTGTACGCCGGGGTGGAGCCGTAGAAGGCGATCCGCCCGCGCAACATCTGCCGCTCGCGGTCCTCCTCCGCTCCGAAGACGTGCACGAACCCGGGACAGTGCACGGTCACCTCGGCCCGGTCACGACCGGCCCGCTCCAGGCCCTCCTCCAGGGCCGGGACGGTGACCTCCCGGAAGTACCGCTCGGTGCTGAAGCCGTGCGGGATCAGCCCGTCCGCCACCTCGCCGGCCAGCCGGGTCATGAGCGGGCCCACCGCGGCGAGGTGGATGGGCGGGTCGCCGTGGCCGTGCGGCGGCGGGCGGAACGTCGCCGTCATCAGCGTGTGCCGGTAGTACTCGCCTTCGTGCCGGACCTCCCGGCCGTTGTTCCAGTCGTCCCAGATCGCGCGCAGGGCCGTGACGTACTCACGCATCCGCGCCGCGGGATGACTCCAGGGCATGCCGAACCGGCGGGTGATGTGCGGCTTGGTCTGGGTGCCGAGGCCCAGGACGAAACGTCCCCCGGACAGCGACTGGAGGTCATGGGCGACGTACGCGAGCGTCATCGGCGTGCGGGCGAACGCCACCGCGATCCCGGTCGTGAGCCGTATCCGGCTCGTCGCCGGGGCGGCCAGGGCGAGCGGCAGGAACGGGTCGTGATCGACCTCGGCGCTGGTGACGGCGTCGAAGCCGGCCTCTTCCGCCCATGCGGCGAACCTTCCGGCCGCTGCCAGCGGCGCGGCGCCGGCGTGAACACCGACCTTCATGTCGCTTCTCCTCAACGGCTGGGGGCTATCGGCCGGCGTAGGCGTCACGGAGCCTGCGGCGCTGCAGCTTGCCGGTCTCCGTCCGCGGGAAGTCGGCCAGGAACTCGAACCGCCGGGGGATCTTGAACGAGGCCAGCCGCTCGGCGCAGTGGGCGCGCAGCGCCTCGGCCAGCTCGTCGCCGGGAACCGCGTCCTCGGAGGGCTGGACGACAGCGAGCACGCTCTGTCCCCAGTCGGGGTCGGGGACCCCGATGACGGCGACGTCGGCGACGGCGGGATGCGTGATGAGCTGCTGCTCGATCTCGGCGGGATAGATGTTCACGCCCCCGGAGATGATCAGGTCGGTACGCCGGTCGAGGAGGAACACGTAACCGTCCTCGTCGAAGTACCCGTAGTCGCCGACCGTGGCCAGGTCTCCGCGCCGGCTGGCGGCGGTCTTGACCGGGTCGTTGTTGTACTCGAAGCGGGGCCGCTCCCCCGGGATGCCGAAGTAGATCGTGCCCTCCGTCCCCGCAGGCACCTCCTTGCCGTCCTCGTCGAGGATCTTGACGATCGTGTTCGGCGCAGGCCGCCCCACCGTGCCCGGCTTGCGCAGCCACTCGTGCGAGCCCACCAGCGAGACGCCGCCCTCGGTGGCCGCGAGGTACTCCCACAGAACGGGCCCCAGCCACTCGATCATCTGCTGCTTGATGGCGACGGGGCACGGCGCGCCCGCGTGGATCACCGCCTCCAGGCTGGACAGGTCGTACTTCGACCGGACCTCCTCCGGCAGGCGCAGCATGCGGTGGAAGTGGGTCGGGACCATGTGGACGCTGGTCACCCGATGCCGTTCGAAGGCCCGCAACACGCCCTCGGGGTCGAATTTGCCCTGGATGACGACCGTGTGGCCGGCGTTCAGGTAGGCGTGGGCGTGCCCGGACGGGGCGGCGTGGTAGATCGGCGAGCACACCAGGTGCACGCCCGTGCCGAGGGTGACCTCGTAACGGGCGGCCAGCGCCACGTACGTCGCCTGGATCACCGGCTCCGGGGGAAGGTCAGGAAGGGCGGTGCGTACACCCTTGGGATTGCCGGTGGTGCCCGAGGTGTAGCCCATCACGCTGCCGAACCGGCGATCCGGCGGCGCGTCCGACGACTCCCCCTCGCCGAACGACTGGTACGGCCGCCACCCGTCCACCTCGCCGCCGATCACGAACCGGTGCTCCGGCAGCGACTCGACGGGCAGCGTACGCGCCTGCTCGGCGTCCACGAGCACGGCCTTGGCCCCGGAGTCGCGGACGATGTAGAGCATCTCCGCCGGGGTCAGCCGCCAGTTGACCGGGACGAAGTACATGCCGACCTGGCCGGTGGCCAGCATCATCTCCAGGTACTCGTGACCGTTGTGCACCGCCACGGCGACGGCGTCGCCGGTCGAGAGGCCGTGGGAGCGCAGGGCACGTGAGACGCGGTTGACCCGCGCCAGGAGCTCACCGAAGGTGAGCGCAGATCCGTCGGGATCGATGATGGCCCGCCGGCCGGGGTCGGCGGCGGCGATCTCGTAGAAGCTGATGGGTGCCATGGTCGAGTGATGAGTAGAGGACATCATGCGTCCCTCTCCTGTCGGCTGAACTTCGGTGACGATCCCCTCGACGCCTGGTCGCTCATGGCCGCCCGCGCGGATCACCCGAGCGCTTCCAGGCAACCCCCGTGTTCGTACGTCCTCAGCTCACGTGGGGAGCTGCCCCATGAAGATCGAGGGGTGCAGGCCGTCCGCCTTCGGGCGGAAGAACTTCGCGGCCTTGTCCGCGAGGTCCTGCAGGTCCCACAGCCCGTCGGAGCTGATGGTCTCCACGACCTCGGGGTTGTTCCAGAGTTTCACCTCGTGGCCGGACGCGCCGAGGGTGCGGCCCGACAGCCAGTCCGACTCGGTGCCGGCGAGGTAGGTGACGATCGGCGCGACGTTGTCCGGCGACATGAGCTCGGCGCCGGGGGAATCGCCGATCTTCTTCTCGTCCGGGACGGTGGCGGTCAGGCGGGTGGCGGCGCCGGGCGCGATGGCGTTCGCCGTCACGCCGTACCGGGCCAGGCCGTTGGCGAGGGACGCGGTCAGGCCGATGATGCCCATCTTCGCGGCGGCGTAGTTGGGCTGGCCGGGGGAGCCCTGCAGGGCCGAGTCGGAGGTGAAGTTGATGATCCGGTAGTGGCCGTCCGGGTTGCGCTGCTCCCGCCAGTAGGCGGCGGCGGGCTTGATGGTGCTGAAGTGGCCGCGCAGGTGCACCCTGATGACCGCGTCCCAGTCGTCGTCGGGCAGATTGAAGATCATCCGGTCGCGGAGGATGCCGGCGACGTTGACGACGACGTCGAGCTTCCCGTGATGCGCGACGGCCATCTCGACGAGGCGCCGGCCGGTCGCGGTGTCGGCGATGTCGCCCGCGTCCGCGACGGCCTGGCCGCCGAGGCCGTTGATCTCGTCGGCGATGTCCTGCGCGGGACCGGCGTCGCCGCCGCTGCCGTCCGGCTCGGCGCCGAGGTCGTTGAGTACGAGCTTTGCACCCTGCTGGGCGAACATGCGGCTGATGGACGCGCCGATGCCGCGGCCGGCACCGGTGATGATGGCCACCCTGCCGTCGAGAGATCCCATGGAATGCCTTTCGGAGCGGAGGGTCGTGCGGCGGTGCCACGACCGGTCACCAGGTTCGACGGAGATGCACCACAGCACTGGTCAGGCATCAAGTAGAACACGTTACGACAGTGTGAACAAGGGCTCCTTTCCCCCGAGACAACTCACCCTGGCCAACCAAGAAGAACGTGTTATCTTTGGCTCTTGGCGGCCAGTCCTGCCCTCCGGCTCGCCCATGACGCACCGAATCACCTGGATGGCTGTCTGATGAAGCGTTTCAGGACGCTGCCTCCGGAGCTGCGGGTCTGCACCCTGATCTCGTTCGTCGTCGCGCTCGGTTTCGGGGTCGTCGCGCCCGCTCTGCCGCTCCTCGCGGACATGTTCGGGGCGGGCAACACGGCCGTGGGCGCGGCGATCAGCGCGTTCGCGGTGTTCCGGCTGGCCACGGCCGTCGTCAACAGCCGGTTCGTGCAGCGCTTCGGTGAGCGCCGGGTCATCGCCTGGGGCCTGTGGCTGCAGGGAGCCACGATGGTCGTCGCCGGCCTCGCGCCGAACTTCACCCTGCTCATCGCGCTGCGGGCGGTCGGCGGGATGGGCAGCTCGGCGTTCACCATCGCCGCCATGGCCCTGGTCCTGCGCCTGGCGCCGCCGGACTCCCGGGGGAACGCCGTGAGCGTCTACCAGACGGGGTTCATGCTCGGCGCCATCGCGGGCCCCGGGATCGGCGGCGTGCTGGCCGACGTGAACGCCCGCTTCCCCTTCCTGTTCTACGGGGTGGCCCTGTTCGTCGCCGCGGGGATCTCCCACTTCATGCTCACCCCTTCGCGCCCCGCCGAGCAGCCGGACGGCAGGCCGGCGCCGGCCGAGAACCGGTCGGCGCCGGCCCTTTCCCGTGGCGTGTACCTGCGCGCCTTCGTCGCGATCCTGGTCGCGAGCTTCGGCACGGGCTGGCTGTTCTACGGGATGCGCAACTCGGTGATCCCGATGTTCGGCAACAACGAGCTGGGCGGCAGCGGCACCTTCGTCGGCCTGGCGATGCTCAGCACGGCCGTCACCCAGCTGGTCTTCGTGCCGGCGTTCGGGCAGTGGGCGGACGCCCGGGGAAGGCGGCCGGCGATGATCACGGCCGGCCTGACCGGCACCGTCGCCGTGGGGCTGCTGGCCGTGACGTCCAGCGAAGCGGCCTTCGTCGCCTCCATGGTGCTCCTCGGCCTGGCCGGCGCCGGCCTGTCCACGACGCCGGCCTCCGTGCTGGCCGACATCAGCGGCCACAGCCGCGCCAGGAACGTGGCGTGGTTCAGCATGGCGTCCGACGCCGGCGCCATCATCGGCCCCCTGGTAGTCGGCGCGATCGCCGATGTCCTCTCCTTCGAGGCCGCCTTCCTCCTGACCACCCTGATCCTGGGCATCGGCGTGGTCGGCTCCCTGGCGATGCGCGAAACACTCAGCCGCTCCTCAGGCACTCCCCTCCTTCCTCCAGCGAAAGGAAACGCCATGCCCGGCCCGGCCCCCGCACCCACTCCGGAGACCCTGCCCTTCTGGGAGGGCGCCGCGAACAAGGAGCTGCGCATCCAGCGCTGCGTCTCCTGCGCGCGGCACTACTTCTACCCGCGCCCGTTCTGCCCCCGGTGCGGCTCCGGCGACGTGGAGTGGACGACCGTCAGCGGTGACGCGCGACTGCTGTCGTACGTGATCAACTACCGGCCGCTGCCGCCCTTCGACCCCGGCACCCCGGTCATCGTGGCGCTGGTGGAACTCGCCGAGGGGCCGCACATGATGACGAACATCGTCGGAGTGGAACCCGACCCCGAGAAACTGGAGCTCGACATGCCGCTCAAGGTCACGTTCGTCGAACGCGAGAACTTCACGCTCCCGGTGTTCGCCGCCGCCAAGGCGGTGGCGTGATGACGTCGATGCACCGCGGCGACATCGCCATCGTCGGCGCCTCGGAGACCACCGAGGTCGGGGTCCGACCCGACGTGCCCGTGCTCGGCCTGCACGCCGAGGCGGCCAGGAACGCGCTCGCCGACGCCGGGCTCACGGTCAAGGACGTCGACGGCGTGGCCACCGCCGGTCCGTTCGCCCTGGAGGTCTCCCACCACCTCGGCATCCAGCCGCGCTGGCTCGACGGGACCATGGTCGGCGGCTGCAGTTTCATGCTGCACGTGCGCCATGCAGCGGCGGCGATCGCGGCCGGCGCCGCCGACGTCGTGCTCATCACCCATGGCGAGTCCGGCCGTTCGCGCGTCGGCGTGGCGCCGTGGGCGCCCAACCCGGCTTCGGCGGCCGGGCAGTTCGAGGCCGTCTACGGAGCCCAGACCCCGTACTCCACGTTCACCCTGCCCGCGCTGCGCTTCCTGCACGAGCGCGGCATGACCCGGGAGCACCTGGCCCATGTCGTCGTGGCGCAGCGGACGTGGGCGCTGAACAACCCGCGCGCCTTCCGGCGCAAGCCCACCTCGGTGGAGGAGGTGCTGGCGGGACCGCCGATCGCGTACCCGTTCACCAGGGACATGTGCTGTGTGGTGACCGACGGCGGCGGCGCGCTCGTGCTCACGAGCGCGGAGCGGGCGAAGGACATGCCGGGCGGCGAGCGCGCGGTGTACCTGCTCGGCTCGGGAGAGTCGGCCGAGGGGCCGCTGGTCTCGCAGATGGCGGACCCGGGCTCGTTCCTGGCCTTCCGCAGGGCCGGCGAGGAGGCGTTCAGGACGGCGGGGATCACCCGGTCGGACGTGGACCACTTCATGGCCTACGACGCCTTCGCCCACGTGCCGCTCTACATGCTGGAGGACCTCGGGTTCGTCGGACGCGGCGAGTCGGGCGACTTCGTCGCGGAGGGGAACACGCTCAAGGACGGCTCGCTGCCGATGAACACCAACGGCGGCGGCCTGTCGTACACCCACACCGGCATGTACGGCATGTTCGCCATCCAGGAGGCCGTGCGCCAGCTCCGCGGCGAGGCCGTCGAGCAGCTCCCGGGCATCGGCATCAGCTTCGTCCAGGGCGTCGGGATGTTCTTCGCCGCGGCCGGCAGCCTGGTGCTCTCGCGCCACCAGGGCTGAGCCGCGGCAAGCGCCGGAGACCCGCCTCCGGCGCTTGCCCGGCCCCTCACGAGAACGTGTACTCTTTACAGACATGACCCGCGTCAACAGGCATGGACGCACGCCGGAGGCCCGGGCATTTCGCGTCGAGCGCGTCCTGGAAGCCGGCATGGCGCTGGCCACTCGAGGCGGGTACGAAGCGGTCCAGATGCGCGAGGTCGCCCGCATAGCGGGCGTCGCCCTGTCGACCCTCTACCGCTACTACCCCTCCAAGGACGCGCTGCTCAGCGCGGCCATCCAGGTGCAGCTGGACGAGCTGCGCAAGGACATCCTGCAGCGCCCGCCGCGGCAGCGCACCCCTGAGGGACGGGCCGCCGAGGTGCTGCACCGCGCGTTCCGGGCGATGCAGTACAACCGCGGGTTCGCGCACGCCGCGCTCAGCGCGTACCACATCCCCAAGCCCCTGGGCGAGCAGCCGGACGACAGTTCGCCCCTGATCAGCGGTGACGACTCCGCCGCCCTGGCCGACCTCATGGCGCTGGCGGCCTGGGGCCCGGAGCACCGCACCACCCCGGCCGAGTACCGCGTGCTGCACATGCTCGAATCGTTGTGGAGCAGCAGCGTCGTCGCCTGGCTGAACGGCCGGATGACGCCGGAATACGTCGAGGATCGCCTGAAGTTCGCCGCCAAGCGGCTGCTGCCGGTGGAGGCGGCGGCCGGCAGGTAGGCACGGCCGCACGGCGGTGGGCGCCCCGGTCGCCCACCGCCACGCGCGTGTTCTAGATGCCGAGCTTGTCGGCGAGCCGGTCCAGCTGGTAGTCGGCGTCGCCGGCCAGGACGTTGCCGGCGATGGCGTTCTTGTAGAAGAAGTGGGCGTCGTGTTCCCAGGTGAAGCCGATGCCGCCGTGCAGCAGCATGGTGTTCTTGGCGGAGGCCAGGTAGCCCTGCGACGTCAGCGCCCGCGCCGCCGCGGCGGCCGCGCCGAGCTTCGCCGGCTCCTCGTCGGCCGCTCGCGTCGCCTCCCGCAGTGCCGCGTCGGAGAGCGCCCACAGGTTGTACATGTCGGCCAGCTTGTGCTTGACGCCCTGGTAGGCCCCGATGGGCTGGCCGAAGGTGTAGCGGATCTTGGCGAACTCCGTGGTCATCGCCAGGCAGGCGCCCATGGCCCCGGACTGCTCCGAGGCGATCGCGAGGTTCGCCAGGTCGGCCACGTGGTCGAGAGCGGCGGCGGCGTCCCCGGCGACGAGCCGGGCCGCCGTGCCGTCGAACGTCACGGTGGCCGTGCCGCGGGTCGGATCCACCCCGTCGTCCTTGGCCACCGTCAGGCCGTCGGCCGGGCGCTCCACGAGGTACACGCCCGTGCCTTCAGGGCCGGCGGCCTGGACGAGCAGGAGCTCGGCCTCCGCGCCGTTGAGCACCGCCACCTTGGTGCCGGACAGGGCGAAACCACCGCCGGACCGCACGGCGGAGGTCGCCGGCCGCGCCGGGATCCACTGCCGGTTCCCCGGCTCGCTGACGGCGAGCGTGCCGACGACGTGACCCTCGGCGAGCCGGGGCAGCAGCTTCCGATTGACCTCCTCGTCGTCGAGGGCGACGAGCGTGCCGGCCGCCAGGACGCACGCCAGGAGCGGCGAGGGCACGAGCCCCGCGCCCAGCTCCCGCAGCGCCGCCGACAGATCCGCGTGGGTGGCCCCGGCGCCGCCGTACTCCTCGGGGATGGTCAGTCCGGCCAGGCCGAGAGTGCCGGCCAGGCCGGCCCAGACCTCCGGGTCGTACGACCGGTCGCCGCCGATGACCTCGCGGACCTTCGGCAGCGGCGTGCGGTCGGCGACGAAGCGCTTGACCGTCTGAGCCAGGCTCTTCTGGTCGTCGGTGAAGATGAGTGACACGTGAGCTCCTGAGGGTGTCAGCGGGAGAGCTTCAGCTGGTTGAAGGGGGTGTTCCGGTCGACCCCTGGGTCCTTCGGCAGGCCGAGCACCCGTTCGCCGACGATGTTGCGCTGAATCTCGTTGGTCCCGCCGGCGACGGCGCCGCCGGGAGCGCCCACGACGGCCGCGACCACCCGGTCGAGGTCCGCCGACCCGAGGGCGAGGTCGCTGCCGAGGATGTCCTGCGCCAGGTCCGCGGCCCACAGGGCCAGCTCGGCGCCGGCGAGCTTCGCGGCGGAGCCGCGTGCGCCGATCTGGATGCCGGCGGTGGTCTCCTCGTGCAGCACCCGGCCGTACGCCGTGAGCGCGGACTCGCGGGCGTACAACAGCGCCAGCCTGCGCCGGATGGCGGGGTCGCTCTCCAGGCCGCGGGTGCGGGCCGCCTCGAGCAGCGAGTCGTAGCCGAGCGCGTTGGTGCGCGCGCGGCCTCCGGCGCCGATGGCGACCCGCTCGTTGCGGAGCATCACCACCGCGGCGTCCCAGCCCTTGTCGACCTCGCCGATGACGGCGTCCGCGGGCACCTCGACGTTGTCGAAGAACACCTCGTTGAACGGCGCGTGCCCGGTGGCCACCACGAGAGGCCGCACGGTGACCCCCGGATGGTGCATGTCGACGATGAACATCGTGATGCCCTTGTGCTTGGGCACGGTGGGGTCGGTGCGGGCGAGGATGGCGCCGAAGTCGCTGTACTGGGCGCCGGAGGTCCACACCTTCTGGCCGTTGACGACCCAGCCGGTCTCGGTGCGGGTGGCCGTGGTCTGCAGGCTCGCGACGTCCGAGCCGGCGCTCGGCTCGGAGAAGAGCTGACACCAGATCTCCTCGCCGCGCAGCATCGGGGGCAGGTGGCGCCTCTTCTGCTCCTCCGTGCCGAGCTCGAGGATCGTCGGCCCCGGCATGCCGAGGCCGATGACGAACGGGCCGGTGGGCAGCTCGAAGTCGGCGGCCTCCTGGTTGAAGGCGATCAGCTCCTCGGCGCCCAGCCCCTGCCCGCCGTACTCCTTGGGCCAGGTGATGCCGGCGAATCCCGCTTCCCACAGTGCTTTCTGGAAGCGCTTGGATTCTTCCAGCGGAACCGAGGTCCCCTCGCCGTCGTGGCCGGCGGCCTCGTCGAAGGGCTTGGCGTTCTGCTCCAGCCAGGCTCGTGCCCTGGCCCGGAACTCATCGATCGACGTCATGTGCGTTCCTCTCAGAGACGGGCCGTACGCTGGGCCGCTCCCCAGCTCTGTTCGCCCATACGAGAACACGTTCTCTTTAGCGAAAGAGTTCTCCTTCGGGGCGCGCATGTCAAGAGATCGACGTGTCGCTGTTGGTGACGGGATAGCCGTGTGTCAACTAGAGAAACTAGTTCTCGTTGCTTCCCAGGGCCGGCGGGCTGACGTAGTGGTGCAGGACGGCGGGCTCGCCGGTGGTGTCGCGCCAGGTGGCGCGGGTGGTGCCGGTGCGGCGCCAGCCTGACCGTTCGTAGAGCGCGATCGCGGCCTTGCCCTCGGAGGAGACCTCCAGCCGCAGCGGGTTCCCAGCGGCGGAACGTACGGTGTCGAGGAGCCGGGGGGCCACGCCGCGGCCCCGGGCGGCGGGGGCGACGTACAGGCGGGTGACCTCCATGTCGCGGGTGAGGGCGACGTGGCCGAGCACCACGCCGTCCTCGACCGCGATCCACGCCTCGATCGCGTCGTCAGGGGTGAGCCAGCGGGCGGGGTCGTCCGGCCAGTCCACGGGGTAGCGGTCGGCGGCGTGGACGGCGGCGAGGGCTTCGACGCAGGCGTCGAGGTCGGCGGGGGTTCGGGGGCGGATCTCCACGCGCGCAAGCCTAGGCCGGTCAGGCCAGTCCGCACGAGAGCAGGAAGATCGCACTCCCGTGGGCCAGGGCGGCGGCGATGACGCCGTGGCGCAGGCGCAGGAAGGCGCAGATCAGGCCCTCCGCGAGGGTGAACGCCAGGAGGGGCCAGCCGACGGTGGTGACGGTGGTGGCGAGGAAGGCGTGGCAGGCGGCGAACAGCACACCCGACAGCAGCGCCGCCCGTACGGGGGCGCCGTCCTCCTCCAGCCGGCCCTGCAGGAAGCCGCGGAACAGCACCTCCTCGGCCAGGTTGCCGGCCAGGCAGAAGAACAGCAGGACGGGCAGCAGCCCGGCGGCGACCGCTCCCCCGCGCCCGCCGAGCGGGGTGAGCTGCGTGAGCAGGAGCACCGGGGCGGCGGCCAGCGCGCCGCCGCCGAGGCCCAGGCCCACCGCGGCGGCGCCGGGGCGGCCCCAGCGCACGAGCGCGCGCAGCCCCCGGTCCCGGAGCAGAAGCGCGGTGACGGCCAGCGTGCCCAGGCCGAGGACCAGCAGGGTGGGCGCGTGATCGGTGAAGCGGACCCACGGCACGACGCCCGCGGTCCCGAAGCGCCAGAACCCGATCGGGGTCATCGCGTCCCGGATCAAGATGAATCCCAGGACGAGCAGCAGGATGCGCAGCAGCGGATCGCGGTCGGCCCGCGCGAGGGCGAAGCAGGCGCCGATCAGCAGGATCCCGGGGGCGATGAGGACGGCGTAGTCGAGCAGCACGAAGAGAGCTCCGTTCCGGCGGGGAGAAGTGGGCGGGAAGCGCTGCGCTCCACCCATGATGCGAGCTATTCTCAGTTTTCGGTACTCGCATAGGAGGCCCGTGCTCACGCCTCGCAAACAGCCCCGCCAGCAGCGCTCACGCGAGACGGTGGCGGCGATCCTCGAAGCGGCCGCTCAGCTTTTCCAGCGGCACGGCTACGGTGAGACCACCACCAACAAGATCGCTGAACGGGCCGGGGTGTCGATCGGCTCGCTGTACCAGTACTTCCCGAACAAGGACGCCCTGCTGGTCGCGCTGGCCGAGAACTGCCTGGCCGAGGTGGAGGGGCACGTCTCCGAGGTGTTCTCCCAGGCCGGCGAGGAGCGTCCCGGGCTGCACGGGCTGCTGACCGAACTCGTACGCCGCGTGGCCGACCTGCACACCGACCGTCCGGCGCTGCACCGGCTCCTGTACGACCTGAGCCCCCGCACCCCCGGCCTGGTGGCCCGTTTCCGCGCGGCAGAACAGCGCATGGCCGCCGCCCTCGCCGCCGAGCTCCGCCGTCTCGGCGCCGGCGGACCGGATCCCGAGCTGAACGCGCTCTTGGCCGTCCAGGGCATCGAGGCCCAGATCCACGGCGCCCTGCTGGAGCCATCGCACGACGCCGCCGGCACGCTGCCGGCCATCGTCGACCTGTGGCACCGGGCGCTGACCGTCCCCGCGGACGAAGACGTGCCGGGCGACGGCGACCGCGCCAACCGCCCATCCGGCCGGCACGACGAGCCCGGCGCCCGGCCCGAGCGCGGTGGCGCGATCGGCGGGCATCCCGGCGAGACCCAGACCCGCTTCATGTGGAAGGAACCGCACGACATCGGGGAGACCGCTCCGCAGCAGCGGTGACACGAGAACGGCCGTGACGACGAGCACGACCATCGGCACCGTCACCGACCTCACCACGACGGCGAACCCGGACCCGGCAAGCCCGAGCAACACATGAAC
>NZ_SMKQ01000086.1 GCF_004348995.1 Nonomuraea terrae
GGTTTGTGGGCGACGAGGATGTCGCGGACGATGGCCTGGTCGACCCAGTGTTCGAAGTCGGGATATTCCATGACCTGCAGGCCAGCGTCCAGCAGGATCTCGCCCAGCTCGGCGCGCGTGCCGCCGTAGGTGTTCCAGGCGATGCCCATCGCGCCGCCCGGGCGCAGCAGCTCGGCCCAGACCGGCACGGCCTGGCGCAGCAGCTCCAGCGGGCTGCGCGACAGGCCGCTCCCACCCTTGCTGCCGTGCTGGACGCCGTAGGGCGCGTCGGTCACCAGCAGGTCGAACGAGCGGGGCTTGAAGAAGTCGCGGCTTTTGAGGGTGTCGGCGTTGACCACGGTCAGGTGTTGCACGTCACCGGCCTTGACCGCCTCCTTCGACAGCCCGAACGTCACGTTGAGCCGCCGCCCGACCAGCGCCCGCTCGCGGCGCACCGGCACGGTCTCGGCGGTGTGCTTGAGCCGCTTGTTGCGCAGCCACGTCTTGATGAAGCCGGTGTAGGCCTCGAAGTCCTTGCCGTCGACGTCGATGCCGTAGGCGTCGTAGCCGTACATGAGGGCCTGGTTGAGGGTGGTGCCGCGGCCGCACAGCGGGTCGAACACCGAAAGCCCGTCGCCCAGCCCCTTGTCGCCGGCCAGCGCGGTGACGTTGAGCAGCAGCTTGGTGAAGTGCTCGTTGGTCTTGCCGGCGTATTTCTGGATGGTGATCAGGTCGCTGCTCAGCCGGTCGCGCGGGCGCATGGCCAGCGGGCGCAGCAGCTCGCCCTCCATGCCGAAGACGACGTAGACGGAGGACAGGTTGGACAGCAGCGCGACGTCGGCGTCGGCGAGCGGCCGCGCGGTCTCGAACGTCACGTAGGGGACGCCGCCGATCCGCGTCTCCTCGCTGCCCACGACGTCGACGTCGAGGGCCCGCGCGCTGAAGACGGCCAGCTCGGCGCGGGTCAGCCGGGCGGCGCTCTCGCCGTAGACCCGGTTGAAGGCAGGCAGGATCAGGAGCGCGTAACGAGGCATGATGCCCGATGATAGTGCCCTCGGTTGGAGCGGGCCGCGTCCCGCATGGCAGGCTTGTGCGCGTTGACCGGGAATGAGCGAATGGGGGCTGCGGTGCAGGGTTCGGGAAGGGCCGTCGTCACCGTCGGTGTGTACGACGGCGTCCACCTGGGGCACCAGCGGGTGGTGGAACGTACGGTGGCGGTCGCCCGCGAGCGGGGGCTGCGAGGCGTCGCCGTGACGTTCGAGCCGCATCCCGACGAGATCGTCCGGCCCGGCGCGCGACCGCAGCGGCTGACCAGCATGCGGCGCAGGATCGAGCTGCTGACCCGGCTGGGGATCGACGAGGTCCGGGTGGTGGAGTTCACGCCCGAGCTGGCGCGCGAGACCCCGGACGACTTCGCGCAGAGCGTGCTGACCGAGCGGCTGCGGGCGGCGGCGGTCGTCGTGGGGGACGATTTCGTGTTCGGCCGTGACGCCAGCGGCGATGTCGAGATATTGCGGACGCTGGGCGAAAAATATGACTTCGCGGTGGAGGTCGTGCCCCGGCTCGACGACGTCTCCTCCACCGCCGTCCGCGAGCTCCTCACCGCCGGCGACGTCGAGACCGCCGCGGCCAGGCTCGGCCGGCCGCACCGCGTCGAGGGCATCGTCGTACGCGGCTACCAGCGCGGACGCGAGCTCGGCTTCCCCACCGCCAACGTCGAGACCCCGCAGCACACCGCGATCCCGGCCGACGGCGTCTACGCCGGATGGCTGCAGAGCGTCCCGGTGGCCAACCTCCCCACCCTGTACGAAGGGCAGCGCTGGCCCGCGGCCATCTCCGTCGGCACCAACCCGACGTTCGAGGGCGTGCCGCGCACGGTGGAGGCGTACGCGCTCGACCGCGACGACCTGGATCTCTACGGCACGCACGTGGCGGTGGAGTTCGCGGCGCGCCTGCGCGGCAACACCCGCTTCGACTCGATCGACGCCCTGATCGCCCAGATTCACGACGATGTGGCGGCCACCCGACGTCTGACGAGCTGACGGCTCCCGTCTCCCGTCCCGCGACCACCCCGAGCATCCGGCACGAGGTGGTAACCTTGCATGTCGGCTCTGTAGCGGCGGAGCTGTCCGCTGCCCATGACGGCCTTCACACGGCGACTGTAGGCACGCACGGTCGTTCGTCTGTCCATCTCATCGACGCGTGCCCGTAGAATCGAAGGAGAGCCGTGTCCCTCGACACCGCTGCCAAGAAGTCCATCATCAGCGAATACGCGACGGTCGAGGGCGACACCGGGTCGCCCGAGGTGCAGATCGCCCTGCTGAGCAAGCGCATCAGCGAGCTCACCGAGCACCTGAAGACGCACAAGCACGACCACCACAGCCGTCGTGGCCTGCTGCTTCTCGTGGGCCGTCGGCGCCGCCTGCTGAAGTACCTGCAGAAGATCGACATCCAGCGTTACCGCTCGCTCATCGAGCGGCTCGGCCTGCGCCGATAACATGGAAGGGAGCGGCGTCCGCGCCGCTCCCTTCTCATATGGGTACGACCGATATGAGCAGGCGCGTGGCGGCGTGAATCGGCCACGCGCCTGACGTACAACTGAAGATCCGAGACACACAGCCCCCGCGTCCGTCAGCACCATGCGACCCGCGACGCCTGCGGGCCGGTCCTCGGTAGTGGCTTCCGGTAGGACTCGATGTCCTCGACCGGGTGCTTCGATCGAAGACCGGCGCTGCACCTAACGAGGGTGCCGGTGAGAAAAGGGCGCGGGAGACCGACCACAAGGAGGTCCCCCGTGGAGGGTGTCCACACCGCTGAAGCCGTCATAGACAACGGTTCGTTCGGCACGCGCACGATCCGGTTCGAGACCGGTCGCTTCGCGCGTCAGGCGGCGGGTTCCGCCGTCGCCTATCTCGACAACGACACGATGGTGCTCTCGGCGACCACCGCGTCCAAGGCTCCGAAGGAGCAGTTCGACTTCTTCCCGCTGACGGTGGACGTCGAAGAGCGCATGTACGCCGCGGGCCGCATCCCCGGCTCGTTCTTCCGCCGTGAGGGCCGTCCTTCCGAGGACGCCATCCTCACCTGCCGCCTGATCGACCGGCCGCTGCGCCCGTCGTTCGTCAAGGGCCTGCGCAACGAGGTGCAGGTCGTCGCCACGATCATGGCGCTCAACCCCGACCACCTCTACGACGTGGTCGCGATCAACGCCGCGTCCCTGTCCACGCAGCTGGCGGGCCTGCCGTTCTCCGGCCCCATCGGCGGCGTGCGGGTCGCGCTGATCGAGGGCCAGTGGGTGGCGTTCCCGACCCACCACGAGCTGGAGCGGGCCACGTTCGACATGGTCGTGGCGGGCCGCGTGCTCGACGACGGCGACGTCGCGATCATGATGGTCGAGGCCGAGTCCACCAAGGACACGCTGAAGCTGGTCGCCGACGGCGCCGTCGCGCCGACCGAGGAGGCCGTCGCGCAGGGCCTCGACGCCGCCAAGCCCTTCATCAAGGTGCTGTGCGAGGCGCAGTCGCGCATCGCGCGGGTCGCCGCCAAGGAGACGGCCGAGTTCCCGGTCTTCCTCGACTACCAGGAAGACACCTACGCCGCCGTCGAGGCAGCGATCAAGACCGAGCTGGCCGCCGCGCTGACCATCGCCGGCAAGCAGGAGCGCGAGAACGAGCTCGACAAGGTCAAGGCGCTGGCCGCCGAGAAGCTCCTGCCCGACTTCGAGGGCCGCGAGAAGGAGATCAGCGCCGCGTTCCGCGCGGTGATGAAGAAGCTCATGCGCCAGCGGGTCGTCAAGGAGGGCGTGCGCATCGACGGCCGCGGCACGAAGGACATCCGCGCGCTGTCCGCCGAGGTCCACGTGGTGCCCCGGGTGCACGGCTCGGCGCTGTTCGAGCGCGGCGAGACCCAGATCATGGGCATCACGACGCTCAACATGCTCCGCATGGAGCAGGTCATCGACACGCTCAACCCCGAGCGCACCAAGCGCTACATGCACAACTACAACTTCCCGCCCTACTCCACCGGTGAGACCGGCCGGGTGGGCTCGCCCAAGCGCCGCGAGATCGGTCACGGCGCGCTGGCCGAGCGGGCGCTGATCCCGGTGCTCCCGACCCGCGAGGAGTTCCCGTACGCCATCCGCCAGGTCTCCGAGGCGCTCGGCTCCAACGGCTCGACCTCGATGGGCTCGGTGTGCGCGTCCACGATGGCGCTGCTCGACGCCGGCGTGCCGCTCAAGGAGATGGTCGCGGGCATCGCGATGGGCCTGATCGGCGAGGGTGACACCTACGTCACCCTGACCGACATCCTCGGCGCCGAGGACGCCATGGGCGACATGGACTTCAAGGTCGCCGGCACCAAGGACCTCATCACCGCCCTGCAGCTCGACACCAAGCTCGACGGCATCCCGGCCCACGTGCTGGCCGGCGCGCTCAAGCAGGCCAAGGGCGCTCGCCTGGCGATCCTCGACGTGATGCAGGAGGCGATCGACTCCCCGGCGGAGATGAACCCGACCGCGCCGCGCATCATCACCATCAAGGTCCCGGTCGACAAGATCGGCGAGGTCATCGGCCCGAAGGGCAAGATGATCAACCAGATCCAGGACGACACGGGCGCCGAGATCACCATCGAGGACGACGGCACGATCTACATCGGCGCCACCGACGGCCCGTCCGCCGAGGCGGCGCGGTCGGCGATCAACGCGATCGCCAACCCGCACATGCCGGAGGTCGGCGAGCGCTACCTGGGCACGGTCGTCAAGATCGCGGCCTTCGGCGCGTTCGTCTCGCTCATGCCGGGCAAGGACGGCCTGCTGCACGTCTCGCAGATCCGCAAGCTGCACGGCGGCAAGCGCATCGAGAACGTCGAAGACGTGATGAGCGTCGGCGAGAAGATCCAGGTCGAGATCGCCGAGATCGACGGCCGCGGCAAGCTCTCGCTGGTGCCGGTCGAGGTCATCGAGAAGGAGGCCGCCGAGAAGGAGGCCAAGGGCGGGGCCGCCGAGGGTGACGACACCGACGTCCCGGCGCAGGCCGAGGCTTCGGGCGAGGACAAGTCCGAGCGGCCCCGTCGCACCCGTACGCGCGTGCGCACCACCCGCAGCGCCGAGGGAGACGACCGCAACTCGTGAGCACGACCACGCTGCACCCCGGCAAGGACGGAGCCGGGGTGGTAAGGCGCACCGTCCTCCCGGGTGGGCTGCGCGTGGTGACCGAGACCATGCCGACCGTGCGCAGCGTCGCGGTCGGCATGTGGGTCGGCATCGGTTCGCGTGACGAGGCCCCCGAGCACATGGGGGCCACCCATTTCCTCGAGCACCTGCTGTTCAAGGGCACGGCCACCCGCGACGCCATGGAGATCTCCGCCTCCATCGAGGGCATCGGCGGTGAGATCAACGCCTTCACCGCCAAGGAGTACACCTGCTACTACGCGCGGGTCCTCGACGAGGACCTGCCGATCGCGGTGGACGTGCTCGCCGATGTGGTGACGAGCTCCCTGGTGAGCGAGGAGGACGTCGAGTCGGAGCGTGGCGTGATCCTGGAGGAGATCGCCATGCACGACGACGACCCCTCCGACGTGGTGCACGAGCAGTTCGCCGCCGAGCTGTACGGCGACTCGCCGATCGGCCGCCCGATCCTCGGCACGGTCGAGTCGATCAACTCCCTGGCCAGGGAGCGGATCGCGGAGTACTACCGCCGCTACTACCGGCCCCGCCGCACCGTCGTCTCCGTCGCCGGCAACATCCGGCACGAGGAGGTCGTCGAGCTCGTCACCCGCGCTTACGAGCGGGCGGGCGCGCTGAGCGGCGCGGCGGAGTTCGCCCCGCCGCGCACGAGCGGCCCCGGAGCCGAGACGCGCTCCGGCGTACGCGTGCTCGACCGGCCCACCGAGCAGGCCAACCTGGTGCTCGGCACGACCGGCCTGGCCCGTACCGACGATCGCAGGTTCGCGATGGGCGTGCTCAACGCCGCCCTGGGCGGTGGCATGTCGTCGCGGCTGTTCCAGGAGATCCGGGAGAAGCGTGGCCTGGCGTACTCCGCCTACAGCTACACCTCGGCCTACGCCGACACCGGCCAGTTCGGCATCTACGTGGGCTGCCTGCCCTCGAAGATCGACGACGTGCTGAAGATCTGCCGTGACGAGCTGGCCAGGGTCGTGACCGAGGGCCTGGCCGCCGACGAGATCATGCGCGGCAAGGGCCAGATGCGCGGCGGGCTCGTGCTGGGCCTGGAGGACACCGGCTCGCGCATGTCCCGCATCGGCAAGAACGACCTGGTCTACGACGAGCTCATGTCGGTCGACGAGGTGCTCGCGCGCATCGAGTCGGTCACCCCCGACGAGATCTCCGAGGTGGCCCGCGACGTGCTCAACCGGCCGCTCACGCTCGCCGTGATCGGCCCGTACGGCGACAAGGACTTCTCCGACGCCATCCGCTGAGCCCCGGCGGGCCGCCGGTCGCGGCCCGCCGCTTCGGCTCCGGGCAGGTGGGATAGGGTTGGCCGTGTGATCAAGGTAGGTGTGCTCGGCGCCCGCGGCCGTGTGGGCGTGGAGGTGTGCAAGGCGGTCGAGGCGGCCTCCGACATGGAGCTCGTGGCCGCGCTCGACAAGGACGACTCCATCGAGGGGCTGCAGGACGCGGAGGTGGTGGTCGACTTCACCCACCCCGACGTGGTCATGGGCAACCTCGAATGGGCGATCGGTCACGGCATCCACCCGGTGGTCGGCACGACCGGCTTCGACGAGGGCAGGCTGGAGACCGTACGCGGGTGGCTGGCGGCCTCGCCGGGCACCAACTGCCTGATCGCCCCCAACTTCGGCATCGCGGCCGTGCTGATGATGCACTTCGCCCAGCAGGCGGCGCGCTACTTCGAGTCCGTCGAGATCGTCGAGCTGCACCACCCCAACAAGGCCGACGCGCCCTCCGGCACGGCCCGCCGTACGGCGGAGCTGGTGGCCGAGGCGCGGTCCAAGGCCGGGCTGGGCGCGATGCCCGACGCGACGACCACCGCGCTCGACGGTTCGCGCGGGGCCGACGTCGGCGGCGTGCACGTCCACGCGGTGCGCCTGTCGGGGCTGATCGCGCACCAGGAGGTGCTGCTCGGCGGCGACGGCGAGATCCTGACGATCCGCCACGACACGATGAGCAGGTCGGCGTTCGCGCCGGGCGTGCTGCTGGGCGTGCGCAGGGTGCGCGAGGTGCCTGGTCTGACGGTGGGTCTCGAGCCGCTGCTCGACCTTTGATCGCCGTACACGACGTGCCCACCACCGAGTGGTAATGGGCACGTCGTGAGGAGAGGGTCCCGGCTCCGCACAGCCGGGCCTACGATCATCAACCCTAATACGAGCGGCGAGATCCACCCGAAACATGAGATCGTGTCGCCATGGTGCGATGGGCTCAAGCCGCCGAACTTCCCGGGCTGGTCGCTGTCGAGCTGGCCGCCGACAGGCTGTTCGAGCAGATGGGCATCGTCTTCCCACCCGGCACGACCATGATCGAGGATGTTGGCGACCCCGGTCCGGTGCTGGTCGAGGGGGAGCCGCCGGCCGGGTTCGCGCTGATCGGGCAGGCAGACGGCAACGTCCATCTCGACCAGCTCGCCGTCCACCCCGACAGCATGCGGCAGGGCATCGGCGGGCGGCTGCTGGCGGCCGTGGTCGACCTCGCGCGGGCCGCGGGCGCGCCCGCCGTGACGCTGACGACCTACCGCGACGTGCCGTGGAACGCGCCCTGGTATGCGCGGCACGGCTTCTCCGTGCTGCCCGAGAGCGTGTGGGGGCCGCAGCTGCGGGCGCTGGTGAAGCATGAGCGCGAGCTGGGCATCGAGGTCGCCCCCCGCGTGGTGATGAGCCGCGCCACCGAGATCGGGGAATAACGTGGCTTTTCCGCTGATCTTCACCGTGTGATGCCCTCAGAGTCGGGCGAGTGACAAACCGTGGGGCACCACCCAAGCGGTCGCGAAGAAGGGGCTGCTGTTCCGCAACCGCGACTACACCGGCTGGTGGATCGGGACGACGGTCTCGGAGTTCGGCACCGCGCTGTCCGTCGTCACCTGTCCGCTGCTCATCCTCGCGGTGACGGGATCGGCGGCGGGCGCGGGCGCCGTCGAGGCCGCCGTCGGCATCGGCGGCCTGGTCACGATGCTGATCGGCGGGGCGCTCGCCGACCGGTTCTCACGCCGGACGATCCTGCTCGCCGGGTCGCTGGTGCAGGCGGTGGCCGTGAGCACGGTCGTGGTCGCGGTGGCGACCGGCCACGTCAACCTCGTCCACATCGTCGCGGTCGGGCCGGTCCAGGGATCGGCCGGAGGGCTGGTCGGCGGGGCGGAGTTCGCCGCGCTGCGCCGCGTCGTCCCGCCGGAGCAACTGCCGACCGCCTTCGCCCAGCTGCAGGGCAGGACCATGGCGATCAGGCTGGCCGGACCGTCCGTCGGCGGCTTCCTGTTCGGCTTCGCGCGGTGGGTGCCGTTCCTGGGCGATGCCTCTCGTTCCTGGCGAGCACGATCGGCGTGCTGCTCATCCGGCGCCCGCTCGGCCCGGACGTCGACGAAGGCCGGCCGCGCGAATCGATGGTGGCGAGCATCGGCGCAGGGCTCCGGTTCATCTGGTCCTGGCGATGGCTTTCGCGCCGGTCGCGTGGATGGTCGGCGCGCTCCTCGCACTGATGATGTTCCTCATCGCGCCCATCAACGTCGTGCTGGGCAGCTACGAGACACGGATCATCCCGGCCGCCCTGGTGGGCCGGGTGTCGAGCGCCATCGACTTCGGCATCGGGTCGATCCGGCGGTTCGGCCCGCTCGCCGCCGGGTTCCTGGCGTCGCTCTTCAGCTCGGCGACGGCGATCGTCATCGTTGCCGGAGTCCTGGCCGCCATCGCGGCGAGCATGCACCTCGCCGACGGCCTGCGCGTGCTCGACCAGCCGATCGAGGAGGTCACGGCGGGTCAGCGGGGCGGCCCCGCCGCCACGTACGCGTCGATCTCGGCGAGGTAGGCGTCCTTGAGGTGACGCGGCAGCCAGGCGATCTCGAAGGCGTTGCGTTCGAGATCGGCCAGCTCCTCGCGGGTGAGCTGGAGCGCGCCCTGCAGCGCCTCCAGGTTCTCCCGCACGTAGCCGGAGAAGTACGCCGGATCGTCGGAGTTGACCGTCACCCGCACGCCGAGGTCCATCAGCTTGCGGATGCCCTCGGCCTTCATGCCCTCGCTGACGTAGCCGTTGGAGATCGGGCAGCAGGTCAGCCCGAGACCGCGCTCCAGCACCGCCTCCACCAGCCGCAGGTCCTCCAGGAGGTTGACGCCGTGGTCGATCCGGTCGACGCCGATCTCCTCGATCGCCTGGCGGATGTGCTCGACCGTGTCGTCCTGGTCGATGTCGCAGTGCATGGTGAGCAGATAGCCCTCCTGCCTGGCCCGCTCGTAGACGGCGGCGAACTTGCGCGGCGGGTTGCCCTTCTCGTCGGAGTCGAGCCCCACGCCGGCGATCCACTCCTTGTACGGCAGCGACTCCAGCAGCGTCGCCATCGCGTACTCGGCCTGGAAGTCGCGCAGGAAGCACATGATGAGCTGGGCCCGCACGCCGAGCCGCGCGTCGGCGTCCAGCAGCGCCCGCCGCAGCCCGCGGATCACCACGTCGAACGGCACCCCGCGCGAGGTGTGGGCCTGCGGGTCGAAGAAGATCTCGGCGTAGCGGACGTTCTGCTCGGCGGCCTTGCTCAGGTAGGCCATGGCCAGGTCGTAGAAATCGGGCTCGGTGCGCAGCACCCGCATGCCCTCGTAGTAGATCCTGAGGAACGACGGCAGACTGTCGAAGGTGTAGGCCGCGCGCATCTCCTCGACGCTCGCGTACGGCAGCTCCAAGCCGTTGCGCGCGGCCAGCTCGAACTTGAGCTCGGGCTCCAGGGTGCCCTCGATGTGCAGGTGGAGCTCTGCCTTGGGCAGCCCGGCGATGAAATCCCTCACCCGACCCAGACTAGAAGACGAGCGAGAGCCCCACCGCGAAGAGCAGCCCGTAGGCCATCTGCAGCTTGCCCGTCTGCTGGAGCGCCGCGATCAGGGCGGGGCCCACGGCCTTGCTCAGCACCACCCGGATGGGGGAGATGGCCAGCGGCGCGGCGAGCAGCACCAGGGCCGCCCACGGCGTGATCGGGATCATCGCCAGCGCCACCACGAACGGCACGATCTGGCAGGCGACGTAGAGCCTGCGGGTGCGCTCGGCGCCGAGCGCCACGGCCAGCGTGCGCTTGCCCGTCTCGCCGTCGGTGCGGACGTCGCGCAGGTTGTTGACCACGAGCATCGAGCAGGAGAGCAGTCCGACGGGGATGGAGGCGAGCAGCGCCGCCCAGCTCAGCTGCTCGGTCTGCACGTACGTGGTGCCCACCACCGGGACGACTCCGAAGAACACGAAAACGGCCACCTCGCCCAGCCCGCGGTAGCCGTACGGGCGGCTGCCGCCGGTGTAAAACCAGGCGGCCGCGATGCACGCCGCGCCGACCAGCAGTATCCACCACGCCTGCGTCACGATCACCAAAATGAGCCCGAGCACCGCCGCGACCCCGAAGGAGCCCAGCGCGGCCGTCAGCACCTGCCGCGGCGTCGCCGCCCGCGAGCCCACCAGCCGCATCGGGCCGACCCGCTGGTCGTCGGTGCCACGGATGCCGTCGCTGTAGTCATTGGCGTAGTTGACGCCGATCTGCAGCGACAACGCTACGAGAAGGGCCAAAATCGCCCGCCACCATACGAATCCGCCTTCGCCGACGGCCACACCTGTGCCCACCATCACGGGCACGATGGCATTGGGCAGGGTACGCGGGCGGGCGCCCGCGATCCACTGGCCTGGGGTTGCCATGTTGTCTACCTCAAGTCAACTGATCAACTGATGTCGGTGGCGAGTCGGACCATTCGGATCGGGCGGCCCATGTCGAGGACGCGCTCGGCCATGTCCTCGCCCCAACCGGCCGACTCCAGGAAGCCGAGCACAGCGTAGTTGTCAGCGAAGACCCAGGTCACGATCTGCCGGAACCCATCTTCGCGCAGGTAGTCAACAGTGGCGTTGAGCAGGCGGCTGCCATGCCCCCGGCGGACGAAGTCGGGGTCGACGAGCAGCGTCAGCATCTCGGCCACCACACTGGGGTCGAGATCGGGATCTTCAGCGGGAGCGTGTGAGGCCAGGCCCACCACGCGTTCGCCGCCGCGGGGCGTCACCAGTGCGGCGCTGCCGCCCGCGCCGAGCGCGGGGAAGCCTTCGGTGTCGAGGATGGTCTCCACCGCCACCAGCACCCGGTGCCGGGGGCTGGGCGGGGCGACGATCGCCTCGTCCCACTGGCGCAGCCACATCTTCTCGGCCGCCGGGCCTGTCATCTGCTCGAGTGGGCCCTCGGGGAGGAAGTCCCGGTAGCCGTAACGCCAGGCGCGGATCTGACAATTCGCCACCTGAAGTACATCCTCGCGCCGGGCCGCCCGGACGCCTACGTCTGCCATCTCGGCCCGCTCCTTCGCCTGCTGTCCATGCCACAAGGCACGAGTTACACCGTATCGGTGTTTGACCCTACGAGACGACGCGAACCCCGCTTCCTAGCCCGGTAAGCCCGTGTCTTGGTGCGGTTGCCGCATACCCGCATGGAACACCACGAGCGGGAACGGTTCTTCGACGAGTCGATGAACGCCCACTGGCATGTGCTGTCCGCGCACACCTTGAGACGGTCCCACGACGCCGACGCGGCCGCCGCGGCGATCCGGGCCAGCCCGCCCGGCACACCTTCGCACGCGGGGACCAGCCCGGGCGCCTCGCCGGCCCGCACCGCGACGCGCAGGGGCAGCGCCGGGAGGTCGGCGGCCTCGCGTCTGAGCGCGGCCCTGAGCCCTTCGCGCAGGGCGTGGGCGGTGGTCAGGTCGTCGTCGGTGGCGCGGTCGCGCGGCCCGATCAGGTCTCGCTCGCGCAGCCACATGGCCAGCTCGGCGGGGGAGGACAGCTCGTCCGCCTGCGCCTCGACGTCGAAGGTGTTCACGAAGTCTCGTACGAGCTCCGCGGGGAACGGCATGCCGTCACTCTACTGGGCCCGCCGCGCGTCAGTGATCGCCGGTCGCCTCCGTCACGGCCTCGGCCAGCCGCCGTACGCCCTCGTGCAGCTCGGCCAGGTGGGCGGCGGCCATGTGGGTGATGCGCAGATGGGGGCCGGGCGGCTCCGACGGGAAGTACAACCTGCCCGGGCTCACCAGGGCGCCCTTGCGCCGCGCGGCCTCCACCAGGGCGTTCTCCTCGACCTCGGCGGGCAGGCGTACCCACAGGTGCATGCCGCCGATGGGCAGCAGGTGGGGCTCGGCCTGCGGGATGCGCTCGGCGAGCGCGGCGGCCAGCGCGTCGCGGCGGGCGCGGATCTCGGCGTGCACGGCCGCCAGGTGCCGCCGCCAGGCCGGCGTGCCGACGAACTCCAGCGCCGTCTCCTGCAACGGCCGCGCCACGAAGAACGACTCCACGAGCTGGCTCGCCCGCAGCCGGTGCGCGGCCGGCCCCCGGGCGATCACCGCCGCGACCCGCATGCTCGGCGAAAGGATCTTGGTCAGCGAGACGACGTGCACCACGGTGCCGTGCGGGTCCATGGAGGCCAGCGAAGGGGGCGGCTGCTCGGTGAGGTAGCGGGCGTAGTCGTCCTCCACCACGAACGCGCCCGCCGCCCTGGCGACCTGCAGCACCTGCTCGCGGCGCTCCAGCGGCAGCGTGGCGCCCGTGGGGTTGTGCAGCGTGGGCTGGCAGAAGAACACCCGCGCCCCCGTGACGGCGAACGCCTCGGCCAGCAGGTCGGGACGTACGCCGTCGCGGTCCACCGGGACGGCCGTCGCCCGCAGCCCCGCCGCCCTGGCCGCCGCCAGCGCCCCCGGATAGGTGGGCGTCTCGACCAGCAGCGGCGTGCCCGGCGCCGCCAGCGCCCGGAACGCGTGCGTCAGTGCCGCCTGCCCGCCGCTCACGATCAGCGCGTCGGCCGCCGTCACGTCGCCACCTGCCTGCGCCGCGAACCACCGCCGCAACTCCGGCAGCCCCGCCAGCGGCGGCATCGCCCAGGCTCCCGGACGGCGCACGGCCCGCGCCGCGGCGGCCGCGAGCTGCCGGTCTGGCCGCAGCCCCGGACGCAGGTAGCCGCCGGTCAGCGGCACCACCCCGTCGGGCTCCGCCTGCAGCAGGGTGGCGACCGACTCGTCGTCCACCACCCGGTCGCCCAGCGCGACCGTCTGCCACGACAGGTCGGCGCCGCCGCGATCGGACCGCTGCCGCCGCGTCACGAAGACGCCGCTGCCGGGCCTGGCTACCACCCGGCCCTCGGCGGCGAGCTGGCCGATCGCCCGTGACACGGTGACGGGGCTGACGTTGTGCCGACGCATGATCTCCCTGCTGGACGGCAGCCGCGCCCCCGCCCCGAGCCGGTCGGCCTCCTCGCGCAGGATCGCGGCGATATGGGCGATACTGCTATCGTTTTCCATGAAGGTTGAGAATAGCGCTACTGTCTCCGGGGGAGTAACGGTCCCGGTCGACCGACGGCGGGGGACGTTGCTGGCGTTCGTCGGGGTGCTGGCGTTCTCCGGGTCGTTTCCGGCCACCGTCTACGCGATGCGAGGCTTCGACCCGTGGCTGGTGGCGGTGGGCCGGGCGGCCGTGGCCGGAGCGCTCGCCCTGATCTGCCTGACAGCCGCCCGCCGGCCCCTTCTCCCGCCGAAGGGCCGGCGGACCGCCTACGCGCTGATCTCCGCCGGCGTCGTCTTCGGCTTCCCCGTCTTCAGCGGGCTGGCCCTGGACCTGGGCGCGAGCACGTCCCACGCCGCCGTCGTCACGGGACTGCTGCCCGCCGCCACGGCCGCCTGCGCCGTCCTCAGGGCGGGCGAGCGCCCCCGTCCCCTGTTCTGGGCAGCCTGTACGGCCGGCGCCCTCGCCATCACCGTCTTCACCCTCACCCGGCAGCAGGGCGAGGCGGCCTGGCCCGACCTCCTCCTCATGGGCGCCCTGCTGTCGGCGGCCGTCGGCTACACCGAAGGCGGACGCCTGGCGCGGCACACCCCCGGCTGGCAGGTCATCTCCCAGGCCCTCGTCCTCTCCCTCCCCGTCACCCTCCCGGTGACGGCCGTCCTGGCCCTGACCACCCCCGTCACCTTCACGTTCGACGCCGTGGCCGGGTTCGCGTACGCGGCGACCATCTCGATGTTCCTCGGTTTCTTCCCCTGGTACGCGGGCCTGGCCAGGGGCGGCATCGCCCGCGCCGGACAGACCCAGCTCACCCAGCCGCTCCTGACTCTCGTGTGGGCCTGGTTCCTGATGGGGGAGCGGTTCGGCCCCGCGACGGTGGCGGCGGCGCTGGCCGTACTCGTCTGCGTGGCCATCACCCAGCGTGCCCGTACTTGAAAGCCGTGACGCCGCCCCGCAGGATGGGAGAGGAGGTGTCACAACATGGCGGACCTCACGATCCCAGAGGGCGGCTTCTGGCCCGCGCCGGAGATCCCGCAGCCCAACATCTATCCCATGGAATGGCGCGTCGAGACAGAGAAGCTCGCCGCCATCTACGAGAAGTCCAAGCGCATGGTCTGGAACCCGGCCGACCTGCCCTGGGACGGCCTGAACCCCGACGACTTCACGCGGGAGCAGCGCCTCGGCATCATGTACTGGTTCGCGGTGCTGGCGAACTTCGACGCGTCGGGGCCGGCGGTGTTCGCCCGCGCCACGATCCAGGCGTTCGAGAAGCACGAAGAGGACCCGGTCAGGAAGTGCTTCTTCTCCATCACCCGTGACGAGATGAACCACGAGGAGTGCTGCCAGCGCACCATCGCCAAGCTCTGGCCGGGCGGCCCCCTCGACTGGACCCCGTCCGACGACCTCGAAGCGGCCGCCCACAACAACATCGGCTGGCTCTACCACAACGGCGGCCGCTACTGGAACGGCTACAACTCGGCCGTCGGGAAATACAGCCTGCCGGTGTTGTTCACCAGCTTCATGATGGGCGAGATGGCCGCCTCCACCCTCTTCAGGGGCATGGCGTCGGGCACTCAGCACCCGGTCTTCAGCGAGATGTTCCAGCGCATCGGCCGCGACGAATCCCGCCACCTGCAGATCTGCATGACCATTCTGGACAACGAGTGGCCGGGCCTCACCGACGAGACCCGCGGCCTCATCACCCGTCAGCTGCGGGCCGGGTTCGTCTTCCTCAGCATGATCCTCTGGGAGCCGCCGGAGGGCTTCTGGGAGCTGCCGCCGTACTTCCTGCACAACCACCGCGTCCTCATGGACCACGCGCGCGACGCGGGCCTCGGCGTGCTGTCGTACGACGAGCAGGCGGAGAACTGGCGGGTGGCCATGGCGCGCATCCGCGCGATCGTGGAACGGTGGGGGATCGCCTTCCCCGCCATTCCCGAGCTGGACCTGGAAGGGGTGGAGGTCGACTTCATCGATCCCGAGGACATCATCCCCGTCTTCTAGGCTTGGTCACCATGTGGCCGCGTATGGATGGGATCAGGGTCCTCGAACTGGGGACCCCCGGTGAGCTTCGCACCGAGCTGACCGAGCTGACGTTGTCGGGCGCCAAGACGGCCACGGCCGGGTTGCCGGCGCTCGACTACGACGCCGAGAGGGAGGCGGTTGAGCACGTGGGCGAGCGTCTCGTCCTCGTGGACGACTCGGGGATGCGCGCGGGTGAGGTCGAGGTCACGCGGGTGGAGCTGGTGCCGTTCGGGGAGGTGGGCTGGGAGTTCGCCCGGGCGGAGGGTGAGGGGTACACCTCTGTGGGGCACTGGCGGGAGTCGCACCGGCGGTACTGGGAGGGGCAGGGCTGCGAGGTGGGCGACGACACCACGATCGTCTGCCTCTGGTTCCGTCTCGTGTGACGCCTGCTGATCGGACGGCATCCGCCATCGTCGCTCTTCATCCGGTACGCGTCTCGTCCAGGGCACGCTTCTCTGGGACGTATCTCCTCCGCACAGCCCTCCTTTGTTAGAGGCGTGTGGCTCGTCCGTGCCGCCGTTCGGGGCGTGGTTGTCCGGAACGTGTCGTTGTGGGGGAGACGTCTCGGCCGCGGGCATGCTGGTCTGGCACATGCCCGGCCTGTACGTGCTTTTCTCTCGTCGCCGCGGTCGACCGGTTGTTCTGCCGCGCCGACCTGCTCAGCTCGCAGAACCACGTCAGCCCACTGCTCTGGCATGCTCGTTGGGAAGCGCACTCGACTACCCGCGGACGTTCGGCATCCGATGTTCCTTCTTCGAGCGGATGGGCGGCTACGACAGCGACGTGCTGTTCGAGAACCTGGTGAGATGGGCTTGGTCCGATAATGCCCAGTCTGAGGCGTGTCTCATGCGGGATGTGTCTCATTCGGGAGGTCAGAGGGCCAATGCTCCTGCTGGTGGACGTAACTTCCGCGATGCGGGACGCTGTAGACCCAGCCCTGCTCGCGGAGCAGAGCGATCGCCCGGCGCACGGTCTCGCGGGCGACGCCGTATTGGCGTACGAGAGCGGTCTCGCTGGGAAGCGGATGGCGCGGCTGCAGCTCGCCGTTTTGGATCTTCTCCCGGATCTCTCCGGCGATGTGTCGATAGATCGGTGTCTGCTGCGCCGGTGGACCGGTTTGTCCGGGAGCGTTGACGAACGTCCCCTCGCCCTGTCGTGTGTGCACCAGACCTTGGGTGCGTAGGACGTCGATCGCCCGGCGCGCGGTCGTGCGCGCGACGTTGAACTCCCGCTGGATTCCCGCCTCACTGATCACGAGATCTCCGGGGGAAAGCTCGGCGATGATGCGCGACCTGAGGACCTCGCTGATCTGGAGATAGAGATGGGTGTCGCCCTCGCGATTCAGCACGGCAAAAGAATATCCAACGGTCCAGACAAAGGAAGGCCGATTAGGAACCCAGCTTTATGGGCCATTTCTAAGGCTCGGTCACATATGTCTCTCGTTAGGGTCCTGTCTAGACCCATCCATGTTCCTGGAGATGTGCAACGTACTCGCGCGTGGTGGCCTTTGCGGCGCTATGGTGCCGCAAGATGTGTCTCTCCTGGAATGACCAGGCAGGCAGGGTCTCGCCGAGCTGTATGTGTCCGGCGACCTCTTCGGCGAGTTTCTGATGAATCCGCGCCTTTGCGGCTGCAGCGGTGTTTCGGGGTGGCGGTGTTTCGGGGGTCCGCCGAAATGCCCTCGCCGTGGATCATGTACGTCGTGCCTGCTCGCGCAGCTCGTCCGACTGCTCGCGCAGCTTGTGCGCCACTCGCCGCGTCGTCCCCGCGATGCCGTAGGCACCTCTCCGGACAGGCTTAGCGCGGCCTGGGCTTGAACTCGCGGCGTTCACTCTTCCCGCACGAGACCGGAGATTTGCTGGTGGATGGGGACGGGCCCTTGCGCCGGGATTGTAAGCAAGCTGTACGTGGACGCTCGTGACGTTTGGGTGTCCGTGAAGGATTGATGAATGCCGCTAGCGTACGAATCATGCAAGGCTGGCAGAATGCGTTCGTTCGCCGTATCGACCGGGCCGGAGGGCGGATCGGGGATCCGAGAATTGGCCATCTGATTCGATGGGTAGATACATGCCCGAACTGCTCTCCGACGTGACCGGGCCTGCCTGCGCAGCCTGTCGGTAGATCTGTCGGCTGACGGATGGTGGTGGTGGAAAATCGTTCCGGGATCTCCTTTGCTGTCCCGAATTCTTGACGTGCCACCACAAGCGCTCACCCGGCACGCCGTCGGCGCCGTTCTCCATCCCGCGCTCAATCGCATGCAGCTGCTGACGTCGGCTACCTGAGCCGGGCCCTGGCTCCGGCGATCGAGCTTGGGCGGCCACGTACGGGATGGGCGTGGTCTCGGCTCACCGGGTGACGAACGTTGTTGTAGCGGCTTGGCTCACAGCGGAGCGCCGCCGAACCCGATCTCGTTACCGTCCGGATCGCGGTAGATGGCCTTGCGAACGCCGTTGGAGTACGTCTCCCGCTTCGCGGGTTCGAGCCCTCGCTCGGTGATCTGTGCCACGCGCTCGTCGAAGTCGTCCAGGAAGATCGTGTGGAGGGCGTGGCCGGCTCGTTCGGGGAGCTGCTCGATGAACAGGGATCGATGTTCCGCGAGCTCCCACACGGCCTCCGTGTCGCTTGCCACGAACGTCGGCGGGGTGCCCAGCAGTCGTTCGTACCACTTCAGTGCTGCCGCATAGTCGGTGACCGGAATGCCTGCGTACAAGTCGAGGGGCATGTCGCAATCTTATCAACTTCGTCCACACTTGTGCGCTGTAACCCCAGCCGCCACACCATCCATCGGATACGCCAGCCGGTTAACGAATGCGACGCCTGCCGCGGACGAAGGAGTGACGGTCGCGTTGCCGTTGCGCAGTCGTGAGTGCGAGACGTTCGATGACGTCTCTTACCAGTGATCCCGGACGTAAGCTATTCCACTCGCTTCAGCGGAACCTGCTGCCGGACACGGAGGCGGCCACCGCGTGAGCCTTCGACAGCAACGACTCATGGGCGAAGGAGAATGGCGGTGGCCGCAGGGACTAGTGTGCCGCCTTTCCTGCGATTACCGCAGGCGATCCATCGCGTTGGGCGGATATTGTTTTCTCTCCTCCGAGACAGGTTCCGCCGCAACGCTTGCTTTTCTCCTAAGTAAGGCATCATGCAGTGGGTCAAGGTGGAGTAAAGCATAGGATTGGCTACATGTGATAATTGCAGCATCCCGTGAGGTCGTTCGATCTCCAGAGCCGACTGCTGACGCAGCCTGATCTCCCGATGCTCTTCAGCACGTCCACGCATCCGAGTGCTTTTCCCATCCGGCTCTGCCGGGACAGGAATGGACCGATTAGTCGAGACGGCGGAAAGCACCCGTAAGACCAGGATCCGATGCCCAGAACAGGGAGTCCTGTGTGCTGGCTTACCCTGCCGCCATTCCGCTGTCCGCTCGCACCCTGTCCTACGGGCGTCAACCTGCTAGGGATCGTCCTGCCGCACGAGGATCCCGCTGCGGCGGCAGGCTCCCCGCCCGTCAAGCCCTACTGGCGATGGCCCACCTGCGTAACGGGCACCTGTGCCCGGCCGGCCGGCGGCTTTGGCATCGCCACCACTGCCTGGCGCTACGTCCGCGAACCCGTCCCACGCCTGGTCGTACTCGCCGACGACGTGCCGGCCGCCATCGAGCGTGCCGTCCGGCTGGCGTACGCAATCCTGGACGGCACGCTCATCGCTGTCTGAGCGACTGGCCGATGAAAAGCCGTACTACTCAAGCAAACGTCACCGGCATGGCGTACGGGTCCTCCGACACGTCGGCAGGCTCGTGTGCGCTCACCTGCCCTGCTCGAAGCCACTCACGCAGCCCGGACGACGGGCCTCATCGACGCTCTGACCGAAGCCGCGATCAAACCTTCGCTGACAGGGGAATATCGAGGCGCCGGCGGCACCCACCCTTCGAGCGGCATCGCATCGTCCACGCCCGTCGCGCAACCAGAAGTCGGTCAACCACGCCCACGCCAGCATTCGGGTCATCGGTCAACGGGCCGTGGCCACACTCAAGACAGGAAAGCTTCGGGTGAGCGGCGGCCGGCGCCATCCTCCGCGACCGTGACGGCAGGGTCGTCAGCACCTCCGATCACGCACCGGGTGGGCGGCGTGGAAGGCGGTGAGCGTGTCTTGAACAGCGGCGTCACCGTGCAGCCGACCATCATGCCGGCGGTGAGCCGCCCGCGGATGAGCGCGGCCACCTCGCCGACCGCCTGCTCGACGGCTGCGGGTCAACCGTGATCGAATGATCGCGCGATTCGTCTACCCAGCTGCCGGCACGGCCTGCGCTGCTGCTCTCACTTCGCGACCGGGATGGTCCTGGCGAACCTCGTCCGGTAAGCCGTGGAAGACGGCCGCCGCGCGGGATGTGAACGCTCAGTGCTGGATCAAGCCGCCGATCGGGACGGGATTGACATGGCCGGTTGCCGGAAGGGTCTGCGCCAGAGCGAGGCCGACATCGACCAACGATGATCGGCGGAGGCGTACAACGTCGGGAATCGGGGCCCAGACCGACTCGGCGGTTTCGCCGTTCGGCTCAGGCCTGAGCTGGCCACCGGTGATTCCCACCTGGTAGAAGATGCCGACATTCTGATGCTCAGGCAGGCCGGGCAAGCGATCAGCTGCGGGGATCACCCGCGAATCCACCCCTAGCAAGCGTTCAACCACCCCGTCACAGCCGGTCTCCTCAGCAACCTCCCGGATGACGGCGTCGAATGGATCCTCTCCGTGCTCGACCTTTCCGCCAGGAAGAGTCCAGTGCCGCTCGCCGTTCGGCCCTACGTAATGGGCCAGCAGCACCCGCCCGTCCTCGATGCACACGGCGTACGCCGCCAGTCGGAAGCTCATCGCCGCACGCTATCCCAACGCGCAAGATGTGCACATTTCGGTATTAATCTTGGTCGACTGCTGTCTTGCCGGGAGCCCTCCCGCCGGCCCAATCAGGCGCCCCCATGCCTATCCCAACCAGCCACGTCAGGTTGGAAATGGCTCACTGCTGGAAATCCGGACCGGGCTGGTCGATGGCGCGTGGTCGGCCTCTCCGTCGTACCCGGGGGAGAGCACGTCGCTGCCGCAGGCGCGTACGCGCTACGCCGGATCTGCCGCCTCGGGCTTGACTCATCGCGCCCTCGCTCCTGTGGGCGTGTGGCCTGTGCCAAGGCGATCGACGTGACAAGGTGCCCTCATGGCTTGGGTCGGTTGCCGCACTCGTTACTCGTTGTTCCGGGCTGCTTTTGCCTTCGCTGGGATGCCTTGATGCCGACGCGCAGCATTGGTGTCGATCATGCATTTGCATACAAGCACGGGGAAAGGCACGGGTGACGGCCATCGCGGACTCCTGAAAATCGCAGTTCAGGAAAACCATGGTCGCGATGGCCGTTCACCGCAGTGTGCCGCCCGAACCGCCGGCCACTGGAGGGGATTGGCCGGTGACTCCGACTTCCTGCAACGGCACCTTATGGAGGGCTTCGGGTGCCGTTTTGTCTCCGGACGGGGCTGCAGCCCGCCCGGCGACATGGGTGAGGTGGAGTGTCCGGCTCATCCTTTGTCGCCGCATGGATGAACCGGACACTTTTGACGACTGCACTTCTGCCGCCGTCGCTGTCCCACCCTGCATCTTCACGTTGTCCCCGGGGCGACGCGCCAACCCAGATCCCCATATGAGGAAAATGGATCGCCCCTGAGTTCAGCGTGAATCCGCGGACGTGTGATCCAGGCCTCCAGGAAAGGCGCATGAATACACCGTCACGGGTATTGGCCGGCTGACGTTTCTAGCGGCCTACCCGCGCCATTAGGTTCTCATGGCCGTCTCTTGAAAGACTGCCGTTCGGAGCTATACATACGATCATGGCCTTTGCCGTTGGTGGGTTGATCATCCGTGGTGGATTTGATTTAGGCGGGAATCCGCCTCCAGGCACCATCCGTGATGATGACGTGGTCGACGAGCCGCAGCCCGACCGTGTCCGCGGCCTCGGCGATCCTGATCGTGGCCTCGAGGTCTTCAAGGCTCGGCTCCAGCGACCCGCCGGGATGGTTGTGGGCGAGGCCGAACACGGCTCCCCCTGAGGTGAGCACCTCGGTGATGACCTGTCGTATCGGCATGGCCGTGTGATCACTGCTGCCTTCCGTCACGACCGTACGCTTGAGCACCCGCCCACCCGTGTCGCACACCACCAGGACGAGGCGCTCGTGAGCACGGTGACGCAGCAGCGGGGCGCACACGTGAGCCAGATCCGAGGTGCTCGTGATCCGTTCTCGCTCGGGACTTTCCTGCGCTCGCCGTACGAGATGGAAAGCCGCCGTCACGCGGGCGGCCTTGGCCGGCCCGATGCCGGGCAGCGCCAGTAACCGATGCGGGTCGGAACGGCTCAGCGCATCGAGATCTCCGCAGTGCTCGATCACCAGACTGGCCAGGTCGAGCGCGCTCACCCCGCGAAATCCCGAGCCGAGCAGCACGGCCAGCAGCTCACGATCCGCCAGCGCGGCGGCGCCGCTGGACATGAGCCGTTCGCGCGGCCGGTCACTCTTAGACAGATCTTTGACTCGCATCGACAACCTCCGCACCTGTTCTATCAACGGCCACCGACAATCTTTGACCTGCGCATTCGCGGCAAATGCGCCTCGTTGGTCTCGCGGACTGCCGATTACCGTCCGCGACCACGCCGGAGATGTCGCTGACGAACGCGCCTCCACGAAGACGCGGTACATCGACGGACCATATGGACGCGGCTCGTGCGTACGGGCGGCATGGCCGGCGTCCCATGAGGCGTCAGGAGGCGCGCGAGGTTCGCCAAGGTCCCTTTGGCGGCAGCGGGGGCAGCGAGTGCGTCCGACGTGGCTACGACAGAACTGGAGGCTTCGTGCACGACCATCACTATCGGCAGGGCGCTCACTGAACGTGATCTACGGCGAGTCTTTCCCGGGGTGACATTAGCTGCGGACCTTGAGGCACAGCCTTGCCGGGATCGGTGCGCTGTGGGAAGCCTCTGGAGACTGGCTCAGCGTGGCGTTGGCGCATCGGACGTGATCTTCCCACGCCACCCGAGCCGGAACGGCGAGCGGCGAGAGTTGGGTGGTCCGGAAGGGCGTTGAGCCTCTCCGTGTATCCAGGCATCACGTTGTGTGACGGGCTGGTAGGGGAAGGCCGTGTTCGATGTGGAGCGAGCCCAGGGCGACTTTGGCGATCGCGCCGATTCGCCGGGGGCAGACGCTGATGCGTCGCAGGGCCGTGAAGGTGGTCTTCAACAGGGAGTTCGCTGCTCAGCGATGCCGTGGACGCCGCGGATGATCAGGTTGTACTGCTTGGCGGCCTCGGAGAGCGTGATGCCTTCTCCTTTTTGACCGGCATTCGCGGCTTTTGACCGGTATTCGCGCCCGGGTCCGGCCAGCCCCTCATAGCCCAGGCCGGTCAGGGTCGGCATGCCCACGGCGGCGGCTTGCTCGAGCGCCGCCATCACCCGACGGCGGCCTTCGCACACGTCGGGTCGTGTTCCTCACCAGGGCGGACGTCGGAGACCAGATCGGCCGGCCGGTCGGGTCCGACGCGGGCCGCAATGGCTTCCGCTGGAGAGCTGAGTTGCCCGGCGTGCATCGGGCCCCGGGTGTAGGACGGGCCCGATGAGCGAGTGGCGACATGGACGGCGACCGTTGGCCGGCCAGGGGCGACGGCGATCGAGGACGGCGTCGCCAGTGCAGGGGCGCACAGGTGGTGAGGGCACGGTGAGCGCTCCGGGCGAGGAGGCGCCCGCCCGGAGCCCTTAACGCTCAGACGGGCATGCTGTACATGACCCGGAATCGGTCACCTGGAACGACGATGTCGCTCGTCTCCACGGGGCGATCGCCGGCCCAGTGGGTACGTTCGACGTGCAGAACGTGCACGCCGGCCGCCAGATCAAGCGCATCGCTCTCCGCCGGACGAGGAACACGGGTGTGTACGCTTTCGACGATCTCAGTGATCTTTATGCCGTGTGCGTACAACCTCGCGACGACACTTCGTCGTTCGTCGTCCGAGTGGGGAGCGAACTCCCGCGGCTCATACGAGGTGGCAAGTTGGAGCGGCTTGCCGTCGCCGCGGTAGACGTAGCGCGTTCTGGTCAGCATGGTCGACTCCGGCAGGCGTAGCCGCTTGGCGACGACAGGACCCGCTTCCACAGGTTCGCTGTGCCAGTCCCATGTCACACGTCTGCCCTGAGACTGCAGGTCGGCGGCGAACGGGGCAGGGTGATCGAGGAATCGCCAGCGGTGGAGTGGTGTCAGGTCTGGGCGTTGCCTGACGTAATGGCCCGAGCCCACCCGGCCGATGATGAGGCCTTCGCCCGCGAGTACGCGTAGCGCGTGACGAGCTGCGGTCTCGCCGACCTGATACTTGCGAGTCAGCTGCGCCCGCGAGGGAATGGGCGCACCGGGGGGAAGGGTGCCGTCGGTGATCTGTCGCCGGATGTCTTCGACGACGCGCAGGTAGACCGGATCTGAGGTGGCCACTAGTCCATCCCTGGGGGTTCGTGTGAGGCGTTGCCCCATGTTGCCGTATTCGGCAGGTAACCGACCGTCATCGATGACGGCTGGAGCCCCAACTTTGCAATGGCGGAAAATTATCGGAGAAACTCTGTAACGCGGACGTAAGGTGCAGCGATTCTCCGGTAGAGGTCGTCGATGTGTGTACCCCCGAGCACATATCGGCGGCCTCTTCCCATGCCTGCTGCGGCCACGAGCAGCACAGGGCAACACCTTGGTCGACGTCTGGCGGCAGGTCACCGTGACGCTGTGTGGCGAGACAGTCACGATATACCGTCAACCTCATGCCACGCCCAGGCATGGTGTTGGCCGCATACGCGTCTGCTGTCTCCCAAGCTCACGTCGATCTGCTCGGCACCCTTGACGTCTCCCTTCTTAATCGCGCTGCAACTGCCGTCTTGAAACGGTTCCTTCGCACCTGACATCGCCAAAGCGCGGCACCCGCCGTTGTGTTGTCAGACGCCCACACGTTGATCGTCCTTCGTAGGCATAGGGGCTCAGAGGTGGTGGGACGGCCACCTACGATTCGAGCGGCAGCCGGGCGCCAAAGACCCAGCGCTTGGCTTGGGCGGAGTTCCCCTGGCTTCCTCCGAAGCAGCTCGAGCTCATGGGAGGGGACTTCTCCGTGGCTGAGCGCGGTGGCGCGGCATCGCCCATATGCAGCTCGTATTCGCTCGAAGCCCAGGTAGCTCGCCCGGTACGGATCGGCAGGCTCGTAGGGGAGCCCTGTCATCGATGACCTTGCCGGGAACTCTGTGAGCGCTGTGGTGTGACGTGTCTCCTGCGACTCTCCGGCGACCGGAACGTCGGCCGTCTCGATGCAGGGAAAAGGGAGCAAAAACCGGTACGAGGCAGGCAAAGCGGGGTGGCGGCGTCCAATGGATTTCCGAATCCGGGTACCGTTCCCACTATGGCATCGCCTACAGGAACCACCGACGCACCCTTCGGCCGTATGCTGACTGCGATGGTCACGCCGTTCACGCCCAACGGTGAGGTCGATGATGCGGCTGTGCGACGTCTTGCCACCTATCTGGTGGATGAGCAGCGTAACGACGGTTTGATCGTCAACGGGACGACCGGTGAGTCGCCCACCACCTCGGACGACGAGAAGCAGCGCATCGTCAGCGCCGTTGTCGAGGCGGTCGGCGATCGCGCGACCGTTGTGGCAGGGGCGGGCACCAACGACACGCGCCACAGCGTCGAGCTCGCGAAACAGGCGGCACGTGCCGGTGCGCACGGCCTGCTGGTGGTGACGCCTTACTACAACAAGCCGCCGCAAGAGGGCCTGTATCGGCACTTCAGCGCTGTCGCCGATGCAACCGACCTTCCTGTGATGCTTTACGACATCCCGGGGCGGAGCGGCGTACCGATCAAGACGGAAACGTTGATCCGCCTGGCGCAGCACGATCGCATCGTGGCTGTCAAGGACGCGAAGGGTGACCTGTTCGGCGCCAGCCAGGTGATGATCTCGACCGATCTCGCCTTCTACTCCGGCGACGACCTGCTCAACCTGGCCTGGCTGTCGCTGGGCGCCGCCGGGTTCGTCAGTGTCGTCGGACACGTGGTGGGCGCCGAGCTGGCGCGCATGATCCGCCTGTTCCAGAGTGGCGATGTCGAGGAGGCGCGGGCGATCAACAGCCAGCTGGCTCCCGTGGTCGACGGCATCATGCTCCGTGCGGGTGGCGCGATCATGGCGAAGGCCGCTCTGGGCATGGTGGGGATGCCGGTCGGTCCAGTACGGCTTCCGCTCGTGGAAGCAACGGAAAAGCAAATCGCCGAGCTGCGTGCTTGCCTGGTGGCCGGCGGGGTGAAATTGACAGACGCATAGGAATGGGGAGGAACCAGAAGTTTTGAGAACACGATCTGACCGTGGGGGCCAGGCATGAGCCATCCGCATCCTGAGCTTGGCCCCCCACCCGCGCTGCCTGAAGGCGGCCTGCGCATCGTTGCGCTCGGCGGGTTGGGGGAGATCGGCAGGAACATGGCCGTCTTCGAATATGAGGGTCGCCTGCTGATCGTCGATTGCGGGGTGTTGTTCCCCGAGCCCGACCAGCCGGGCGTCGACCTCATCCTGCCCGATTTCGAATACATCAGGGACCGGCTCGACGACATCGAAGCCGTAGTCCTCACGCACGCCCACGAGGACCACATCGGGGCGGTGCCGTACCTTCTGCGTGAGCGGCGCAACATTCCGCTCATCGGCTCCAGACTCACGCTTGCCCTGATCGAGGCCAAGCTCACCGAGCACAGGATCCAGCCGACCAAACACGAGGTCGTCGAGGGAGAGCGGCACCGCTTCGGGCCGTTCGACTGCGAGTTCCTCGCCGTCAACCACTCGATCCCCGACGCGCTCGCCGTGGCCATCAGGACCCCGGCGGGCATTGTGCTGCACACCGGCGACTTCCGGATGGACCAGCTGCCGAGCGACGGCCGTCTCACCGACCTGGGCGGTTTCGCCCGGCTCGGTACAGAGGGCGTCGATCTGCTGATGTCCGACTCCACCAACGCCGAGGTGCCGGGCTTCGTCACCAGTGAGCGGGAGATCGGGCCGGTCATCGACGAGGTGATCCGCACCTCCGAGCAGCGGGTCATCGTGGCCAGCTTCGCCTCGCACGTACACCGCATCCAGCAGGTCATGGATGCTGCCGCCCGGCATAGGCGCAAGGTGGCTCTGGTCGGGCGTTCCATGGTCCGCAACATGGGCGTGGCCCGGGACCTCGGATATCTGAAGGTGCCGCCGGACCTGATCGTCGACGCGCGCGACATCGAGGAATGGCCGCCGAAGGACGTAGTGCTTGTCTGCACCGGTTCGCAAGGCGAGCCGATGGCGGCGCTGTCGAGGATGGCCAACCGTGACCATCCGATCCGCATCGCCGAAGGCGACACCGTGCTGCTGGCATCGTCGCTGGTGCCCGGGAACGAGACCGCGGTCAACAAGGTCATCAACGGGCTCACCAGGTGGGGCGCCCGGGTCGTGCACAAGGGCAACGCCAAGGTGCACGTCTCCGGTCACGCGGCCGCGGGTGAGCTTCTGTACGTCCTGAACCTGACCCGGCCCTCGAACTTCATGCCGGTGCACGGCGAGTGGCGCCACCTGCGCGCGCACGCCAAGCTCGCAGCGCTCACCGGCGTGCCCGACGACCACATCGTGATCGCCGAAGACGGCGTCGTGGTGGACCTGGTCGACGGCAGGGCGAAGATCGTCGGTGCCGTGCACGCCGGCTACGTCTACGTGGACGGCTCGTCGGTGGGCGAGATCACCGACACCTCGCTGAAGGACCGCAGGATCCTCGGCGACGAGGGGTTCATCTCCGTGGTCGTCGTCGTCGACTCCAGCACCGGCAAGCTCACCGCCGGCCCCGAGATCCACGCGCGTGGATCGGGCATCGACCCCCAGCAGTTCGATGAGTTCATCCCGCAGATCCAGCGAGCCCTTGAAGAGAAGGCCGCGGACGGCGTGGTGGACATGCAGGAGATCCGCCGGGTGGTGCGCCGTACCGTGGGCCGCTGGGTCAGCGACACCTACCGCCGCCGACCCATGATCATCCCGGTGATACTCGAGGTCTGACCCTCCCGACGGTACGGCAGGCAGCTCGGCCTGCCGTACCCGAGGAAGGCCGGACATCCAACGGCCCCCGTTGCCCGTGGGGCCGGCCTGTCCTCCCCTGCTGGGCTGTCGTGTGCGCACGTCGGTCAAATGTCCTTTCGGCGGATCAGCCACATGGCGGCAAGCAGGGGAACGGCTGCGTAGGCGACCAGGCACACGGCCGCCAGCGCCGGTGGCAGGAGCGAGCCGTACACCGAAGAAGCGTTGCTGCCGCCGATGAGCTGGCGCGGGAGCGCGCCGATCATCACAGAGCCGAGACGTTCGCTCCAGGGCTCCGGAATGTTGCCGATGACCATGGGGATCACGTAGACGAGACCGACGATGATGGCGATCGCCCCGGCGGTGGAGCGTAGGAGTGCGCCGAGCCCCAGGCCGAGCAGCGCGAACGCCGGCACGGTGAGGCTGAGCGCGATCAGGAACGGCAGCCGGTCGGAGAAGGCGCCGGCGTACGCGCCGGAGAAGCGGTCGCCGAGCACCCCTCGGCTCACGATGTAGGTGCCGAACGTCGTCAGCAGGCCGACGGCCAGGCCCAGCGCGCCCACGATCGCCGCTTTGGCTGCCACGATCGGCCAGCGACGGGGGACCATCGTGGCGCTCGTCCTGATCAGTCCGGTCGCGTATTCCGACGTGATCGCCAGCGTGCCGAGGATGCCCAGGCAGAGCTGGGGCACGATGACGAGCACTTCCTCCAGGTCCGCGATCCGGGCGCCCGGCTGCTTCTCGGTGGGAGCGGCGTCGTACATGCCGGCGGCCATCACCGCGAGTGCGAAGCCCAGCAGGACGGTGCCAAGACCGAGGCCGAGGATCAGCTGGGTCGAGCGGACCGAGCGGATTTTCAGCCATTCGGAGGTGAGAACGCTCATGCGGACATCCGTTCGGCGTAGATGGTCATCGCCAATGCATTGGCCCGAGGCGTGAGGAGAACAACATCTGCGCTCATCGCCGGGCGCCACGGCGTTGAGCTTCTGCTCCGACTCACTGACGCGTGCACTCCCTGTCGATGCGCCGGGGCGAAGGTGAGAGGGTTTTCGGGCAGCTTGGAGTGGGTGTCGGTGGGCGAGGTCATGCGTCTCTCCGCCTGAGGGTGTAAGAGCCGATGGCGAGGGTGACGACGGGGTAGGCGAACAGCAGGGCCAGTGCGGCCCACGGCGGCAGGAAACCGTCGCCCAGACGGGACGAGAGCCGTTCGTCCGCGATCTGCGGCACGAGGTTGGGCAGGAGAAGCGTCGAGACGCGTGTGTTCCAGGGCGGCGGCAGGTAGACGGCGATGCCGGGCAGCACGAAGAGCAGCGCGATGACCGACACGATCGCTCCTGCCGTCGACCTGATCACAGCGCCGAGGCCGAGCCCCACCAACGCCAGCGCGGTCGCTGACAGACCCGAGGCGAGCAACATCGGCAACTCGTCGGCGAACGACGCCTCGTTGAAGCCCAGGTAGCGATCGCCCGCCATCAGACGGCTGGTCGCATGGGTGACGAAGAGGATCACGTGGGCCGCCAGGAACATGGTCAGACCGACGACGCCGCTCTTGGCCAGGAGTAAGGTCCCGCGTTTCGGCACGGCGACCAGGCTCGTGCGGATGGTGCCCGTGGCGTACTCGGACGTGATGGTGAGCACTCCGAGCACGGCGAGGCTCATCTGGAGGAGAGGGAGGAATCCCTGCTCCGGAGCGGCGGCGCGCACGCTGCCGCGCTCGTCGGCGAGGCCGGTCGCGTAAAGCGTCCACACGATGCCGAGGACTATGGGCAGAGCAGCGGTCGCCATCGCGTGATAGGTGGACGCCACCGAGCGCAACTTGAGCCATTCGGAGGAAAAGACCGCTGTCATCGGGCGCCTCCGTACTGGACGCTGCCGGCGGTCAGCGCCAGGTAGGCGTCTTCGAGCGAGTGATGGCGGGCCGTCAGCTCCGTCACCGTGGCCTCTGCGACGAGCCTGCCGCGGCCGACGATGACGATGCGGTCGGCGGTGAGAGCCATCTCGCTCATGAGATGGCTGGAGAGCAGGATCGTCCGGCCCTGCGCGGCGAGTGAGCGCATCAGCTCACGGATCCACCGCACGCCGTCGGGATCGAGGCCGTTGACCGGCTCATCGAACATCAGCACACCCGGATCGCCCAGCAACGCGGCGGCGATGCCGAGCCGCTGTTTCATGCCGAGGGAGAACCCACTCACGCGCTTGCGCGCCACGCCGCCCAGCCCCACCTGGTCGAGCACCTCGGCCACGCGTCTCGACCCGATGTCGTTGGTGCGGGCCAGGCAGAGCAGATGGTCGTAGGCACTGCGCCCGCCGTGAACGGCGCCCGCGTCGAGGAGCGCGCCCACCTCACGCATCGGCCTGCGGAGCGAGGCGTATCGGCGCCCGCTGACGAGCGCCTGGCCGGAGGTCGGCGCATCGAGGCCGAGGATCAGGCGCAACGTCGTGGACTTGCCCGCGCCGTTGGGCCCGAGGAAGCCGGTCACGTGGCCGGGCTGGACCGTGAAGGACAGGTCGTGTACCGCGAGGGTGCTGCCATAGCGCTTCGTGAGGTGGTGGAGTTCGATCACGCCGTAGAGGATGCCGGGCGGCGGGCCGCCGGCGCGTCGGACCACGGTTGGAACTTCAAGGTCAAACCCTGGGTTGACGTGCGAGCTCCGCTTCGGCGCTACGGTTCAACGCGTGGCCGACACGTATCCCTTCTTCGCCAGGCCCCTGAGCCGTCGCCAGCTCGTCACGCTGGATGCGGTGGCCGGGATGTGCTTGGCGTTCGTGTTCCTCACCGTGACCGTCCACGCCACCGCACTGCCGCCGTGGGCCCGGATCGCCCTTCCGCTCGGGCTGGGCCTGCCCCTGGCCGCGCGCCGCCTGTGGCCGCTGCCTGTCTTCTGCTTGACGCTCGTGTTCGCCGTCTTCGCCGCAGTGATCGGCGCCGTGGGTTTCGCCTACATCGCGCCCGCGTACGCCCTTTACATCGTCGCGCTGTCCGACAAGCTCGGCCCCGCGGTCCCGACGTCGGCCATCGGTGTGGTGAGCCTGAGCACCGTCCTCGCCCTGACGGTGGCGGGCACGCCTCGAGACACCGCTCCCGACTGGCTGCTCCACATCGACCAGCCGCTTCTCGGCATCGCGGCTCTGGGCGGAGCCTGGACGGTCGGTCGGGCCGTGCGGGAGCGCAGGTTCTACGCCGCCCGTGAGGCCGAACGGATGGCGGCGCAGGCGGTGACCGACGAGCGGCTACGCATCGCCCGCGAGTTGCACGACGTGGTCACGCACAGCGTGGGGCTGATCGCCGTCAAGGCCGGGGTCGCCAATCACGTCATGGCCACCAAACCAGAGGAGGCGCACGACGCCCTGCGCGTCATCGAGACCGCAAGCCGGAGTGCCCTGGTCGAGATGCGTCATCTGCTCGGCGTGCTCAGATCCACGGCGGCTCCTGACCTTGTGCCCGCGCCCGGCCCGGCGGGGATTCAGCAATTGGTCGAGCGGGTCAGGCAGGCGGGGGTCGAGGTGGAGTTCGAGCTCCACGTCGAAGCCCGTCACCGTGCGGGCCAGTCCGAGAGCGGGGAGTGGGACGGGCTGCCCGACGGCTTGGGGCTGTCGGTCTATCGCATCGTGCAGGAGGCGCTCACCAACGTGGTCAAGCACGCCCTGCCGGCGCACTGCCGAGTGTCGGTGGTGGCCGACGGGAAACAGGTCCGGATCGAGGTCGTCGATGACGGGCGGGGGAGGTGTTCGCCGGCCGCTGACGGTGCCGGGCATGGTCTGATCGGGATGCGGGAGCGGGTCACGATGTACGGCGGCGTGTTCGAAGCCGGGAGTCTGCGCGGGCGGGGATTCCGGGTCTTCGCGACGTTGCCCTATCAGGAGGTGTCGTGATTCGGGTGGTGGTGGCCGACGATCAGGCGTTGCTGAGGGGGAGTTTCACAGTGCTGGTCGACTCCGAGCCCGACCTGGAGGTGGTGGGTGAGGCGGCGACTGGCGTCGAGGCCGTTTCGGTGGTGTTGGAGCAGCGTCCGGACGTGGTGCTTATGGACGTACGAATGCCGGAAATGGATGGTATTGAGGCTACTCGTCGTATCAAGGATGTCGCGCGGATCCTTGTTGTGACGATGTTCGATCTCGATGCGTACGTTTACGATGCACTTCGGGCCGGCGCCAGTGGGTTTTTGCTGAAAGATACGCCGCCTGCTGATCTGCTCGCCGCCATTCGGGTGGTCGCGAGTGGCGAGGCATTGCTGGCTCCTACGGTGACGCGCCGGCTTATTGAGGAGTTCGCCCGCACTCCCGCGCAACCCCGACTGAAAGGCTTGGACGGGGTTACCGAACGGGAGCGGGAAGTGCTGATGCTCATCGCTCGTGGCTTGTCGAACGGGGAGATAGCGGCGGAGCTGCAGCTGAGCCTTGCCACGGTGAAGACGCACATCACTCGCTTGCTGGCCAAGTTGGAGGCCCGGGATCGGGCGCAGCTGGTTATTGCGGCTTATGAGAGTGGATTGGTCTCGGCTGCTGGGTGATGTCAGGTTTTAGGCGGGGCTCCGTCACTCTCCGTTCCCGTGTTAAAATTTTCCTGTTGCTTTCGACAGCCACGCCAAGTGCGCGCCGCCGAATGGGCTTTTCCCGTGTCCCACTGCATTCATCAGCCATTGCGCGGTTCTCTGAGCTTGCATGATCAAATCGGGTGGATAATTCAGCAGCACTTGATGGAGAGCGAATTCGTCTTCGTCGTCGAGTATCAGTCGTCCGTCTCTCATGCGGATCACGTCCAGGTCGAGGTCGAGCATGGTCACCTCGTCATCCCTCCACTCCGGAATGGTGGTGACGTCGACGTAGATCTCGCTCCAGTGGGGCGGTGTGTTGAACGAAGCAGTCCACCAGGCGTTGCGAGGAAACAGCATGATCGTTGTTGTCTCCCAGGTGATGAGCGGGCCGTCGTCGCCTTTGCGGGCTACCGTTCCGCCCGGCACTTCCACCCAGACGCCGTGCTCGTCCTCCCCGAGCAGGCGGCCCGGATGATGCCAGTGCAATGCGCCGCCGTACTTACGGAAGACGACTCGCACATCAGTCATAAGGAGAATCTTTCATATCCGGGCTGTACGCAGAAGGTGCCGGTCGAGTGTTGATGGCCCGGTGCGCGAAAGATCCGCGGGATGGCAGGGGCGCACATGTGTGACTAGGACCTGTTTTGAGGCTTTGTCGGGTGTGGAAGCTTTATGCGATGTGGGTGGGTGTTGAAGTCCAGAGTTGACGGCAGCTCATCGCGTCGCTGGTTTTGTGCAATTCAGTAAGTTCGGCCTGTGGGCTCGCGGCCTTTGTTGCTGGGTATGCGTTGCTGAGTATGGGGTGCGGGGGTGCGGGGTGCCGGTGATCCGGGGTGCGGTGGTTTGCAGGCTGTCCCCGATATAGTGATGGTCTGAGTCTTCGTTGGAATAGCAACAGTCTCAGGGGTGTGTGGGAATAGCAGTGGTTCGCAAGGTGCGTTGGATATGGCAGTGGTCGCAGGTACTACATCCGTAGATCTTGATTCGTTTGGCTCCGCCACGGGATGTAGTTGCTTCATCGTCAGTGCGTGACATGCGCTCTGACCTACGATCTTGTCGTGTCCTGGGATACGGAACTGACCGCGCTG